>DASXKD010000433.1:0-7720 GCA_036497045.1 Streptosporangiaceae bacterium | reverse complement strand
GCCGGTTCGACCCGGCCGGGCAGGCCCTGGTGATCCTGGTACTGGGCAGCGTCGTTTACGCGATCATCGCGTCCGCCAGGCTCGGCTGGACCTCGCCGGTCATCCTCGGCCTGCTTGGCGTCGCCGTGCTCGGCGTGCTGGGCATCCTCGGTTACGAACCGCGCCGCGCCGACCCACTGCTTGAGTTGCGGCTCTTCCGCAGCGTGCCGTTCGGCGCGGCGATCGCGATGGCGCTCGGGGCGCTGTGCGCGTTCGGCGCGTTCCTGTTCGTGACCACCCTGTACCTGCAGGACGTGCGCGGCCTGCCGGCGCTGGCCGCCGGGCTGTGCCTGCTCCCGGTCGGGGCGCTGGTCGTGGTGCTGTCGCCGCTGACCGGCCGGGTTGTCGGCGGGCGCGGGCCGCGGCTGCCGCTGGTGGTCTCCGGTGCCGCGCTGGCACTGGGCGGCGGGGCATCGATCTGGCTGGGACCGGCCACGCCGATGCCTGCCGTGCTCGCGACCTACCTGCTGTTCGGCATCGCCCTGGGCACCGTCAACCCGCCGATCACCAACTCTGCGGTCTCCGGAATGCCCGGCTCGATGGCCGGGGTAGCCGCCTCGCTGGCCTCCACCGGCCGGCAGACCGGCACCGCCCTGGGCGTCGCGATCTCCGGAACGCTCGTGGGACCGGCCCTGGCCCACGGCGGGCTGGCGTTCACCAGCGCGGCACGCGGGGTGTGGTGGCTGGTGTTCGGGCTGGGCCTGGGCATCCTGGCCCTGGGACTGCTCAGCACCGGGCGCTGGGCTCGGGGCACCGCCGAGCGGGCGGCGGCCCTGTTCGAGCAGGTGGACCGGGGCGAGCGATCCGCTCAAGACGCACATGCGCGGGCGGCGTGGCGGTAGGACAGTGAGCTAGCCGGTGCCCGGGTACGGGTCAGCCGGCAGGTTTCACGGGGGCCAGGGAGTTGCCGGGTGGAATCTGCGAGCAGTCACTGGGTGACTGGCCTCCGGCGAAACGGCCGCCGAGCCAGGCCAGGGCGGCCGGCGCCCAGACGGGAAAGGTCGTGACGTGGCTGAGCGCGTTGTACTGGGTGTAGTCGACCGCCGTGCCGGAGGCACAGAAGTCGCGAGCCAGGGTACGGACGTCGCCAGCCACCATTACCCCGTCGCCGGGTCCGATGCCGGGCTTGTTGCCGGGGGTGCCTTCGAGAGTGCCGTTGGCTCCCTGACCGATGAACATGGGAATGGTGGGTGACCCGAGGCTGCCGGCATTGAGCTCATTCTCGACTTTGACCAGGACGGGGATGCTGGCCGGATTTGCATACCGTGGCTTAACGAGCTGGGCGAACGTGAGCCCAGGGTATTGGCCCAGGACGTTGGTGATCGAGGCATTTTGCAGCGAGTTGTAGAGCTGAAGTCCATAACTGCTCAGGTAGGGCGTGATGTTGATGTGGAAACCCCGGGCGATACCGATGATGGACATCGGAATGATGCCCGCCCAGATGCTGCTGCCATTCACGTACGCGAGATTGTGGGCAGGGTCGACGAGCACGCCACCTTCGGCCGCGCCGACCAGTTGGCGGTTGACATCGGGGGCGTAGGCCGGTGCCATCTGGGCGGCCCAGTCGGTCGCGATGGCACCGCCTGAGTAGCCGAACATGCCGATCGGGGTGGCCTTGGTAAGCCCGGTGAGCGGGGAGTTCGTCGCGGCCCGTATGGAGTTGAGGGTGGCTATCCCGTACTCCGGCCCGCTGGAGAAGTCGGCGGTCTGGCCCTCGGTGTCGGGAACGATGACCGTGTAGCCCTGGAGCAGCAGGGGAGCGATCACCACCGACTCGGCGTCAGTGATGAGCCCGCCCAAGGTGACGTCACCGGCAATCTGAACGGACGGTTCGTCGGCCGGGTCGAGCGAGTCATAGAAGGACTGGTAAGAGACCGCGCGGGGGGAACTGGAGGGCACGGGTGACTCGAGCACCGAGGTGACGTTCGCCGTCGGCTGGCCCAGTGCGCCGGCGGACCGGTAAAGCAACTGGACGACCCGGACCGGGAGCGCGATACCGGCGACGTGATAGGACAAGGTCCGGGTGCTCAGCACGGTGCCCGGCTTGACCCGGGCCAGCGGCGTGCTGCCCGTGTAGGTATAGAAGGAGCCTCTGCCCGGAGCGGTCGCCGCCCGCGCCATTGGGGCTGGCGCCCAGGCAAGGCCAGCCACCGCCAGGGCCGTCACCGCCGTCACCGCCGCTTTGGAACCGATCCGCACCCACATGGGCTTCTCCCATCGGCTTGGCCCGCAGCGGTATGTTACCCACTAGTAGGTAGCTAGTGCTACCCCAGTAGCTTCAATCCGCATACGCGTCCGGAACCTATTCCACCCGCCCGGAGGGCTGCGCCGCGCACAACACAAACCTGGGCCCATACGCGC
Organism: Streptosporangiaceae bacterium; assembly: GCA_036497045.1. GTDB lineage: Bacteria > Actinomycetota > Actinomycetes > Streptosporangiales > Streptosporangiaceae > DASXKD01. The sequence continues at coordinate 5,320 of DASXKD010000433.1, read as the reverse complement.
TCTGGTGTCGGCGTGACTCCGCAGAGGGAGCGTGCCTAAAGCGCGAGTAACACGCCAGGGGAGAGGACATCAGTCGCCGTTTAACCCGCGTAGCCTTTACGGGCCTGCTGGGCCTCAGCATCGTGCCGCCACGGGCGCTGTCAGCGTGCCGCCAACGCTTTAACTGCCTTCGTGATGTGGAGCGGCAACAACGCCGCCATATAGCAACGGCCAGGGCGGGTCCAACGGGAACATCGTCGTCTATACCGCCTACCAGTACCTGGTCAACCGATACTGGACCAACGCCCAGAACAACGGCAATCCGGCCTGGGTGTGCGAGCAGGGGACAGGCTTCCAGATCATCTTGGGGGAGAGGATCGACTACGGGTCGGCCTGCACGTGGTACGGGTCGAGCTAATCGCCCCGCCGGGCGCGGAGTTTATGCTCTCACCCGGCTAGCCCGGGACTCCAGGTAGCGTTGCTCGGCGATGCTGGCGGTGGACTTCGCGGCGCGCCGGTAGTGCTCGTACGCCCCGGCCGTGTCGCCGGTCTTCTCCAGCAGATGCGCCCGTACGGATAGCAGCCGGTGATGCCCGGCCGTCCGCTCGTCACTGTCCAATGTGGACAGCAGGGCCAGCCCGGCCAGCGGGCCCTCGGTCTCGGCGAGCGCGATCGCCCGGTTGAGGGTGACCATCGGGTTGGGCGCGATCCGTTCCAGGATCAGGTAAAGGGCGTGCACCTGCGGCCAGTTGGTCTCCCCGGCCGTGGCCGCGTCGGCGTGTGTGGCGGCGATGGCGGCCTGAAGCTGGTAAGGCCCCAGCGCTGGGCCGGCCAGCGACGCCTTGACCAGCTCGATGCCCTCGTCGATCATTCCGCGGTCCCACTTTGTACGGTCCTGCTCGTCCAGTGGTACCAGGTCGCCGGCCGGCGTCGTACGTGCCTCCCGGCGGGCGTGGGTCAGCAGCATCAGCGCGAGCAGCCCGGTCACGTCGCCGTCCTCGGGCAGTTGCGCGTGCACCATCCTGGTCAGCCGGATCGCCTCATGCGCGAGGTCGGCACGGTGCAACTCGCTGCCCGAGGAGGCGGTGTAGCCCTCGTTGAAGATCAGGTAGAGCACGTGCAGGACGACCCGTAGCCGTTCCTCGCGCTCCGCGCCGTCCGGAACGGTGAACGAGCTGCCGGCGGCCTTGATGCGCTGCTTGGCCCGGCTGATCCTGGCTGCCATCGTGGCCTCCGGCACCAGGAATGCGCGGGCGATCTCGGCAGTGGTCAGGCCCCCGACCGCCCGCAGCGTCAGGGCGGTCTGGGAGGCCGGGGTCAGCGTCGGATGGCAGCACAGGAACAGCAGGACGAGCGTGTCGTCTGTGTCCGGTACGTCCTCGGGCACCACCTCGGTGGCGGTCGCCGACTCCCGCTCGCGGCGCGCGTGGTCGCTGCGCATCTGGTCGATGAGCCGCCGGGACGCGACAGTCACCAGCCAGCCGCGCGGGTTGTCCGGCACTCCCTCGGCCGACCACTGCACGGCGGCGGCGAGGACGGCCTCCTGTACGGCGTCCTCACACCCTTCGAACTGCCCGTGCCGGCGTACCAGCGCGCCGAGGACCTGCGGCGTGAGCTCACGCAGCAGGTCCTCGAGGGCTGGTGCTGTCATGTCTCCAATTGTCCGTCGGCGAACATCACCTGCCGCACCTCGACCCCCAGACCCTCGATCGCGGCGTCCGGGATCTGCGCTGCCAGCTCGATCGCCCGGTCCTTGTTCTCGCAGTCGATCAGGTAGAAGCCGCCCAGATACTCCTTGGACTCCAGGAAAGGTCCGTCGGTCACCACCGGCTGGCCATTGCGTACGGACACCACAGCGGACTGTGAGGGGTCGACCAGCGCCAGCGTGCTGATCAGCTCGCCGGACTTCTTCAGCGCCTCGATGAACGTGCCGTGGCCGCCGCCGATCGCCGCCTTCTCCTCGTCGGTCAGCGCGTCCAGCACGGCCGGGTTGATATGCAGGCTGATGAGGAACTGCATCTCGTACTCCTCGTGGTTCGCGAGCCCGGCTGGGCCCTTCGACAGGTTGGTCGGAGCCGCCGCCGTCGCCTTGACATCCCCTCCAGAACTTTCGCATGAGTTTTCGCCGTCGTATCGCCCGGACCGCGAGGTCCTCATCGCGATGAACATGACGGCGTTTGCTCCTCCCGCTCCCACGGCAGAGCGCCGACCTGGCTGCCACCAACGTCTAGCAGCTGTGGCTCAGTGACAGCTACGGACTCATCGTGGCCGACTTGGTCATCACGATGGGTACGCTCGGCGACCGGACCGGCCGCCGACGGCTGCTGACGATCGGCGGAGCGGCGTTCGCGCCGCTGCCGGCAAGAACTCGCTGGTGGCCGGGACAAACCCAGGCATAGGCTGCCGCCGTGACCTGGATCGCACCCGGCTGAGCAGATCGGGGACCGTCACCGCAGGCCCCGGAAGAAGGCGCGGAGGTCGCCGGCCAGGAGGCCGGGGACCTCCATGGCGGGGAAGTGTCCGCCGCGGTCGAACTCGGACCAGTGGCTGATCTGGCCGGCGGGGTCCATCAGGCTCCGGATGGTGGTGTCGGCCGCGAACACCGCGACTCCGGTCGGCGGCCCGGCCTGGCCGCCGGCGAACGCGCCCGACTCGCCGGCCTCCTGCTGGGCGATTATCGCGCGCCACGCCTGCATGCCTTCGTAGGTGCCGTGAGCGGCGGACGCCCCCGCCCTGGCGAACCAGAAGATGCTCACGTTGGTGAGCAACTGGTCCCGGTCCACGGCGTCCTCGGGCAGGTCGGTGGCGGGATCGGTCCACTCCCGGAACTTTTCGGCGATCCAGGCCAGCTGGGCAATCGGGGAGTCGGTCAGCGCGTAGCCGAGCGTCTGCGGGCGGGTGGACTGCAGGTGCAGGTAGCCGAAGCCGTCGGACTGGGCCGCGTTGAACCGCTCGGCGCGCGCCCGGTCGGCCGCGGACAGGCCGTCGAGCGGGACCGCCGGGCCGAACGGCATGCCCGCCCCGGTGCCGGTCAGGTGCACGCCGGCCACCCGGCCCGCGTCGATCATGGCCAGGATTCCGGACACGCCCGAGCCGACGTCGGTGCCCTGCACGGCGTAGCGCTCATAACCCAGCCGGGCCATGAGTTGCGCCCACGCCTGCGCGACCCGGAACAGGTTGCCCCAGCCCGGCTGCCGCACGGGGGTGGAGAATCCGTACCCGGGCAGCGAGGGAATGACGACGTGGAAGGCGTCGGCCGGGTCGCCGCCATGCGCGCGGGGGTCGGTCAGCGGGCCGATTACCTTCAGGAACTCGACGGGTGAGCTGGGCCAGCCGTGAGTCAGCAGCAGTGGCAGCGCGCGGGGCTCGGGCGACCGCACGTGCAGGAAGTGGATCGGCTGCTCGTCGATCGTGGTGCTGAACTGCGGGATCTCGTTGAGCGCGGCCTCGGCGGCCCGCCAGTCGTAGGCGCTGCGCCAGTACTCGGCCAGGCCGCGCAGGTAGCCGCCGGGAATGCCGCGTTCCCAGCCGATGCCGGGGAGGTCGTCCGGCCAGCGGGTGCGGGCCAGCCGGTCGTGCAGATCGTCGAGGTCGGCCTGCGGGATCTCGATGCGGAAGGGCCGGATGTCGCTGCTGTTGTTGTCCATAGTGGGAACGTGTCAGGTATTGAGGAACGCTTCGTTCCGCGATTCGTGGCAATCTTGAGAACATGCTGGAAACTTCGGCCCGGCTGCTGCGGCTGCTGTCGGTCCTGCAGAGCCGCCGCGACTGGACGGGCCCGGAACTCGCCGAGCGCCTGCGCGTCACGACGCGCACCGTGCGCAACGACGTCGAGCGACTGCGCCAGCTCGGCTATCCGGTCGACGCCAGCCCGGGGGTCGGCGGCGGATACCGGCTCGGGACCGGGGCTGCCATGCCGCCGCTGCTACTCGACGACGACGAGGCCGTCGCGGTGGCGGTCGGGCTGCGCACGGCCGCCAGCGGACCCGTGGCCGGGATCGAGGAAGCGTCGGTCCGCGCCCTGGCCAAGCTGCAGCAGCTCCTCCCGGCGCCGCTGCGCCGCCGGGTCGGCGCCCTCGAGGCGTTCGCAGTTCCGGTGCCGGCCTCGGGGCCGACCGTGGACGCCGCCACGCTAACCGCACTCGCCGCGGCATGCCGGGACGAGCGGCGGGTCCGGTTCGACTACCGGCGGCATGACGGTGCGCAGGACGGCCGGGACGTTGAGCCGTATCGGCTGGTCAGCGCGGGCCGCCGGTGGTACCTCGTGGGCTGGGATGCTGGCCGCCAGGGGTGGCGCACGTTCCGCGCCGACCGGGTCAGCCTGCGGCGCCATCATGAGGGACCCCGTTTCACGCCGCGCCCGCTGCCCGACGGCGACGCGGCGTTGCACGTGCTCAAGGGGACCGGCGCGGCGATGTGGAACTACCGGGCCAGCGTGATCGCGCACGCCCCGGCCGACCAGCTGGTCCCCCGGCTGCCAGCCGCCATCGAGGTCGACCCGATCGACGAGGGCACGTGCCGGGTCCGCGTCGGCTCCGACACGCCGCAGCTGCTCGCCGCCTACCTGGGGATGCTCGACGTGGACTTCGAGATCGAGAACCCGGACGCCCACCCGGAGCTCATCGGGCACCTCGAACGGCTCGCGGGCCGCTACCGGCGCGCCGCGGCGGGTGGCCGTCCGCGCTAGGCGGGGCACATCCAGTCGCGGGGGGCCAGCTCGGGCCCGCGGCCGGGGACGCCCGGCGGCGGGAAGTGCTCCTTGAGGGTGAAGGCGGCGGGCGTCGGCCCGTTCGCGCGCACCATCCTGACGGCCTGTTCCGCGTCCTGGGTGGTCGACAGCGCCCCGGCCGGGATCCACCACAGCGCCGAGTAGGACTCCCGCATCCGCTCGAACCATTCCCGGCGCCGCCGCAGCACGGCCACGTGCGGGCCGGAGCAGACGAACCCGGCGAGCGCCTCGACCGGCTCCCAGACCGACATGTTGACGATGACCCCGGCGCTGCCGGCCTGGTCCCACTCAAAGGCCCGCACGCTGGTGGCGTTGCCGTCCTCGGCCCGCAGCCGCCAGACGAAGCCGGGCGCGGCGTCGGCGACCGCGTTGACCGGGTCGAGTGCGGCCATGAAGTCCGCGAGCATCGATGTCCTGGGATGATGTTCTCATTCAGGGAAGATCACAGCTGGACCGGGAGCTGCTGGACGCGGAGATGATCGCGGGGCACCTGGTGCCGCCGGGGAGCGTGTTCGCGTTCCTTGCCGGGCACCGCCGCGAGCTGTTCCCGGACAGTTTCACTGCGCACTTGTTCACCTCGCGGACCGGGCGGCCGTCGTTGAGCGCGGACCT
>DASXKD010000432.1:0-20936 GCA_036497045.1 Streptosporangiaceae bacterium | reverse complement strand
CTGCTGTATGGCGTGTTTGTGCGGGCCTGTTTCAATGAAAACGTCGCGGTCGAGGCACAGGTCGGCAGCGCGGAGTATGTCCTCGCGGGTGTCGGTGGCGAACGCGATGTGGTGCAGCCGGCCGTTCGCACCGGTCCAGTCGTTGGTGTAGACGAGGTCGTAGGACTTCTGCGCGAAGTGCAGCCACTGCGCGGAGATGGTGCCGTCGTCGAGCACGATCTGCTCGGTAACCCGGCCGCCGAGTATCCCGGCCACGAAGTCCCCGTTCGGCTTGGTCTGCGCGGCCAGGAAGTTGACGTGGTCCAGCCGCCGGACCGGTACGCCACGGCCCGGGTTGGCCTGCGCCTGGTTCTTCAGCGCCGGTTTCAGCTCACCGTCGGCCCGGTACCAGTCGGACTCCCAGTACAGCTCGAACTCGTGCCCGTCCGGGTCGCGGAACAGGTAGGTGGGCCCGATCCCGGTGTCGCCGGACTGCCAGCCGATGCCCAGGCCCGCCGACTCGATCTGCGTCACCCGCCGGTGCAGTGCCTCCTCGCTGCTGGCGCGCAGCCCGGTGCGGCGCAGGCCGGAGGTGTCCGAGGCGGTCAGCTTCAGGCTGTGGTGCTCATAGTCATCCCAGGTGCGCAGGTAGACCGATTCGCCACTGGTGCCGTTCTCGGTGAGCCCGAGCACCTGGGTGAAGAACCACAGGCTCTTGTCCGGCTCGGGGGTGAGCAGCTCGGCATGACCGAGATGAGCCACGTCGTGCAGCAGGGGCATCGCTCGGCTCCTATCGGGCTGTCTCGGAGGTGTAGACGGTCCCATCGAACAGTTTGCGTGCGGTGCGGACCACGCCCGCCCGTAGCACCCGCGGCGGGTCCTGCGCGGTGTCAAGCTCGACCTCGACCGCGAGGTGCCCGGCCGGGTGCTCGATGTCGATCACATGCCCGGTCGCGGGAAGCCGGGCAAGCTCGGCGCCGGTCCCGCCGGGGAGCAGCAGCGCGGTGGCGACGGTCACCGCGCCGAGCACCCCGATCGAGGTGTGCGGCCGGACCGGGATGAACGTGCGGGTGCCGATCGTGCCGCCGTCGCACGGCGCGCTGACCAGGGTGGTCTTGGGCACCGAGAGGCCGGCGACGTCGCCGAGGCCCATCAGCTTCCCGGCGGCCAGCCGCAGCGCCTGGACCCGGCCGGCCATCTCCTGGCTCCCGGCCAGGTCTTGGACCGGCTCGGTGCCGGTGAGCCCGAAATCGCTGGCCCGCGCCACCACCACCGGCATGCCGTTGTCCACGCAGGTGACCTCGATGCCGTCGATGACGTCGCGCACGCTGCCGGTGGGCAGCAGGCTGCCGGTAGCCGAGCCGGCGGTGCCGGCGAACCGCAGCAGGACGGGCGAGGCGGTGCCGGGCACGCCCGCGATGGCGGTGTCCCCCGCGTACCGCACGATGCCCCCGGGGGTGGCGAACGTGGCGGTGACCACCGCGCCCGAGTTGACCATGTGGATGCGGGCGGTAGTCTCCTGTCCACCCGCGCCGATCAGGCCGCGCTCGACCGCGAACGGGCCGATCCCGGCGAGGATGTTCCCGCAGTTCTGCCGGTCGGTGATCGTCGGTTCGCCCACCCCGAGCTGGAGGAACAGGTAGTCGATGTCGGCGTCATCACGCTGCGCGGGCGAGACCACCGCCACCTTGGAAGCCAGCGAATGAGCGCCCCCTGCCCCGTCGACCTGCATCGGGTGGCCACTGCCCATCACCGCGAGCAGCAGCGCGTCCCGCTCCCCCGGGTCCGCGGGCAGGTCGCTGGCCAGGAAATACAGGCCCTTCGAGGTGCCGCCGCGCATCAGCATGCACCGCACGCCCCCGGTGACCACCACGTTCCTCATTGCAGTGTCCCGGTGACCTGCGGGTAGACGCGCATGTACGCCTCTGCCATGCATGTCTGCGTCATGCCCAGGTTGGGGCCGACGTTGCGCCGGAGCTGTACCCCGCGGCGCTTGGCCAGGTCGGTGTAGTAGTCCCACATGTGCTGCTGGGCGGCCAGGCATTCCATCGCCCGGCGCTTGACCGCGAACACCTCGGTGATGTCAAGCAGCACCTGTGGCTTGAAGTCACACTGCTCCGGCTGATGCGGTTCGAACAGGAACACCGGCGGCGCGCCGAGCGGTTCGCCGGGGGCGTCATAACCGATGGCCTGTGCCAGCACCCGCGCCTGCAGCGCCATCCGGGCGGCTGCCGGGTGGTCAGGGTTGTAGGGGTCGGCCAGCGCGTGGGTCAGCACCACGGCCGGCTCGACCCGCCGGAAGCAGCGCACGATGTCGTCGATCAGTTCGGCGGACTCGCGCAGCGGGTAGTCGCCAGCATCCAGGAACTCGACGTTGGCGCCGAGCACGCCGGCCGCGCTGGCGGCCTCGCTGCGGCGCAGCGCCTTGATCTCGTCGAGCTTCTTGCCGTCGCGCCACGCGCGGGCGGACTCGCCCCGCTCGCCGTAGCTGAGGCACAGCACCATCACCTCCGCGCCACCGGAAGCGGCCAGCGCAATCGCGCCGCCCGCGCGCCAGACGAAGTCGCCGGCGTGCGCGCTGACAACCAGGACCGGCCCGTTCTGCGTCACCACGTGCCCCAGACCTCCTGTGCGGTCTCGACGATCAGCCTGAGCTTGTCCCATTGCTGCTGCTGGGTGAGGTCGTTGCCCTCCTTGGTCGAGGAGAAGCCACACTGCGGGGACAGGCAAAGCTGGTCGGCGTCGACGAACCGGGCGGCGTCCTCGATCCGCCGCTTGAGCTGGTCCTTGCTCTCCAGCTCGCCGCGCTTGGTGGTGACGAGCCCGAGAACGACGCGCTTGCCCTTGGGCACGAACCGCAGCGGCTCGAAGCCGCCCGAGCGCTCGTCGTCCCACTCACAGAAGAACCCGTCCACGGCGAGCTCATTGAACAGCGCCTCGGCCACGAACTCGTATCCGCCCTCGGCCGCCCACATGCTCTGGTTGTTGCCCCGGCACATGTGGGTGGTGACCGTCAGGCCGGCGGGCCGGCCGGCCAGCGCGCGGTTGATGTTCTCGATGTAGCGCTCGTGCTGGTGCTCGGGATCCCCGCCGATCTCCGCGACGTGCCGGCGCTGCGCCGGGTCGTTCATGTACGCCAGGCTGGTGTCGTCGAACTGCAGGTATCGGCAGCCGAGGTCGTACAGCCGCCGCACCTCCTCGGCGTAGGTCGCGGCCAGGTCGGCCCAGAACTGGTCCAGGTCCGGGTAGACCGACTTGTCGATGGCGCTGCGGCCGCCCCGGTAGTGCACCATGCTCAGCGAGGGGATGGTGAGCTTGGGCAGCGCGGTGGTGACGGTGTCGCGCAGGAACGAGAACGCCGCACCGAAGATCGTGTGCTCGAGCGTGAGCGGGGCGACCACGTGCGCGGACGGTGGCGCCCATTCGTAGCTCTTCCGCTCGTTGTGGAACACCACCCTGATCGTGTCGTCCTGCACCTTCCTGATGCCGCCGAGCTGATAGATGAAGTCCATGTGCCAGGACTCCCGGCGCAGCTCACCGTCGGTCGCGTCGCGCAGCCCGACCTCGGCTTGCATGCGGACCACCTCGCGGATGGCGGTGTCCTCGGCCTGCCGCAGCCCATCGGCACTGAGCCGGCCTGCCGCGAAGTCCTCGCGGGCCCGCAGCAGCTCGGGCGGGCGGAGCAGACTGCCCACGTGGTCGGCCCGGAACGGCGGCCGCCCGGTAGGCCAGGCCGTGCCGGCGGCGGAGTGCTGAGCGCTCTGATCTCCGGGCATGCGCCTGTCCTCCTGACATCCCCCGCAAATCGTTCACAATATTGTAAACAATCTGTGCGCCTTCTGGCTGGGCCTGGGCGCATCGGAGTTCCGCGCAAGTCGGCGATCAGGCGGGTCAGATGAGGCCCGCGCGCGTACCCCAGGCTGCGGCCGCGGCGCGCGAGGAGAGATCCAGCTTCCGCAGGAGGTTGGATAGGTGCCGGTGCACCGTGTGCTTGCTCAGGACGAGCCGGTGAGCGATGTCCGTGTTGCTCAGGCCTTGTGCGACGAGCCTGAGCACGTCGAGTTCGCGAGCGGTCAGCACCGTCGTGGTTCCGGCTGGCGCCGGATGGTCAAGTTCGCTGAGGAGAGCACTGGCGCGCTGGGCTTCGCGGTCGGCTTGCATTCCGGCTAGCGCCTCGTGGGCCGCGCGGGCCTGTTCGGCCGCTGGGCCGCTGCGCCCGAGCGCGGCAAGTACTCGCGCCAGGTCGAGCCGCGACCGTGCCGCCTCAAACCGGTCGCCGCACTGGTGAAACAGGTCGATGGCGTCCTCGATGCGCGAGCGCGCCGTATTGAGGTCACCGTCGGCCTCCGCTACGAGGCCCTCGACCGCAAGCGCCGAGGCGCACAGCGAGTTGCTGCCAACCTCCGCTACGACGCCCTGCAACTCGTTGTGCGCGTTCCTTGCTCGTTCCGTCTCGCCCAGCGCGATGAGCACGCGAGCGTGCAGGTCGAGTCCGGCCGCGCGCTGGAGCCGGTTCTCCGGGCCCAGCTTGCGCAAGAATCTAGTCGCACGGTCCGCCGCAAGCGCGGCGTCCCCGGTGTCGAGCGCGACCTGGGCGAGCCCGAGCTGGGCGTAGGGGTGGAACTCGGCCTGGCCGAACAGCTCGGCCGCTTCCTCGACCCGGCCCTGGCGGCGCCGAAGGTCTGCGCGGCGGACCAGAGCCTCAAACGCGATGCCAGGCCTTCTGGCCCGAAGCTCCCGAAGCGCGGTCTCGAAAACGGCGTCGGCCTCCTCCCAGGCGCCGCGCAGAACGAGAATAGCCGCGTAATGCGCCCGGCAGACGGCGAACAGATCCTGGATCCGCCAGCGCTTAGCGAACTCAAGCATTCGCTGCGACCACTGATGCGCGCGCTCGAGATCCCGCACACGTTCGCAGGCGGTGATCATGTAACAGCAGGTGCGTCCGGCTGTCCACAGCTCTGACATCTCGCCGGCCATGGCCGCCGCCGACGCCTCGTCGAGCAGGCGGATCCCGTCAGCGACGTTTCCCTGACTGGCAAGCGCGAGACCCTCCAGCCCGAGGGCCGACAACTCGATGTCAGGCACGGCCAGCGCGGTCCCGATCGACCGCGCCTGTTCGGCGAAGCGCCTCGTGGCCGCAATGTCGTTCTCAAGAAGAAACGCGAATTCGCCTTCGCGGAGGGCGAGCCAGCCGTGTTCCGGTACAAGGCCGGGGCCTTCGAGCAGGCGGTGAGCCCGTTGCAGCCAGCCGCGCGCGACAGCCGGTTCGCCGCGGAAGGCGAGAGAGTCCCAGCCGAGCCAGATGGCCATCCGCGCGGCACCGGCCGCGTCGCCGCGTTCACGGTAGAGGCGGTAGGCGTGTTCGCGCGACTCGACGGCGAGCTGCGCGTTGTCGAGCCACCAGGCCGCCATGGCGAGGGCCTCGATAACCTCGGCGCTGGGGTTTCGTTCCGAAGCGGCTTCGAAGCACGCCAGGGCCTGCTCCCACTCCCCCCGGCTCAGCGCTTCGCGCCCCGCTGCCAGCGGATCCACGACGCCGAGCTCGGCCTCAGTTCCCATGACACCCACGCGGGGGTTATAGCGCCGAGGACTGTTCCATCGTGCGACGTCCGTCAGGACGGCGGTGTTGATGCCGGTCATGAGCGGCTCCTTGATGGCTGATGGTCAGTTACTGGTTGCGTCCGGCCATGACGCCGCCGTCGACGTCCCAGACCGCGCCGGTGACCCAGCTGGCCCGCTCGGAGAGCAGGAATGTGATGACGGCCGCCACGTCGGTGGTGGTGCCGATCCGCCCGATCGGGTGGAAGTCGTTGAACCCGGCAAGAGCCTGGTCGACCTCGGCCGGCGGGATGAACCCCTGGTAGATCGGAGTGGACACCACGGCCGGGGAGACGGCGTTGACCCGGATGCGGTACCCGGCCAGCTCCATGGCCAGGTGCTGGGTCATGGCGTGCAGGCCGGCCTTTGCCATCGAGTACGCCGACGACGGGGTGGCGGCAACCGCCTGCTGGGCCCACATGCTGCCGATGTTGACGATGGCGCCGCCCTGCCCGCCGGCGACCATCGCGCGGGCCACCGTCTGGGTGAGCAAGAACATGGCCCGGTTCAGCTCCAGGTAGCTGTCGTAGTCGGCGGCGGTGTGCTCAAGGAATGGCAGCGGCTTGAACACGCCGGCGGCGTTGACCAGCAAGGTGGCGTCGGCGTGCTCGCCGCCCAGCTGGGCCTGCACCTTTTCCAGCTCCGCGGGGTCGCGCAAGTCGGCCGCGATGCCCCAGGCGGTACCGGCGGCGGACAGCTCCGCCACGGTCTGCTCGACCTTGTCCTGACGGCGTCCGACGATGACCGCGCTGCCGTCGGCGGCGACGACGTCGGCGGCGACCTGCCGGCCAATGCCGCTGCTGCCGCCGATCACCACGAGCTTGCGGTTGGTGAATTGCTGTGCCATCTTGCTTCTCCTCACGTGACTTACCTACTAGTTGGATGGTTGATCGGGCGTGCGGGCACCCCCCCGTCCCGCGGGGGCCGCTAGAGCAGGGCGTCGAGCATCGTGGCCGTCACGCCCAGCACGACACCGTCCCCGGGGCGGGAAGCAGGAGCCTCGCCCGGCCCCGGCGCGCTGGCCCGGGCGAGCAGCAGCGCGCCCTCCAGCGCCGCCAGGAACGCCTGCGCCGCGCCGCGTGCCCGCGCGGCGGGCAGGCCGGCCTCGGCGAACGCCACGGCCACCCAGCGCTCCTGATCCTCGAAGAACGCCGCGACGGCACGCCGCACCCCGGACGGCAGGCTCGCCGCGTCGGCGGCGAAGACGCCGCACAGGCACATCCGCCCGCCATCGGTGAACACCTCCGCGTACAGGCGCGCGTAGCCAGCCAGGCGCTCCCGCGCCCCCGCCGCGGCGTCGTCGACCTCCTGGCGCGCGGCGGCGAACCGCTGACGGTACCGGTCGATCAGCGCCTCCGCGAGCTGGGCCTTGCTGGGGAAGTGGTGGTGAATGCTCGCCTTGGTAATGGCGACCTCCGCGCTGATGTCGGCATACGAGAAGCCGTTGTACCCCCGGACCTGCGCCAGCGCCTGCGCTGTGTCCAGGATGCGTTCCGCCGTGCTCATACTCATCTGTCTACCTTCTAGTAGGTAGGCATGTCAACTACTGGCGCCCTGGCCGAGGCGCCGGAGCCGGCCACCCGCTTCGATGACTTCAGGGCATGCTGGTGAAGCTACTGCCACCGCCAGCCGCGCCGAACACGGTCAACCCATTGCGCGGATGGCCCGTCAACACACCCGATCCCCACGCGACAGCGGCGTTCGCGCCGCCCGGCCGGCGCAGCCGGAACACCCAGATCTGGGTGGCCGTCCTCGTGATCGGCACTGAATGGGCATCCGTCCAGAACGGCGGTTCGTGCGCGGCATGCCGCCCAGCAAAGTGGTTGCGCAGGGATTGAGTAATCCCGACATCGCCCAGCGGCTTGTGCTGAGCGAGCACATGATCCACCGGCACGTGGCCAACATCCTCCGCAAGCTCAATCTGTCCTCCCGCGCCGCGGCCGCGGCCTGGGCGTGCGCACCGGCCTGGCGTAAAGCCTGGCCCGATTGGGCCATCCGCCGCGGCCGCGTGAAACTGGCCCGAACGGGCGAAGCGCCACCGCCGCGCTGCCGGATACCAATGACACAACGGGGGAAATGGGTTCGCCTGGGCTGCTGCAGGCAGGCGAAGCCGCCAACGGGGAGCGTGGTATAGATCAGCCGGATCCTCGGAAACGACGCCCACCTGGCCACACCGAGGAGACCGCTATGCACCACACCATCAGCTGCCACATGGCCAAGGCCCGCATAGCGGGCCTGCGCTACCACGCCCGGCGTGCCACCCTGGCCCGCGCCGCCCGCCGGGCGCGGCCAGACCATCGCGGGCACGCCGCACCCAGGTGGCCGGCCCCGGGCCCCTGGGTGCGGCGCAGACCTTCACCTCGGACGGTGCTCGCGATCGCGTCGCTGGGCGCTGCCGTCGCCTTCATTGACGCGACGATCGTGAACATCGCGTTCCCAGACATCGCGCGCTCGTTCCCCGGCACGTCGATCTCGGCGCTGTCGTGGGTCCTGAACGCCTACAACATCGTGTTCGCCGCGTTTCTCATGGCGGCTGCGGGGATCGCGGACCTGCTCGGGCGCCGGCGCGTTTTCGTCTTCGGCTTGGGACTGTTCACCGTGGGCTCCCTGCTGTGCGCACTCGCGCCGTCGGCGGGCGCTTTGATTGCCTTCCGGGTGATACAGGCGCTCGGCGCCGCCTTCCTCGTGCCATCCGCGCTTGCGCTGGTGCTGAATGCGTTCCCGGCCGCGCACCGCTCCCACGGCGTTGCCCTGCTGTCCGCCGTTGGCGCGGCGGCCGCAGGCCTCGGCCCCTCGCTCGGCGGGCTGCTGGTCGCCATTGCGAACTGGCGCCTGGTGTTCCTGGTCAATGTCCCGATCGGTGTGGCGGCGGCACTGCTGGCCCGTCGGCGGCTGGTCGAGAGCCGGGCGCCCGGCCGTCGGCGGATTCCCGACCTGCCGGGCACACTGTTGTTTGCCATCGCGATCGGGGCGCTGGTCCTTGGCGTGGTCAAGGGCCAGGAATGGGGCTGGGGCAGTGCGAGGATTCTCGGCTGCCTGGCGGTGGCGCTCGCTTTCGGTGTAGTGGTCATCTGGCGCTGTACCTGGCACCGCTCGCCGGTCCTCGACTTGTCCCTGCTGAGGATCGGGGCCTTCAGCGCCGCCAATGCGATGACGGTCATCGGCGCGGCCGGCTTCTACGGGTACACCCTCTCGAACGTCTTGTTCCTCATTGGCCTGTGGCGGTACTCGGTCCTGCAGGCTGGCCTGGCACTCACCGTCGGCCCGCTCGTGGCGGTGGTGGTCGCCAGGCCAACGAGCCGGCTGGCACAGCGCATCGGCCCCCGGCCCGTCCTCGTCGCCGGGGGCCTGTTGTGGGGCGGGGGGGTGATGTGGTTCGTCGAACGAGTCGGGACGACGCCCGACTTCGCCGGCCAATGGCTGCCGGGCATGGTGCTGCTCGGGATCGGCGCGGGCACGCTGTTTCCGAACCTCAGCGGTACCGCGGTCGCCTCGGCACCGGGCGAGAGTTTCGCGACGGCGACCGGGATGAATTCGGTCGCGCGCCAGATCGGAGCCGCACTCGGCGTCGCGGTTGTTATAGCAATCATCGGGACGCCGACGCCGGCGGCAGCCTACGCAGCGTTTCAGCACGCCTGGACCTTCGGTGCGGTCTGCCTGTTCGTCGCCGGACTCGGCTGCCTGCTCGTTGGGCGCGTTAAGCCCGGCCAATCACCGGTGCCAGGCGCTGCGCCGCGAGGCGACGCCGCACGAGCGGTTGTCGCGGAGACTGACCCTCCCGGGGCTGTGCACTCACCTAGTCCGCGTCCGCGGCGCATGATCGCACTGGACTGCGCCGGGCCGCGGGAGCCGCGCGCGGAGCCGGCGGCCGAGTTCCTCGCCCGGACCCCGCTGTTTTCAGACGTCGATCCGGAACTCGTTGAGCAGCTCGCGGCGAAATCACATACGCGCCACCTGGCCACCGGGAAGTGGCTGTTCCGCGAACGTGATCCCGGAGACGAGATGTACATCGTCCACGCTGGCCGGCTCGAGATCGTTGATGAGGCCGCCGGCGCTGTGATCGGTGAACACGTCCGCGGGGACACCGTTGGCGAGCTCGCATTGCTGACTAAGTCCCCGCGATCTGCTTCGGTGCGCGCCGCGCGCGCCACCGACGTCATCGCCGTGGGCCAGGCCGACTTCACCTCACTCCTCCACAGCTCGCCACCACTGTCGCTGGCCCTCAACCGATCCCTTGGCCGCCGACTCGCCGACACGCGCACGAAAGCGCCGACGGCCCGGCCGCGGCCGACGACGGTCGCGCTGATCGCGCTCGACGACAGGATCCCGCTGTGGCGGCTCGCCGCCCGGCTGGGCACCGCCCTGCAGGCTCACCTCTCGGTCACCGTGCTCGGCGGTGCCGAGATACCAGCCGCCGCCAGGCCAGGTGAACCAGCCGCCGTGTACGGACCGCTGCTCGACCGCGCCGAGGCCGGACACGACATGGTTCTGCTCGTCGGCGGATCCGCCCAGCAACACCGGCCCTGGATGAAATTCTGCCTCCAGCAAGCCGACCGGATACTGGCGGTCACCGCAGGCGGACCGGTCCCGCCCGCGCTTGGCCATTATCCCGAACTGCAAGGGTGCGACCTCGTCGCCTACGACGCCGCGTCAGGGGAACTCGGCGGCTGGGCGGCCGCACTCGACCCGGCAGGGTCACACGTGATCCAAGAGACGCAGTTCGGCGCCGACATCGCCCGCATGGCCCGCCGGCTTGCCGGCACCTCGGTCGGGGTCGTGCTGTCCGGCGGCGGCGCGCGGGCGTTCTCCCATATCGGCGTGCTTGACGAGCTGACCGCCGCCGGCGTGACGATCGACCGCATCGCCGGCGTCAGCATGGGCGCGGTGATCGGCGCGCTGTTCGCGATGGGCCACGATGCCGATGAGATAGACGCGATCTGCTTTGACGAGTGGGTGCGGCGACGGCCGCTGCGCGACTTCACCGTTCCCCGCCACGCGCTGATCCGCGGCGAGCGCTTCCGGTCGATGCTGCACCGCACCTTCGGCATGCGCCTGATCGAGGAACTGCCGCGCAGCTTCATGTGCGGCAGTGCCGAACTCCGCAGCCGACGTCTGGAGATCGCGCGGCACGGGCCGTTGTGGGAGGCGGTCGGGTTCAGCATCTGCCTGCCGGTCATCGCGCCGCCGCAGGTTCGTGGCCGCGACATATTCGTCGACGGTTCGCTGATCGACAACCTGCCGGTGAAGCCGATGGCCGACATGGGAGAAGGCCCGGTCATCGCGGTCGATGTGAAGGCCACGGCTGAACGCCCGAAGGATGGCCCGGCAGAAGTGCGCGCTCGAGAGGATCGGCCACCTCGGCCGCCAAGCCTCGGTGAGACGCTCACACGGGTGCTGCTGCTTGGTAGTCAGAACACTGCCGAGGCGGCCCGGCGCCACGCCGACCTGGTCATCCAACCGCGTGCCGAAGGCGTCGGACTGCTCGAGTTTCATCAGCTCGACACCGCCCGCGAGGCCGGCCGCGTGGCGGCCCGCGAGGCGCTCGAGCGGGCCCCGGCCAGCCTCGTCGCCTGACCCCAGACGTCCCCCGGTCGCTCGACCAGGGCGCCGTGAAGGTGAGCCACCACCTCGGAAACCACGCCTACCGGTCAACGGAAAGGAAACGTAATGAACACCCGGAGTCCATACCCAGACATCGAGGTCCCGGAGATCTCCCTGCCCAGGTTCGTCCTTGACCGCACCGATGAGCGAGGTGCAGCGGTCCCGCTGATGGGCCCGGCCACCGCGGGCACTATCACCCCGCTGATGGGCCCGGCCACCGCGGCCACCGATACCCCGCTGCTGGGCCCCGCCGATCGCGGCACCATAGTCTCGCTCACCGGTCCCGCCGACCCGGGCACGGCCACGCCGCTGATGCTCCCAGGCCGGTAATGGCTCGCGCAGACCGCAGGACGGACGTCTCGCCCTGCCCGGCCGCCGTCTCGCAGGCGGGCCCGGCCGCCCCCGCTAGGAACAGATCACGGTACCGGGCGGCCGGCGCTGACCCTGCCGGCTCCTCCCCGCCAGAATGGACCGCCATCATGTGCACCCACGACCCGGCATGCCCGGCCGCCGACGCAATCGACTGGTGGGCCGCCCGCAACATCGCCGAGCAGCCCAGCCAGGGCTGGACCTTGCTGTGCAACGGCGCGCTCGTTTTCGACGATCATGGTGCGCTGCTGCCGGACGGCCGGGTGACGGCGATCTTGGATGTGCCGCGTACGCGGCTCTGCGCCGTCGCCTGAACCGGCGAAAGTTTCTCCGTCAGGCGGACGCCGCCAGCCGGCACCTTCCCTAGCGCCGCAAATGCAAGGGGGCGACCTGGCCAGACAATAACGCACGACTGCGGCGATCGCAGTCCATACCTAAAGGAGGCGCGCATGAAGAAACAGATGCCGCCGGACATCCCGCTGGCCATCGTCATCTTCGCGGCGGTTACTGTGGTTGCGCTCCGGGCTGCGGGCAGGCGGCCGCTGTGACCGCCGGCATGATTGACATCGCGGGACATGGACTGGCCAATCCGCCGGGCACCCCGGTCGGCGGGCCAGACAGTTCCGTCGACCAAATGGGCTATATATTTCACGAGCTGCACGCGGATGGCCGCCATGCTCTTTGCACGGTATGCGATAGCCAGTACGGGCACCCGCAGGTAAAGTGACCAGCGACCTTTCACGATGGCCGTACCCGCGCGCAGAATGACCGCTATATGCGCGGCCGCGACCGCATAGACCCGGCGCTTGAGAACCGCGCCTAACAGCGGCTACGCGCGCACACCGACACAACAGACGGGGCCACGCTCCGTGACTGCCTAACGGCCCTGGCCCACATCCTGTGGCAGGATCATCGCGAGCTGGTGCACACTCGCGCGGCGGCACGCCCGCCTCGGTGATCGGCTGGATGGAGGGCCACCGCCCGGCGGGCTCCAGCCAGGATGACTCCGGCGGCGGCTCGGCGGGCGAGCGGTGGACCTCGTTCGCCTTCACCTCGGTCCATGGATTCGCGGGCTGGCCCGATCTGGTTGTCAACACTGTTTTGGTTCGTGGCGGCAGGGTCGCTGTGCGGGTCGATGCCCAGGTCGCGCAGCGGCCGCGGCTGCCTGGCACCGGCCGCGGTAGCGGGGACATCCACGTCGTCGAACTCGGCACGATGCTCGGCTCGTTCGGCTACGAGCTGCGCTGCGGCCCCGCGGGCGGGACGGTCCCGGAGCCGGCGCGGATCTGCGCCGCGATCCTGCGCGACCCGGCGCTGCTGTACAGCTTCCCGGGCCCCGGCCACTCCTGCCCGCCCGGCGCGGCAACGGTCTCGATCGCCGGGAGCTTGGACGGCAAGCCGCTGCACTCGAGGTTCTCAGTGTGCACCGGGGGGCAGGAGCGGCAGGCCGGCGCGTGGGCCGGGCTGTTGCCCAGCGCGACCGCGCTCGGGACCGTCCACATCGACCGGGGGGTCGGGCTGGTCAGCCTCGGCGAGCGCGAGGCGGCGGCCGTGGACCTGCTGCGCGGCCGGCAGCCCGCACCCGGCGCGTGCCAGCGCTGCACGCGCAGCTTCGGGGCAGACTACTCGTTCAACTACGGCGGCGGTCCCGCGCAGCAGGCTGGCTGGACGGTGAGCTTCGCCCGGTCGCGGGTGACGCGGATCGAGAGCAACGTGCAGCTGACGGTTGCCGGGGTGATCGTATACCGCGGGCTGGCGAGCCTGCGCCGCAGCCTGCCCGGCTGGCGCATCCAGGCGTGCGGCACCACCCGCGCGCTCGTCCACAGCTCCCCGGCCGGGCGGACGCTGGTGGCCTACCGCGGCGCGGCCTTCCAGCGCGTGATCGTCACCACCGCGCGATCCGGCTGCTGACGACCGGCCGGACTCCCGCAACAGCACCGGCGGCCCATCCTCAGCATGCCGCCAGCCTCCGCACCCGGGGCGGCAGATGCTCCGCCGCACCCCGCGGGGTGCTCCCCTGCAAGCACGTCAACCAGGCCGCCGCCCGGTTCTAGACCTCCCCGCCATCGCCATCGCCGACGGTCCCGTTGACAGCATCGACCGGTACCCGCCCAAGGTCACCTACCGGGAACCCGGCTTCGCCTCCGCGCCCGGCCCGCAGAACCCAGCTGATCCCCACCCGGCGCGCACGCTCGCACACCCGGCCGTTACGCCCAGAATGTCCCGGGCCCGATCCAGATGCCCGGGCCTACCATCAGACTGCCACGCCGATCAGGCGGTTATCTTAAGTCCCCTCTGAGAGAAGCCCTGGTGGGGAGGGTGTTCTGTGTCGCAGACATGTCGCAATGCTCCATCTGGGTTTTCGACGGTGATAGCCAGTACCCAACCGGAATCTCTGGCGCTCCGTTTTTGTTGTTAGTACTCGGGTTGAAGCGCTTGTCATGCGTTGATGCGTGGATTGCGGCAGATCAAGGGCGTGGCTGAGGCGCTGCGGAGTCGGCGCCATCGCAGATAGACGCCTATCCGGTCATCCCTTTGGCCCGATGCCTTGCAGGCGCCACGTCCCTATTGGAGCACTGAGTTCAAAGTGGCTGACCGTCTCGTCGTCCGCGGTGCGCGCGAGCACAACCTCAAGGACGTATCGCTGGACCTGCCGCGGGATGCCCTGATCGTCTTCACCGGATTGTCGGGGTCGGGCAAGTCGAGCCTGGCTTTTGACACGATCTTCGCCGAGGGGCAGCGCAGGTACGTCGAGTCGCTATCGGCCTACGCCCGCCAGTTCCTCGGGCAGATGGACAGGCCCGACGTCGATTTCATCGATGGGCTGTCGCCGACAGTTTCGATCGACCAGAAGGCGGCGGGCCGCAACCCGCGCTCGACCGTCGGCACGATCACCGAGGTGTATGACTACCTGCGGCTGCTGTACGCCAGGGTCGGGAAGCCGCACTGCCCGATCTGCGGCCGGCCGATCGCGCGGCAAAGCCCGCAGCAGATCGTCGACCGGGTGCTTGAGCTTGAGGAGGGAACCAGGTTCCAGGTCCTGGCGCCGGTGGTCCGCGGCCGCAAGGGCGAGTACACGGACATGCTCCGCGAGCTGCAGGCCAAGGGCTACTCCCGGGCCAGGGTCGACGGCGTCTTGA
Organism: Streptosporangiaceae bacterium; assembly: GCA_036497045.1. GTDB lineage: Bacteria > Actinomycetota > Actinomycetes > Streptosporangiales > Streptosporangiaceae > DASXKD01. Next base: position 6,249 of record DASXKD010000432.1, on the reverse strand, counting down.
TCCGGCTGGACAGCGTTGCCCCCGGGGACCCGGGGGGCAAGCTGCCGGCGCTGAAGAAGTACGAGAAGCACGACATCGAGGTGGTCGTCGACCGGCTGGCCGTGAAGGAGTCGGCCCGGCGCAGGCTGACGGACTCGGTGGAGACCGCGCTTGCCCTGTCCGGCGGCGTGATCATGCTCGACTTCGTCGACCTGCCCGAGGACGACCCCCATCGGGAGCGGATGTTCTCCGAGCACCTGGCGTGCCTCTACGACGACCTGTCGTTCGACGAGCTCGAGCCGCGGTCGTTCTCGTTCAACTCGCCCTGGGGCGCCTGTCCCGACTGCACCGGCCTGGGCACGCGGATGGAGGTCGACCCCGAGCTCGTGGTGTCGGATCCTGGCAAGACGCTCGCCGAGGGCGCGATCGACGTGTGGAGCGGCGGGCACGTCAGCGACTACTTCATGAGGCTGATCGAGGCGCTTGGCGACGCGCTCGGGTTCAGCATTCACACGCCCTGGGCCAGGCTGCCCGCCGCCGCTCAGCATGCTCTGCTGCACGGACATGACCAGCAGGTTCATGTTCAGTACACGACCAGGAACGGGAGGGAGCGCTCCTACTACGCCCGCTTCGATGGCGCGATCCCCTACATCGAGCGACAGCACGACGACGGCAAGGATGAGGCAAGCAGCGACTGGTTCGCGGGTTTCATGCGCGAGGTGCCCTGCCCGTCCTGCGGCGGGGCCCGGCTGAAGCCGGTATCCCTCGCGGTGACCGTCGACGGCCGGTCCGTCGGGGAACTGTGCGCGCTGCCGATCGGGGAGCTGGCCACGACTCTGCCAGCACTGAGGCTGTCCCAGCAGGATCAGCAGATCTCGGGCCCCATCCTGGCTGAGGTGGCCACCCGGCTGGGCTTCCTGCTGGATGTGGGGCTTGACTACCTGACGCTGGACCGCGCATCGGCGACGCTGGCCGGCGGGGAGGCGCAGCGGATCCGGCTGGCCACGCAGATCGGTTCCGGGCTGGCCGGCGTGCTCTACGTGCTCGACGAGCCGTCGATCGGGCTGCACCAGCGCGACAACCGCCGGCTGCTCGAGACGCTGACCAGGCTCCGCGACCTCGGCAACACGCTGATCGTGGTCGAGCACGACGAGGACACGATCCGCGCGGCCGACTGGGTGGTAGACATCGGGCCGCGGGCGGGCGAGCACGGCGGCAACATCGTCGTCTCCGGGCCGCTGAAGGAACTGCTGGACAGCCCGGACTCGCTGACCGGCGCCTACCTCACCGGCCGGGAGGTCATCCCGGTGCCGAAGACGCGCCGGAAGCGTTCCAAGAGCAGGGAAGTCGTGGTCAAGGGCGCCAGCGAGCACAACCTCCGCGGCATCGACGTGGCGTTCCCCCTCGGCTGCTTCATCGCGGTCACCGGCGTGTCGGGGTCGGGCAAGTCGACGCTGGTCAACGACATCCTGTACAGCGCGCTGGCCAAGGAGCTGCACGGCACGCGGATCGTGGCTGGCCGGCACACGCGGGTCACCGGCATGCAGCAGCTGGACAAGGTGGTGCACGTCGACCAGGGCCCGATCGGCCGCACGCCGCGGTCCAGCCCGGCCACGTACACCGGGGTGTTCGATCACGTCCGCAAGCTGTTCGCGCAGACCACCGAGGCCAAGGTCCGCGGGTACCGGCCGGGCAGGTTCTCGTTCAATGTCAAGGGCGGCCGGTGCGAGGCGTGCGCGGGCGACGGCACTATCAAGATCGAGATGCAGTTCCTGCCCGACGTGTACGTGCCGTGCGAGGTGTGCCACGGCGCCCGCTACAACACCGACACCCTCCAGGTGCGCTACAAGGGCAAGACGATCGCCGACGTGCTGGACATGCCGATCGAGGAGGCCGCCGAGTTCTTCGAGGCCATCCCCGCCATCCGCCGGCACCTGAAGACGCTCGTGGACGTCGGCCTGGGCTACGTACGGCTCGGCCAGCCCGCCCCGACGCTGTCCGGCGGGGAGGCGCAGCGGGTCAAGCTCGCCTCCGAACTGCAGCGCCGCTCCACCGGCCGGACGATCTACATGCTGGACGAGCCCACCACCGGCCTGCACTTCGACGACATCCGCAAGCTGCTCGGCGTGCTCGGCCGGCTCGTGGAGGGCGGCAACACGGTGATCGTGATCGAGCACAACCTGGACGTAATCAAGACGGCTGACTGGGTCATCGACCTCGGACCGGAGGGCGGATCCCGTGGCGGGGACGTGATCGCGACCGGCACGCCCGAGGACGTCGCGCAGATGGACGACAGCTACACCGGCCAGTTCCTGAGGGGAATCTTGGGCGCTGAGGACATGGCACCAGGCCGGGCCGCCTGAGGGTCGTCCCGAGAAATAGGCCACGAACGGGACGACGCGGCGCCTGCACATCCGGTCCGGCCGGGAACACCCGGCGGCGATTGACGGTTCTCGCACCGGCGTCGCACCGAGGGCGCCTGGTGCGCCGTCACCCCGAACGGAGCAACTAGGCACGGCGACCACGGCGCAGCGTACGCTCAGATACCTGGGTTCACGGGAGGGAGACGCCGTGGTCAGACCAGTGCGAGTGGTAGGCCTAGGTGGTTCATTGCGAGCCGCCTCCACCAGCCTCACCGCGCTCAACGCGGCGTTGGAGGGGGCGGCTGCGGCCGGGGCCGAGGTTCAGCTGATCTCGGTCCGTGATCTCGGGCTGCCCCTGTACACCGCCGAACACGCGACCCCTGCGGGCGCGCACGAGTTCGCCGATGCCGCATACCGGTGTGATGCGATGATCTGGTCCAGCCCGACCTACCACGGCTCGGTCAGCGGCTCATTCAAAAACGCCCTGGACTGGCTGATCCTGCTCGCGGACCGTGATCCGCCGTATCTGTCGAACAAGCCGATCGGGCTAGTTTCCACCGCGGGCGGGGTGCAGGGGCTGCAGGCGGTCAACTCGATGGACTTCATCGCCCGTGCGCTGCGCGGCTGGAGCGTTCCGCTGGTGCTGCCCGTGCCACAGGCGTGGCGATCGTTTGACCCGGATGGGCATCTGGCCGACGAGGCCATCGCCGGGCAACTACGCGCCCTCGGCGCCGAAGTCGTGCGTGCTGCCCGCCAGTTCCAGGACGAAGGCACCTGCGATTACGCCGACGACAGGCAGTTCGCCAGCGACGGCCGTGCCATCCAGCCCGAGGCCAGCAGTCCGGCTTCATAACGGGCGGTTGCGACATCACGCGCCGGGCACCAGCGCCAGCTTCCCGCTCGGTGCGGTCCGGCGAGGTTGGCCATGGCGTACCGCCGCGAATGCCCACGACAGCGCGAGTGAGCACGGCCGTCGGCCCGCCGACCTCAGCGACCGGGCACCAGCCGGGTGGTGGCCGGGGGAGAATGGAGCCATGGCAAGCGCGGTGATCCGGTGCGAGCATTGCGGCCAGGCAAACCGAGTGCCAGCTGCGGCGGCCGGGACGCCGCGCTGCGGCAAGTGCCATCAGCCGCTGCCGTGGATCGCCGACGCCGACGATGCCACCTTCGGCGACATCGCTGACGCCGCCAAGATCCCGGTCATCGTCGATCTATGGGCGCCCTGGTGCGGGCCGTGCCGTGCGGTCAGCCCCGCGCTGGAGCAACTTGCGCGCGACCTGGCAGGCCGGGTGAAGCTGGTCAAGGTGAACGTCGACACCTCGCCGCAGATCTCCCAGCGGTTCGGCGCCCAGGCCATCCCGACCTTGCTGGTGCTGCGCGGCGGACAGGTGGCCGCCCGGCAAACGGGCGCCGCCCCACTGGCTGCCCTGCGATCCTGGGTCGAGAATGCGCTCGCTACGACCGCTGGCTGAGTATTAGCGTCGCCGTCGGCGCTCCGCAGGTTACTGAGCCCGGGCCCGGGGGCCGCCTCATCATCATAGAGATGCTGTCACGGGCTGTGAGGCTCCTCGCCTGAGGCGAGAACGCGGGATCGCCGAGTATGAGCGATTGATAGATCGGAGGCTCGCGCAGCATATCTGAGTTCAGATCAACCATTCGGGCATTGACAGCCTAACCGGTCAAGGCCCGGACCCACGCGGCCAACGCCCGGCTGCTGCGAACTGAAAGAGCGGCCAGAAGTGCGTCTGCGATAGTCCCGCCTTTGAGCGGATATGGCGGCCAACACCCGCACTGTGGTTCGGCGACCCCTCGAGCGCAGGCCTGGCCGACGCCCTCGCGCTGCGCGGCGTTCAGCCGGTGGTGATCTCGGGCAGCGCGGCGAGCCAGGGGTGAAAGGGGTGTTGCTGCGCACGGCGGCGAGCAGGTCATCGCTCGGCCAGATGGGCACACCGGACCTTTCGCCAACACCCCAGAGGGGCACCAATCTCACATTCACGGCACAAGCGCGCGGGCGGACCGGGGCGGCGGGTGGCGGGCGTCGGGACTGGGCGGCGGGTGTCAGCAGGCGGCTCAGATCCGGATGCACTCGTTCGCCGGGTCATACATCGGGCGCAACGAGGCGACGGCCGGGCAGAACTCGGCGCCGATCTGTACCGTCCATTCGCCGGCCTCCAGGTACGCCTGGTCGATCGGCTCGTCGGCGTCGATCATCGCGAGCCCGACGGCGCCGCCGAGGGTGAACCCGTAGGACGCGGACCGGATATACCCCACGGGCCTGCCGTTGCGGTGCACCACCTCGGCATGGAAGAGCAGCGGCGCTGGGTCTTTCAGCAGCACCTGGACCAGGCGCCGGCGCAGCGGCCCGCACTCCTTCTGGGCGAGCACCGCCTCGCGGCCGATGAAGCCGCCCGGCTTGTCCAGCGCCACCGCGAAGCCGAGCCCGGCTTCCAGCACGGTGTCGGTGTTGTCGATGTCGTGGCCGTAGTCCCGGTAGCCCTTCTCCATCCGCAGGCTGCCGAGCGCCTTGAGCCCGGCGTGCCGCAGGCCGGCCGCGCGCCCGGCGTCGACAAGCCGGTCGTAGACGTGCACCGCCTGCTCGGCCGGGATGTACAGTTCGTAGCCGAGTTCGCCCAGGTAGGTGATGCGGATGCAGAGCACACGGGCGAACCCGATGTCGATCTCGGCGGCGGCGCGGAACGGGAACGCCTGGCTGGACAGGTCCGCGGAGGTGACGGCGGACAGCAGCTCGCGTGACCGCGGGCCCTGGATGTTGATCTGCGCATAGCCGGACGTCACGTCGGTCACGAAGGCGTGGGCATCACCGATGTGCTGGCGCAGCCAGGTTTCCGCATGCCGGTGCGCGGTGTCGGAGGCGACCACCCAGAACCGGTCCTCGGCCAGCTTGGTCACGGTGAGGTCGGCCTCAAGCGTGCCTGCCGGGTTGAGCCACTGGGTGTAGGTTATCCGGCCGGGCTTGCCGTTCACCTTGTTGGCGGAGACCTGCTCCAGGATCCGCCCGGCGTCCCGGCCGCGCACATCGAACTTGGCCATGAAGGCCATGTCCATCAGGATCACCCCGGTGCGGGCGGCGTGATGCTCGGCCTCCCAGTAGCCGAAATAGCCCGGCCGCCCCCAGGACAGCTCGCCGGGCTCCGGCTCGGCACCTTCCGGGGCGTACCAGTCGGCGCCCTCCCAGCCGCTGACGTCCTTGAAGCAGGCACGCTGCGCGACCAGCCGATGGTGGACCGGGGACACCTTCGCACCACGTGCGGTGCGCATGGACCGGCCCGGGTAGTGGGTCGCGTAGACCAGGCCAAGCGATTCCACCGTGCGGGTCGCCCGGTACTCCGGGTTGGCCTGGTACGGGTGCAGCCGGTCGATGTTGATGCCGGTCACGTCGGTGTCGGGGCGGCCCTCGGCGATCCAGTGGGCGACCACCCGGCCGATCCCCCCGCCGGTCAGGATCCCGATCGAGTTCAGCCCGGCGGCGACAAAGTAATTCTTCAGCTCCGGTGCCTCGCCGACGATCGGCAGCAGGTCGGGCGTGAAGCTCTCCGGGCCGCAGAAGAACTTCTTGATCCCTGCGTGCTCCGCCACCGGGACCCGGGACATGGCGCGCTCCAGGTACGGGGCCATCCGGTCCCAGTCCGGGGGCAGCTCGCCGAAGGAGAAGCTGTCGGGCACGCCGCCGATCTTCCACGGCGCGCAGACCGGCTCGAACAGGCCCAGCATCAGCCCGCCGCCCTCTTCCCTGTAGTAGCCGTAATTGGCCGGGTCCTCAAGCACCGGCCAGTCGCCGTCTACCCCCTCGATCGGCTCGGTCAGCAGGTAGTAGTGCTCGGCCGCCTGCAGCGGGATGCTCACCCCGGTCAGTTCGCCGAGCTGGCGGGCCCACATCCCGGCGCAG
>DASXKD010000431.1:0-6671 GCA_036497045.1 Streptosporangiaceae bacterium | reverse complement strand
GTGGGCTGGTGCTTGCGGTTCGCGATGGTATCGCCGTGGCCTCCGATACTGGGGAGCGATTCGAGATTACCGCGCCAATCGAGCGTGAAATTTCCGGCAACCGGATGAACGATGCGAAGTGCGATCCTGCCGGGCGGCTGTTCGCCGGGACAACGGCGTTTGATTTCTCGCCACGTTCCGCGGCGCTCTACCGTGTGGAACCGGATTGGTCATTCGAGCACATAGCCCGCGACGTGACGCAATCAAACGGCATCGCGTGGAGCCCCGGCGGCAGCCGGATGTACTTCATCGACTCGGCCACCCAGGGTATCGATGTCTTCGACTATGACGCCGGCACCGGCTCAGCCGGTAACAGGAGGCGCCTGGTCACTATCGACCGCACGCAAGGGATACCCGACGGAATGACCGCCGATGATGAGGGCAACTTGTGGGTTGCGTGCTTCGGCGGCGCAGCGGTCCGCTGTTTTTCGCCGGCTGGTGAGCAACTGGAGGAGGTTCCCTTGCCGGTTACCCAGGTGACAAGCTGTGCCTTCGGCGGCCCGAATCTAGCGGACCTGTATGTGACCTCGGCTGCCTACCGGCTGAGCCCTGACCAGCTGAAGAGGCAACCGTATGCGGGGGCAATTTTCGCCTGCCGTCCTGGGGCGACAGGCTTGCCAGCGTCGTCGTTCGCTGGGTAGAGGGCGCCCGGCTCACGACGTTCGCCGGACCAGAGAACCACGCCAGGGCGTCCCGGAAATCCTGCTGAGACGCTGTTTGGGGGCACCGGGAAGTCAGATCACAGAATCCCTAGCGAGGCCGCGCGTTTGATGGCGGACGAACGGGAGGTGGCGCCGAGCTTCATGTAGGCATGGCGCAGGTGTGTTTTCACGGTATTGAGCGACAGGTACAGTTCCGTGGCTATTTCGGTGTAGGTGAGCCGTTCTGACAGTTTTTCCAGCACGCGTATCTCGGCAGCGGTCAGCGGATCAGGGAGCTGGCTTTGCCGGGAAGCGGGCGCGGCGCGCTTGCGCGCTTTGAGACCGGCGTTGATCAGCGCAGCCCGTTGCCTGGTCCGGGGATAAAGGTGTGAGTTGGCTATCACGTGATCCACCAACTGGGGAGCTGTGTCCACGACGGTTTGGACGAAACCGTGCCGCTCGGCCACGGCCAGGGCTTGTCTGACCAGAGCAGGTGCGTGGGGCGAGGCTTGGCTGATGGCGACGCTCGCACGCAGTAGCCGCAGCTCCAGATCGGCCCTGATAGTGGCTCCCTCGGGCGGCGCGCCGCTCAGGGCTTGGGCCGCTTCTTCGGGGTTCCCGGCGGCGAGAGCAATCGTGGCTGACATGAGGATGCGCCGGTCCTCGGGCAATCGCCCGGCGAGGCTCGTGGCGCCGTTCTGGTCGCCGAGACCCAGGCGCAGGCGTGCCTCGAGTTCGTCGGCCATGAGCAGAAGGGCCGAGTGGTCGCTCTTGAGCGCCGACCGCGCCGCGGGCAGCGAGGCGAGGGCTTCGTCGAGGTTGCCGCCTGCCGCCCAGATCCGGGTCCGGTCCAGCTGGGCAAGGTAGTTGAAGGCGGGCCGGGCGCCGCTGACCATCTCCAGCGCGCGTTCTACAGGTTCAGCGGCCGCGGCCAGATCGCCCCGCTCCAGCGCGAGCAGGGCCGTGGTCCGCAGCGTGTGGAAGTTGAAGTAGTGCCGGTCGAAGTGGAGGCGGCGAGCCGCGGCGAGGGTGCTCGCGGCCAGGACGTCAGCCTCGTCCAGGGCCCCTTCGAGGAAGGCGGCCTGGCTGATCACTCCGGGGCAGAGAACCTCGGTCAGCGGAGCGCTCACCTGAGCCGAGCTGAGGGCCTCGGCGAGCTGTCGCGCTTCGCTGAAGTGGCCCACGTAGGTGTGGCAGTACATGGCCAAGGTGTCGAGCGTCACGATCCAATCGCTGACCCCCTCGGAAATAGCCTCCAACGGCCGCGCCCAGTCCCGGTGTGCCAGTGCCTCGTCGAACTGGCCGATGAACGTGCAGTGAAGCATGTTCACCAGCGCCAGCCTCACAGCCAGCTCGGGTTGCCGTCCGGGGTCGATACGGCACTGCCGGGCGAGCGTGACAGCCCGTGAACCTCGCTCGAACGCCCCGCGCCACAGCAGCTCAGCCGCCAAAGGCAACAGGAACTCAGGCGCGTCCGCGAACAGCTCAGGCCGGATCTCGTCAAGGTCAAGCGCGCTGCCCAGGGTCGGGTTGGTCAGCACGTCGCGCACGACCCCATCACTGAGCAGGCTGACGGCCACAGCCTGTTCACCGGCGGCCAGCAAATGCCGCGCTGCCGCGCCAGTCTGGCCGGCCTCGATCAGGTAGCCCGCGGCGGCCTCATGCAGTCGTTTCTCCTCGACCGGATCCCGGGCCTGCAGCTCGGTCCGGAGGACTTCCCTGATCAAGTGGTGGTAGCGGTAGGTGCCGGCCTGCTCATCCACGATCGCCACGAACATGTGCGCACCGTGGAGGAACTCGAGCAACTTCGCGGATCCCTGGCCGCACAGCGCGGTGCAAGCGGGCACCGACAGTTCATCGAGGACCGAGGTGGCCAGCATGAACTCGGCGACCTCGGCCGACTGGAGGTACAGGACTTCCTCCAAGAAGTACCCGGCGACGGCATGGCGACCGAGTTGCACCCGGCCTGCTGCAAGGGCCGGATCGGGCGAACCATGGATCGACAGCGCAGCCATCTGCAGCCCGGCCGCCCATCCCTCGCTGCGCTGATGAACCAGAGCCAGCTCTGGGTCGTCCAGCCGCACGCCGAAACCGGCAAGAAAACTCCTGGTCTCCTCCACCGAGAAGGCCAGGTCCGCGTCCCGCAGCTCGACCAGATCCTGATGCGCCCGCATCCGGTGCACCCTCAGCGGCGGATCAACCCGGCTAGCAACAACCAACTGCAGCGACGGCGGGTGATACTCCACCAGCCAGCGCAGCGCATCGGCGCCGGCCGCACCGGCCAGGTGAAAATCGTCAATGATTAGCACCCGCATCCCGTCGGGCGTGTCAAGGTCGTCAGCCAGAGCCGCGACCGCATCGGCCGATACCTCGCCGTCGAGGCTCATCAACTGGCGGGCATCCTCGCCGATCCACTGCTGACCGAAGCCATAACGCGCGGCCTCGATGATGCCAGCAACGAACCGGGCCGGATCCGCGTCGGCCGCGTCGCAGCTCAGCCACGCCGATAGCCGCGCCGGGCGGGCGGCCAGCCAGTCGGCGAGGAGCATCGTCTTGCCAGCCCCCGCCGGGCCCACCACCAAGGCGAGGCGAACCTGCTCTCCCCGGTCCAGCAGGTCGAGCAACCGTGACCGGCGTACCAGCCCCGAGACCACCTTGGGGGCACGGAACTTCGAGGACGGAAACCGGGGACTGCGCGGGCCAGGCTCAGCAACCACTGTCGCTTCCGGCATTCGGCCTCGGCCTCCCGTACGCAACCCCCCAGGCTGAGCCGTCAGCGGAGCGGCATAAAAGCCATTCCTGGGCGGTCGCATGATTTTACCGTCGGTGACACGGCCAGTGCGTTCGCATTGCCACATTGGAGATGCTGGGGGTCGAGGCCCTCCCAAGGTCACGTGCGTCCGTGTGGTACGGAGGTGCGCCGGCCCTGATGGCCTACCGGGCCGCGGCTGTCACAGCGCGTGATCACCCGAAATCGGGTGACGACGCGGAACCCCGCCGCCAGCCAGGCTGGCAGCCAGTGTCAACCATCGACTACGAGGCTCAAACCCAGTGCCGCTATACCTCTACGAGATCACTTTTACCGGCCAGGCAGACAGAACGCTGTGCGCACAATTCGACGACTGCAAAGTCACCACGGGCCCGGACACAACAACCCTCCGCGCCGAGCTGCCCGACCAGGCTGCCCTCTCCGGGCTCGTGCAGCGGATCGCGGGCCTTGGGCTGGAAATCAGCCACGTGCTGCTCCTGACATCGCCATCTGCGCCATGACCAGTCTCGCGCACACGCAGGGGGAGGCGGCCATCACCTGCGCAAAGTGCGGCGCCCGGCAGGTCTTCCGCGGCACCAAGTGGGAAGTCGCGGTCGCAGCCGAGGTGTGGCGGAAGCAACACGAGCGGGCCGAGCATAAAGGGGAGAATGCCCCGGCCTGGACGATTCAGTCACCCTGAACGGGAGCACCTGCTCGTCGCCGCGCAGCCGGAGATCGCTGAGGATGCGCGCCCATGCCTTGAACTTGCCGACTCGCGTCGTCCGCAGGTACGAGCCCATGAACAACACCAGCCCCAGCGTGAGCAGGCTGGTCGCGACGGCGCCGACGAGGGTGCCGGCCGCGATGTCGCGCACCGTCAGCGCGGCCATTGCGACGGCGATCGCAGCAGCGATCACGGCCTGCCAGCGCACTGGAATCAGCCGGAAGTCTCCGTCAGGGCCGTAGTCACCCTGTCGGCGGCGCAGATCCGGCTGGACGTCACCCATCGATGGCTCGCCGTGGTGCAGCGGCCGTGGCTGGTGTATCAGCGTGCCCCTTTGCCCGCTCTTACCAACTGGGGCCGCGGGGGCGGACCAGGTTCCTGGGCAGAGCCGGGAACCGGCCGGCGGCGGGGTGCGAGGCGCAAGCCAATCACGGGACGGGGGAAGCCAGATGCGGATCTTGCTGCTGGCAAGTGCCTACAACAGCTTGACCCAGCGAGTTTACGGCGAGCTTGCCGACCGCGGTCATGAGGTCGCGGTTGAGCTGGCGTTGGGGGATGAGGTGATGCGGGAGGCGGTCCGCCGCCACGGCCCGGATCTGGTCATCGCGCCGATGCTTACGGCGGCGATTCCCGCCGACATCTGGTCGGCCCGCCCCTGCTTCATCATCCACCCCGGGCCCCGCGGTGATCGCGGCCCGTCCTCACTGGACTGGGCGATCATGGACGGTGCCAGCTGGTGGGGTGTGACCGTGCTGCAGGCGAACGCGGAAATGGATGCCGGTGACATCTGGGCGAGCGCGGAGTTTGCGGTGCCGCCGGCCTGCTCGAAGAGCTCGCTGTATCGCACCGAAGTCGCCGACGCCGCGCTGGAGGCGGTGCTGGCCGCCGTAGCCAGGTTCGGCGACGGCAGCTACCGGCCCGAGCCGCTCGACTACAGCCGCCCCGGGGTGACCGGGCGGTGCCGCCCGCTGTCCCGGCAGGCCGACCGCCACATCGACTGGCCGGCCGAACCCACCTCCTCGGCGGTGGCCAAGCTACAGGCGGCCGATTCCAGCCCTGGTGTCCTAGATGTGATAGGCGGCACCGAGTACTTCCTGGTCGGCGGGCACGAAGACGATCACCTGCGCGGGCAGCCCGGGGCCATCATCGCGCGGCGAGACGGCGCGATCTGCCGGGCCACCACTGATGGGGCGGTCTGGATCCCGCAGTTGCGTCCCCGCCCGGCGCCCGGTGGCCCGAGAACCTGCAAACTGCCGGCCACACTCGCACTGCGCGGATCACTGGCGGGCGTGCCCAAGGTCGCAGCGCCACTGGCACCGCGCCCGGGCCGACGCACCTACCAGCAGATCAGCTACCGCGAGGACGGCGACGTAGGATACCTGCAGTTTTCCTTCCCCGGCGGCGCGATGAGCACCGGCCAGTGCCGCCGCCTGCTTGCCGCCTACCGGCACGCCCAAGCCCGCCCGGTGCGCGTGATCGTACTCGGCGGGCCCCGGGACTTCTTCGCCAACGGCATCCACCTGAACGTGATCGAGACCGCCGCCGACCCAGCCGCAGAGTCCTGGCGGAACATCAACGCCATCGACGATCTGGTCGAGGCGATCCTGACCACCACCGGCAAGCTCACCGTGGCCGCGCTCGCCGGCAACGCCGCCGCCGGAGGGCTGATGCTCGCCCTGGCCGCCGACTACGTCTGGTGCCGCGCGGGCGCGGTGCTCAACCCGCACTACCGGCTGATGGGCCTGCACGGTTCGGAGTACTGGACATACACCCTGCCCCGCCGCGTCGGCGCCGAGCACGCGGCCCGCCTCACCGGTGCGTGCCTGCCGGTCACCCCCGCTTCGGCCCTGCGATGCGGCCTGATCGACCAAGTCATCGCGGGCGGAATCGCCGACTACCACGACCAGGTGGCCGCGCTCGCCGGGCAACTGGCCCGCAGCCCCGGCTACCCCGCGCGGCTGGCCGCGAAGGCGCGCGAGCTCGCAGACGCAGAAAAACAGCAGCCGCTGGCCGCCTACCGGGCTGCTGAGCTAGCCATCATGAGCCGCAACTTCTCCGGCCCGGGCCAGCCCTACCCCCGGCTGCGGCGCGCCTTCGTCTACAAGGACAAGCCAACGCAAACACCACCCCACCTCACCCACCACTCAAACAGAGCTCACGCTGCGTAATCGATTCCAAGCGGGCGCGGCGAACAACTCCCGGTGGTGTCCCTGGATCATCCGGAGACCCTGGAAGTGGGCATGGCCTGACCACGCCGGACTCCCCTGACCCCCAGGGTTGCCGGCCGGCGGGTTCAGTGGCGGGGCCGATGAGAACGGCTCATGATCGCGGTCATAGCGTGTGCAGCCGAAGCATGATGCCCAGCGAACAGCCTCGCTCAATGACCATGGAGGTTTGACATGGCCAAACTGGTCTACGCCGCTATCGCATCGCTCGACGGATACATCGAGGACAAGAACGGCAACTTCGAGTGGGCGGCCCCCGGTGAAGAGGTGCACGCGTTCGTCAATGACCTCGA
>DASXKD010000430.1:0-4994 GCA_036497045.1 Streptosporangiaceae bacterium | reverse complement strand
CGCCTGCGCCCCAGAGCCGCGGCCCGCGGCTAATGGCAGGCCCATGGATCATTCCAGCCTGCGGCGGCATGGATCTACGGGACACACTGTCAGGGACAATGGGCATGTGATCGAGCGCTACACGCTGCCCGAGATGGGGCGGATCTGGAGCCAGGAGCACAAGTACGAGCTGTGGTGCCGGGTGGAGACCCTGGTGCTCGAAGCGCACGCGAGCGCCGGCACGGTCCCCGCGGACGCGGTCGGCCCGGTGCGTGCCGCGCCGCCTCCCACGCCGGAGGCGGTGGCCGCCGCCGAGGCGGTCACCGACCACGACGTGATCGCGTTTCTCACCGCCTGGGCGGACAACACCCACCCACGTACGGCGGCCGCGTTCGTGCACTACGGCCTGACCTCCTCCGACCTGCTGGACACGGCGCTGGCGGTGACCCTCACCGAGGCCACCGACCTGTTGATCACCCGCGCCACGGCTCTGGTCGCCGCGCTGCGCGAGCACGGGCTGGCGCACCGGGACACGATCCGGGCCGGGCGCACGCACGGGATCCACGCCGAACCTGACGTCTGGGGACACCGGGTCGCGGACTTCGCGTTCGCCGTGGCGCGCTGCCGGGACCGGCTGCGGCACGCCAGGGAGGCGGTCGCGGTGGGCAAGCTGTCCGGGCCGGTCGGCACCTACTCCAACATCGACCCGGCGATCGAGGCCAGGGTGCTGCCCGAACTCGGCCTGCGGCCGGCCGAGGTGTCCACCCAGGTGGTGTTCCGCGACGGCATCGCCGAATGGGTGAGCGTGCTGGCCATGCTGGCCACCGCGTGCGACGCGATCGCCCTGGAGGTGCGGCACGGGCAGCGGACCGAGGTCCGCGAGCTGGCGGAGGCGTTCTCGGCGGGCCAGAAGGGATCCTCGGCCATGCCGCACAAGCGGAACCCGATCCGCTCGGAGCGGATCTGCGGCCTGGCCCGCGTGGTCCGCGGGTACGTGACCCCGGTCATGGAGGGCATGGCGCTCTGGCACGAACGTGACATTTCTCATTCCAGCGTGGAACGGGTGGCGCTGCCCGACGCGGCGATCGCGACCGATTATCTGCTGCACCTGACCACCGGGCTGATCACCGGCCTGCGGGTGGACGCGGCCAGGATGCGGGCGAACCTGGAGTCCACCGGCGGCCTGATCTACACCTCCAGCGTCCTGCTTGACCTGGTCGCGGCCGGGATGTCCAGGGAGGATGCGTACGCGCTTGTGCAGGCGGCCGCCGCGGTGAGCTGGGACACCGGCGCCAGCTTCCGTGAGGCGCTGCGCAAGGAGGCCAGCGTGGCCGGGCAGGTGCTCGACGAGGCCCGCCTGGACGAGGTTTTCCGGCCGGAACGCTACGTAGAGCGCCTGGGCCCGGTTTTCGCCCGCCTGGCCGACCTCACCTGACCGTCTGGGCAATTCCGGGCACAACCGTCTCACCTGCAACGATAGTGGCGGGTCACGAGAGCGGGCGGGGCCCGCGACAGCACGGCCCGGCGGGTGCCTTCCACCCATCACGCCGAGCCCGGGATGTTCGCAATGACCCGCAGACCCCGAAGCCGGTGGGATACTGAGGAGCGCGCAACGGAGGCTGCCGGAGTGTCCAGGCAGCTAGCGGCCCGTCCCCGCAGGGCCGTCCGCAAGACTCATCCGGCCGTCGGCCGGCCCCATATGCAGCCAAGGAGCAGCGTGTCCATGACCATTGGACCCGAGACGTGCTATCGCGTACGAGGCGGGGTACCGCTGCACGGAACCGTGTTCGTGCAGGGCGCCAAGAACGCCGCGCTCAAGATGATCGCCGCCTCGCTGCTCGCATCCGAAGGCCGCACGGTGCTGCGGAACGTGCCGCCGATCGAGGACGTGCGCCGGGCGATTGAACTCGCCCAGGCCGTCGGGGCCGTGGTCAAGTTCCACGAAGCGGAGCGCACCCTCGTGGTGGACGCGTCCAGCCTGACCAGCCCGGTCCTGCCCGCGGAGATCGCCCGGCGGTTCCGCGGTTCGGTGCTGTTCGTGCCGGCGCTGCTGCACCGGCTGGGGGAAGCCGTCATCGAGGGCATCGGCGGATGCAACCTCGGCAGCCGCAACCTCGACTTCCATTACCGCGGCTTCGCCCGGCTGGGCGCCACCGTGGACGGCACCGACGACAAGATCTACATCAAGGCCGGCCGGATGAAGGGCGCGCACCTTTACCTGGACACGCCGTCGCACACCGGGACCGAGAACCTGATCATGGCTGCCTCGCTGTCCCCGGGCACCACGATCATCGACAACACCGCCCTCGAGCCCGAGGTGCTCGACGTCATCGCGTTCCTATCCAAGATGGGCGCGCAGATCAGCGGCGGCGGTACCGGGTTCATCAAGGTCCGCGGGGTCAGTGAGCTGAGCGCGACCGAGCACACCGTGATGGCCGACCGGATCGACGCCGGGGTGTTCGCGATGGCGGCGGCCATCACCGGCGGCGAGATCAGCCTGGTCGGGGCCAACCTGGAGCACTTCGGGGTGGTCCGGTGGAAGCTGGAGCAGATGGGCGTGGAGTTCGCCGCCAGCGGCGCTGTGATCCAGGTGCGGCGCGAGCGCGCGCTGCGGCCGATCAACGTGATCACCAGCCCCTACCCGGGCTTCGCGACCGACCTGCAGTCACCCATCATGGCGCTGAGTTGCCTGGCCGAGGGCCCGAGCTACATCAGGGAAACCATCTACGACGGCCGGTACGGGCTCGCCGGAGAGCTGTCCAAGATGGGCGGGCACATCGATGTGGACGGGGACAAGGTGGTCGTGCACGGCCCCTGCACGCTGAGGGGCACCAAGGTCGAGGCACATGACCTGCGCACCGGCGTCGCGCTGATCCTCGCCGGGCTCGGCGCGGAAGGGGAGACGGTCGTCGCCCCCGGCTACCTGATCGACCGCGGGCACGCGGACGTCGCCGGGCGACTGTCCGCCCTGGGGGCCGATCTGAACGTGGAAGAGAGCGGCTGAACCAGGGCGGTTCCGCGGCCGCCGCCGGCCCGCGCCCGGCCCGCGCAGCGGTAACCGGCCACCCGCACTTTACGCGCAATTAGCGCAATCCCCTTTTCAGCGTGGCTCGGTTGGGTTACGACTGGCGCATGACCAACGGGCAGCACCCCCCGCTGGAACTCACGATCGGCGTCGTCGGCTCCCATGATCTCGTCGAGCAGATCATGCTGTCCGGCACGGCAATCCCCGCGCCGGCCGCCGGCCCGGCCGGGGCGGCACCGGGGCCGGGCGGCAACGGCCAGGCCGCGGGCGGATACTCCACCGCGCCCGCCGTGGCCCGGCGGCTCGTGGCCGTTGCCTACCGCACCGAGCCGGAGGCCGGCGACAAGGTGCTGCGGCTCGGCCCCGGCATCGACGTATGGCTGTTCGCCAGCCGGATCCCCTATCTCTACGCCCGGCAGGCGGGCGTGCTGCGCAAGCCCGCCACGTATGTCCCGCTGGGCGGCAGCGCCCTGTACGCCGCCCTGCTGCGGGCGGCCATGCTGGGGGACCATGACCTGTCCCGGCTCAGCGTGGACGTGCTGAGCCGGGCGGAGGTCGAGGACGCGTTCGCCGACATGGGCCTGGCCGTCAGCGACGTGCACGTACGCGAGGAACCGGGCGGCGCCGCGGCGCTCGCCGCGTTCCACGAGCGCTTGTGGCGGCGCCACCAGACCGCGGTCGCGGTCACCTGCCTGGAATCGGTGGCGCAGCGGCTGACCGCCCTGGACATCCCGGTCCTCGTCGTGCGGCCGACCCGCAGCGCGATCGCCTCGGCCCTGCGGACCGCCACCCTGCTGGGCACCCAGCGCCGGCTGGAAGACGCGCAACTGGCCGTGGCGGTCGTCGAGGTGCCCACGCTCAGGGAGACATCCCGCCGTTCCCCCCGGCAGCCCCGCGAGGAGTTGCGGCTCGTCGTGCACCGCCTGCTGCTGCAGGAGGCGCAGCGGATCAAGGCCACGCTCAGCCCGGCGGGCGAGGACAGCTTCCTGGTCACCGCGACCCGCGGCTCGCTGTCCGGCGCCACCGACGGATTCCGGGTCCCTCCGTTCGCCGAGCGGGCGCGCACCGAACTCGGCATCGTGCTTGAGGTGGGCGTGGGCCTTGGCCTGACCGCGCAGGATGCGGAGGCACACGCCCGTGCCGTGCTGGCCCGTGCCCACGCCGACGCGGGCGCCCGCGGGTTCGCGCTCGACCGGGAGGGCCATGCGCTGCTGCCCGGGCCCCGCGAGCCCATCGTCGTCCGCGCGGGCAACCCCAGGGGCATGGCGACGCTGTCGCGGCTCACCAACCAGCTCCCTGAGGATGCCGGGCCGCACGTGGTCGATGCCGAGACCGCGGGCCGCCTGCTCGGCGTCACCTCGCGCACGGCCCGCAGGCTGCTGCGCACGCTCGCGGAGGAGGGCCTGGCCTGGCCGCTGCCGCCGAACCGGCTTCCGCAGCCAGGCCGGCCACGCCAGCTCTACCGGCTGGTGACCGAGAAGCTGAGTACCGACACCGGCTGAGCGGCCGCGGTGACCGAGGTCAGTGCCGCCGGGGATAGGCCCTGGCGACGGCGAGGAACGCGTCGTTGGCTTCCGGCGTCCCCACGGAGATGCGCGCGCCTTCGTCCCCGAACGGCCGGATGCTGATCCCGGCGTCCGCGCACGCGGCCGCGAAGTCCTGGGTGTCGGCGCCGAGCCGGAGCCAGACGAAGTTGGCCTCGGTCGGCGGGACCGTCCAGCCCTGGGCCAGCAGTTCGTCGCGGACCCTGGCCCGCTCCTTCACCGCGAGGTCGACCCGGTCGTGCAATTCGGCCTCGGCCGCGAGCGAGGCGATCGCGGCGGTCTGGGCGAGCGAGTTGACGCTGAAGGGCAGCATGGTGGTGCGCACCGCGCTGGCGATCTGCTCCTGCCCGATCAAGAAGCCGACCCGCAGCCCGGCCAGGCCGTGGGCCTTGGAGAACGTGCGCAGCACCGCGAGGTTCGGGTGGTCGCGGTACAGGTCGATGCCA
>DASXKD010000429.1:0-1854 GCA_036497045.1 Streptosporangiaceae bacterium | reverse complement strand
CGGCCAACCTGGTCGGCGTGATCGCGGGCACCATGTGGGTCTCCGGGCTCATCTGCTTTGGCTGGCTGGGCGCGGCGATCGCCTTCGGCCCGAACTGGAAGTGGCTGTCCATGGCGACGTCCCTGGCGCTTTGGAGGGCGCTCGGGTGCCTGGTAGTGGTCTACCTCACGCCCTGGCTGGTCATGGCCTCGGTGCGCTGGGATCTGAAGTTCGCCACCGACCTGCTCGGCCCCAGCCGGGCGGAGCGGCTGGCCCGCCGGGTGACCGACCTGACCGAGAGCCGGGCCGCGGTGGTGGACGCCGCCGACGCCGAGCGCCGCCGGATCGAGCGCGACCTGCACGACGGCGCGCAGCAGCGGCTGGTGTCCCTGGCGATGAACCTGGGCCTGGCTCGGGCGACCCTGAAGGACCGGCCCGAGGACGCCCGGACCGCGCTGGCCGAGGCGCACGAGGAGGCCAAGGAGGCCCTGGGCGAGCTGCGCAACCTCGTCCGCGGCCTGCACCCGGTGGTCCTCGAGGACCGCGGCCTGGACGCGGCGCTCTCCGGCATCGCGGCCCGCTCCCCGGTGCCGGTGCGGTTGGCGGTGGACGTGCCCCGGCGGGTCCCGCCGACGGTCGAGGCGGTGGCGTACTTCATGGTCTCGGAGGCCCTGGCCAACGTGGCCAAGCACGCCCAGGCGTCCGCGGCCCGGGTGGACGTGTGGCTGGACGGCGCCCTGCTGCGGCTGTCCGTCGCGGACGACGGGATCGGCGGCGCCGACGCCGCCCGCGGCTCCGGGCTGACCGGCCTGGCACAGCGCGCGGCCTCGGTGGACGGCAGGTTCGAGATAGTCAGCCCGGTCGGCGGGCCGACCACGATAATGGTGGAGCTTCCGTGCGAACTGTGATCGCCGAGGACTCGGTGCTGCTGCGCGCCGGGCTGACCAAGCTGCTGGAGACGACCGGCTTCGAGGTGGCCGCCGCGGTGGACGACGCCGCCGGGCTGCTGGCCGCGGTGCAGCGGCACCGCCCGGAACTGGTGATCGCGGACGTGCGGATGCCGCCGACCTTCACCGACGAGGGGATCCGCGCCGCCCTGGTGGTGCGGCGGCAGTGGCCCGAGGTGGCGATCATGGTGCTGTCCCAGTACGTCGAGGAGCGCTACGCCGCCGACCTGCTCTCCACGAGCACCACCGGCGTCGGCTACCTGCTCAAGGACCGGGTCGCGGACGTGGACGTCTTCCTGGAATCGCTGCGCCGGGTGGCCGCGGGCGGCACCGCGCTGGACCCCGAGGTGGTGGCGCAGCTGCTGATGCGGCGGCAGAACACCCCGCTGGACCGGCTCACCGGGCGGGAGCGGGAGGTGCTCGGGCTGATGGCCGAGGGGCGGTCCAACGCCGGGATCGCGGAGAAGCTCGTGGTCAGCGAGAGCGCCGTGGCCAAGCACATCAACAGCATCTTCACCAAGCTCGACCTGCCCGCCTCGGAGGGCGATCACCGGCGGGTCCTGGCCGTGCTGCGATTCCTGGAGCGCGCGTCGCCGACCGTGTGAAGCGTGAGGCGCCCGGCCCCCGCGCCGCGGCGCGGGGGCCAGAACCGCAGGTGGACCCCCCACCTGCGGTTTTCTCGTTTCTCCGGCGCGCTGCGGGGATTCGCATGGTGCCTCGCGGAGCCTCGTGGCGCCGCGGCATCAACTGGTGCCATAACTGAGAGGTAGCGGCGCACTCTATGAGCTGGGCAGCAGGTTGCGGGCCGGCACCGGCACCGGCCTTCTCGGCTCGCACCGATCCAGCCGCCGCATGATTCCGGCCCGCAGCTACCGGGATCCAGTCACCACTTACATGAGGACTGCCTGTTACATGGGGACTGCCTCGT
>DASXKD010000428.1:0-24108 GCA_036497045.1 Streptosporangiaceae bacterium | reverse complement strand
GAGCGCCGGCGAGCCGGTAAGGCGCGCCTGGTCAACCCGTGGGCTGACCAGGTTGTCAACCCGCAGTCCCACCCCTGGGCCGACGCCCGGCCACCGGGCCGCGAGGCACGCTGACGGCATGAATAACACCAGCATGTACGTGATCAACGCAGTCCTCGTGCTCATGGTCATCCGCCAGATCCGTGAGCACCCGCTCGACCTCCACTCGCTGGCCGGCCCGGTTCTTGCCGTCGGCGCCGCCGCCGTGCTGTTCCTGCACTCGGTGCCCGGTAGGGGCAACGACATCGTCCTGGAACTGGCCTGCGTCGCGGCCGGCGCGACGATGGGCGCCGTGGGCGGGCTGACCACCAAGCTGCGGCGTGGCTCCGACGGCCGCGCTCTGGGCCGCGCCGGGTGGCTCGCCGCCAGCCTGTGGATCACCGGCGTCGGCGCCAGGATGGCCTTCGCCATCGCCGCCACCAACGGCGCGGGCCCGGCGATCGCCCGGTTCAGCATCGCGCACCAGATCACCGGCTCGGCCGCCTGGGTTGCCGCGCTGATCATGATGGCGCTGGCCGATGTGCTGACCCGCCTGGCAGTGATCTACGTCCGCGGGCGCCGCCTGACCGCCGCCGCTTCCCCCGCCCGCCCGGCCGTGTCCGCCGGTGCCGGTGCCTGACCCCGCCCGTAAGCCCGGCCCCGCTACCATGCCTGACCTGGAATCCATGCCCGCCGCGCGCC
This sequence comes from Streptosporangiaceae bacterium, assembly GCA_036497045.1. GTDB lineage: Bacteria > Actinomycetota > Actinomycetes > Streptosporangiales > Streptosporangiaceae > DASXKD01. The sequence goes on along the minus strand of DASXKD010000428.1, from coordinate 23,388 downwards.
AGACTGTGTCCATGAAGGCACGGCTGGCCGCGGCGGGCCTGATCCATGCCAGCCAGCCATCCGGGCCGCCTCAGCCGGACGACACCGAGAACATCACCGCGTCGGCCCGGGTGAGCGCGGCACGCTCGCGCGCCCGCGAGCGGGTGGACCGCCAGCGCCAGATGCTCCGGCCGCTGGGCTGGGTGCTCATCGCGATCGTCGTCACGGCCGGGCTGAACAGCCATCCCACCCCTGGCCTGTCCGGCGCCCGGCTTGGGGCGAGCCTCGCCCTGGCCGGGTACGCGATAGCGGTCGCCGCGACGGTGGCCGTCGCCTGGGCCCGGCGTGGCTACCTGCTCCAGGTCCTGCTGATCGGGCTCATCGGCGGGTGCGGGGTGGCCCTGGCCGCATTGCAGCCGCACGGGCCAGCCGAGATAGCGGCGAGCGTCGGCGTCTGGATCGCGGCGGTGCGGCTTCCGCTGCGGCCCGCGATCGTGGCCACCGTGCTGATCACAGGTGCCCTCGCCATGACGATCGTGCTGACCCAGCAGCACGCCGCGCAGTCCGCCCTCGCCGCGACACTGTTGTGCCTGCTGCTGGCGGTGACCGGCCAGTTCATCCGGCGCGGGCGGGAGAGCCAGGACCGCACCGAAATGCTGATGGCCCAGTTGCAGGACGCCCGCGAGGCAGAGGCAGCCGCCGCGGCACTCGCCGAGCGCAGCCGCATCGCGGGTGAACTCCACGATGTACTCGCGCACGCCCTGTCCGGCCTGGCGATCCAGCTCCAGGGGGCCCGTAAGCTCGCCAGCCGCGAGGCCGCCAGCCCCGCGCTGCGTGCCGCGCTCGAGCGGTCGGCGGACCTGGCCAAGGAAGGGCTCGCCGACGCCCGGCAGGCCGTCGGTGCGCTGCGGGGCGACCGGCTGCCCACGGTGGACCAGGTAGGCGCCCTGGTCGAAGACTTCCGCCGGGACACCGGCGCGGAAGCGACGCTGTACATCGACGGGACCCCCCGCCCGCTGCCCGCCGACGCGAGCCTGGCGCTGTTCCGCGGCGCCCAGGAGGCCCTCACCAACGTCACCCGCTACGCGCCGGGCACCTCGGTAGCCGTGACCGTGCGCTACGCAGCGGACCGGACGATCCTCGCGGTCGAGGATCACGCCGGGCCGCTGGGGCCAGGAGCGTGGGATGCGCCGGGGGCGTCCGGCGGCCCCGCGCCCGGTCCGGGCGGAGCCGCTCCCGCCAGGAACCCGCTGCTCGCCGAGGCCGGTGGCGGGCACGGGCTCACGGCGATGCGGGAGCGGGCAACCCGGGCGGGTGGCAGCGCGCGGGCCGGGCCCACCGCCGACGGGTGGCTCGTGGAACTGGAGGTCCCCGGGTGAGCAGCGCCTCGCCGGGCCGGATCCGCGTCCTGATCGCCGACGATCAGCGCGTGGTGCGCGATGGGCTGAGCATGCTGGTCTCGCTCATCGACGGGGTCGAGATCGTCGGCCTGGCCAGCGACGGGACCGAAGCGGTGCGGCTCGCCGAGGCGCACCGTCCCGATGTGATTCTGATGGACCTGCGCATGCCGGGAGTTGACGGCGCCACCGCCACGGCGCAGGTGCGCCAGCGCTTGCCGGCCACCCAGATACTTGTGCTGACGACCTATTCGGACGAGGCCGCGATCCTGGCCGCGCTCCGCGCGGGCGCGCTCGGCTACCTCACCAAGGACGCCAGCGCTGAGCAGATTGAGGCGGGCGTGCGCGCGGTGCACGCCGGCCAGACCCATCTCGACCCGGCCGTCCAGGCCCGCCTCGTGGCAACGGTCACCGGGCAGCGACCGGCTCCTGGTCCGGCCCCGGATCAGGCCGGCCATACGGGGCCACCGCCCGCCGGGCTCACCTCTCGCGAGGCCGAGGTGCTCACGCTGCTCGCCTCGGGCCTGAGTAACGCCGAGATCGCGCAGCGCCTCTACCTGAGCAACGCCACGGTCAAGACGCACATCAACCGGATCTTCGCCAAGACGGGCGCCCGCGACCGCGCCCAGGCCGTCCGGTTCGCCTACCAGCACGGCCTGGCGGCGCCCGGCCCGTAGTACCTGAGTCCTTGCTAGGAGCCGGGCAGCACCGGCGGGCCCTGGCGGACCCGGGCCAGCGCGTCCTCCGGGGTGCCCCGCCACCAGCCGAGCGCCTCGATCCACCAGGTCAGCCCCGCCTCGGCGTACGGGGACACGTGCCGACCCCCACGGTCGGGCGCGGCGCCGTCGGTGCGCCCCTCCAGCGCCACGTCGAACGGGCCGCCGGTGCTGCGGTGCTCCAGCGTGTACCGGAGGACCGCGCGGAGTTCGCCGGCCGGCATGGTCTGGCCGAGCCCGTAGTCGGCGTGGGTGGGCATGACCCCGTCCCATCGGGCGGCCCGGCGGAACGGCGCCTTGTTCGGCCACCGCCCGCCGCACCAGACCGGGATCCGGGGCTGCTGCACCGGGCGCGGCAGCATGGTGACGTCCGTGGCGGTGAGGTGCTCGCCGCGGAAGGTGACCGGCTCCCCGGTCCACAGGGCATCCAGCAACTCCAGGGATTCGTCCAGCCGGGCAGCCCGCTCCTTCGCCGCACCTGGCTCACCGAACGCGGTGAACTCCTCCGCCCGCGAGCCAAGCCCGGCCCCGAACACGAGCCGCCCGTGCGACAACCGGTCCAGCGTCACCGACTCCCGGGCCACCTTGCCCGCGCGGCGCCGGGCCAGCACGTTCACCAGGATGCCGAGCCTGACCCTGGCCGTCCGCGCCGCAACTGCGGCGATCACCACCACCGGGTCAGCGACCGCCCACTGCGGATCCCAATAGAGCTGGTGGTCCCACACGAAGAACCCGTCCCAGCCGTGCTCCTCGGCCGCCACGGCCAGCTCCACCAGGAGGGACGGGTCGCCGAAGGTGCCCACGTTGGGCACGCCGACCGCGCATGACAGGTTCGGGGCCATGAGGTCACCTTAGGACCGGAGGTCGTTGCGTAGCGCACTCAATCAAGCTGCGGAACCGAAGAGCATCGGACGGACCGGGGCCCGCAACCCTGCCGGGTTGCGGGCCCCATGACTATCGTGTGGCGGCGGCCGGTCAGGTCACCGCCGTGTCGGGCTCACTTCGGCCTGGAGCCGAACGACTTGAAGAACGCCGGCCCGGGGCTGCCGAGCCCGCTCACGGTGTCGTAGCCCACACCGCAGGCCAGGTGGTGGGTGTCACCGCACTGGCCCATGACCGACAGGGTTGGCGGCTGGCCGTAGCCGATGCCGAACACAGTGGCCTCGGTCACGCCCTGCCCCTGCGGGTTCCCGGTGATGTCGTTGAACGTCGGCGTGTTGGCGTAGTTGTAGAGCGCCGGGTTGGCGAACCCGAGCGAGATGCCGCCACGGCCCTGGATCACGTCGGCCTCGAACCCGGTGAACATCGGCGAGGACAGGCTGGTGCCGCCGTTCATCTGGTTGAAGTACTTGATCTTGTGATGCCCGATGGGAATCGACACGCCGATCTGGTAACCGAGGTTCCAGTCGCCCAGGTCGGACACGTCAGGCACGACCCGCATCGGGGTGCCGTTGCGGACGTTGTGGGACACGACGCCCTGCTGGTAGAAGGGCTCGGGGAAGGTCTTGGAGACACCGCCCGTGCTGCCCTCGCTGAAGAATCCTGGCGGCGCCGGCTTCCAGGACTGGCCGTTCTTGCTGAGGTTGGCCTGGTCGGTCTCCCATCCGGCCTCCCAGAGGGCGTTGCCGTGCTTGCCAACGGCGATGCTCGTGCCGCCGACCAGTGTGATCCACGGGTCGCTGCCCGGGTACTGCAGCGGCGTGTCGTCACCGAAGTCACCGGTGGCGAAGTTGACCCCGATGCCCTCGACGGTGGCCCGCTGCAGTACGCCTTCCCAGGCGGTGATCATGCTCCGCGGCACCGGCATATAGCCCTCGAACCAGGTAGGCAACCAAACGCCGAACCAGGTGATGACCTGGTGTCCGGAGCTGAGGGTAAGCCTGAGCCGGGTGTGGGCCCGAGCCGGGTGTGGGCCCAAGCCGGGTGTGGGCCCGAGCCGGGTGTGGGCCGGAGCGGGGTGTGGGCCGGTCAGGATGGGCGGCCAGCTAGCAGGCCAGGGTCGACCGGCCGGTCCCGCCAGCGGGTCTCTGGTGCGAAGAGGCCGAGGACAGCGGCCAGGCCAAGGACGCCGGCCGCGACTAGGAAGGCCGCACCGTAGGAAGAGGCGTCCACAAGGTAACCAGCGGTCACCGGCCCGGCCACGGCACCAATATCACCGGCCATCTGGTACGTGGCGACAACCGTGCCACCCTGGCCCTTGAGGATGTCGCCGAGCATGGCGGCCGGACCGACATCGAGAAGGCCGGATCCGAGCCCGAGTACGGCCAGTGCGATGAGATAGCCGTCGAGCCCGGGCAACAGCGCCAGCAGGACCAGGGCGCTCGCGGAAGTGAGGCATCCCACCACGATCACCGGGCGCCGGCCGAGCCGGTCGGCGAGGCGCCCAGCCGGAAGGAGCACGCCGGCATTGAGCGCGGCGACGACGAGGAACCCGGCGCCGGTCCAGATGGCGGACCGGTGCAGGACATCGCGGACGAACAGCGGCACGATGGCACTGCGCACCCCGATGACGGCAAAGCCATCCCCAAGGTTCGCCGCAGCTGCGGCACGGTAGGCCCGATCCCGCAGCGCACCGGCGATTTCGGCGACGGCGCGGCGCGGCGCGTGGGTGGCTTCGGAGCGCTGCCGGGACCGGTCGTGGAGCACGGCCCCCGCGATGACCGCGGGGATGATGAGCATGCAACCGTAGATGATGAACGGCGCCCGCTCCGACCAGGCCGCGATGACCCCGCCGACCGCCGGCCCGCTGATTCCGCCGAGTAGGAAGCCGCCGGCGAACAGCCCGCTCGCCCGGCCTCGCTGCTCGTTCGGCACACTGACCAGCAGCAGGGTCTGGCCGCTAACGCCGAACATCGCCGAGCCGAGCCCACCGGTGCCGCGCAGGATGATGAGTTCCGCGAACGAGTTGGAGAACCCGGCCACGATGCTGCTCACCGCGACGATCGCGATGCCCGTCGCCATCACCGCGGGCTGCCCGAACCGGTCCGCCAGACGGCCAGCGGGCAGTGCTCCGATGATGCGCATGAGGGCGAACGCGCTCACGACACTCGCGGCTGCGGCCGTGCTGACGCCGAAGTGGCGGGCAAACGCCGGGATGTCCGGAGCGACGATCCCGAACCCGAGTGCCACCGTGAAGGAGATGGCGGTGAGGATCGGCACCTCACGCGGCAGGCCGCGGAAGGGCCCGCGCTGAGGGTGAGGCACAACCGGCATTCTGCCAGCCGGTTCTGACGGCAACCTGCGCAGGTCAGCGCCGTAGCTGGCCGGCGACCCCCGCAGGTGGCGGCCTGCCGGAGTCAGGCGGCCGGTCTGCCGGGGCCCCATGTGCCCGGTCTGCCGGGCGCCCGACGGTCACCGTCGACCCCGGTGACCGCCGAGGCCAGCCACCGGGCCGTCTAAGCTTGCCGCGCTGGCCGGAACCAGAACCGTGGAGTCGAGTGGTGCTTCCGCCGGACGGGCACGTGCATACCGAGTGGTCCTGGGACGCCGCCGCCGGATCGATGGAGCGCTCCTGCGCCCGGGCGGTAGCGCTTGGCCTGCCGTCCATCGCCTTCACCGAGCACGCGGACTTCACCGCCTGGGTGGTCGACCCCGAGGTCAGGGCACTGATTCGGCCGCAGAACGCGGCGTGGCTCCTGCCAGATGGCCGGTTCCGCCCGCCTCCCATTGATGCCGCGGCCTACCTGGCGTGCGTGCAGCGCTGCCGGGAACTGTTCCCCGGGCTGCGCGTTCTTTCCGGAACCGAGCTGGGTGAGCCCCACTGGCACGAGGAACAGGTCAACGCCCTGCTCACTGCGGGAACCTTCGACCGGGTCCTGGGCTCTGTGCACTCGCTGGAGTTGGCTGGCACCCGGCTCGTGGACTTTCTTTTTGACCGGGCCGAACCCGCTGATCTCGTCCGGGCCTACCTGGCCGAGGCCGTCCGTATGGTCGAATCGGCGGCACCATTCGCGGTGCTCGCGCACGTCGACTACCCGTTGCGGCACTGGCCGAAGGACGCAGGCCCGTTCGATCCTGCCCTCTTCGAGGACGAGTACCGCGCCGTCCTGGCCGCACTGGCCCGCTCGGGGCGGGCACTTGAGGCCAACGCTGCCGTGCCAATGCCGCCAGTGATCATGCGGTGGTGGTACGAGGCTGGCGGCGAGGCACTGGTCTTCGGCAGCGACGCACACGACCCGTCGGCCATCGCCAGGCGCTTCGCCGACGTGGCGGCGGGCGCAGAAGCCGCGGGCTTTCACCCCGGCCGCCATCCGCATGATTTCTGGCACCGCAGGCCCGTGCAATAGCTCGTCCAGTGCCGGTGCATGCCGTTCAGTGGATCACCCCAGCTAGTGACCTATACCGTGCCTTGAAGGGGAAATGGTGAACCAGGCGGGAGTGCGGTGAAGAACCTCGCGTACTCGGGTGGCTACCTGGACCGGGCGAGTGACCGGCGAGCCGACCCTGGCTGGGTCGCCACGCTCATGGACTCCCCCAAGGCACGGCTGATCCCGGTCTGGCGGGACCATTGCCTGGTGTCAGGTGATCCGCCCGCACCGGTGACCGCGCTCGATGCCGGCCGGAGCCAGCATGTGCGCGAGTTGGGCACGCCGCTCTTCCTCGGCCTGGACGGCGATGCGGGCTTGTTCGCAGTGGATCTGTCAGCTTTGGGCGAGGAGCGCGCCGTCGAGGCCACCGGGGCCGAGCGGGTAGGTGACCTGCGGGAGTTCGCCGGCACCCTCGGCAGCGCGGAGGCCGCGATCCTCGCCTATGCGCGCGGACTGGCCCACTGGAACCGCAATCAGCAGTTCTGCGGCACCTGTGGCGCCGCGGCGCTCGGCCGCCACGCCGGCCACCTGCGGTTCTGCGGCAACGAGGCTTGCGGCCGGCTGCACTTCCCGCGCATCGAACCCGCTGTGATCACGCTGGTCGAATCGGCCGGCCCGCCGCAGCGGTGCCTGATGGCGCGGCATAACGGCTCGGCTCCGGACAGCTACGCGCTCCTCGCGGGCTTCGTGGAGATCGGCGAGAGCCTCGAAGATGCCGTGCGCCGCGAAGTTGCTGAGGAGGCCGGCGTCAGCCTCGCGACGGTGGACTACGTCGCCTCCCAGGCCTGGCCATTTCCTGCCGGGCTGATGGCCGGGTTCCGCGCGACCGCCGCCAGCGAGTCCGTCACCGCCGACGGCAAGGAGATCGTGGAAGCCCGCTGGTTCACCCGCGCCGAACTGTCGCAGCGCGCCGCGTCCGGTCACAGGCTCGGCCGGGTAGATTCCATCGACCGGCACCTCTTGCGTTCCTGGCTTGACCAGCCAGGATCGATGCCGTCTTAGGAGCGTGCACACCGTGGACCAGGAGAACGTGAGCGCCACCCTGACCATCGCCGTGCCCGCCGACAGGGTGTTCGCGGTGCTGGCGGACCCGGCGGCCCATTCTGCGATCGACGGCACCGGCTGGGTTCAGGAAGCTGCCGACCGGGCGCCGCTGACCGAGGTGGGGCAAATTTTCCGGATGGACATGTATCACCCCGGCCATCCAGACGGTGACTACCGGGTGGCCAACAAGGTCGTGGTGCTCGACCCGCCGCGCGCCGTTGGCTGGCTGACGGGGACGGAGAACGGCGACGGTCACCTGGAGTTCGGCGGCTGGATCTGGCGTTACGACCTGGCGCCGCTCGGTCCGTCCGAGACTGAGGTCACCCTCACCTACGACTGGTCGGCGGTGCCGCAGTTCATCCGGGACAGGGGCATCCAGTTCCCGCCGTTCGGCCCTGAGCATCTCACCAACTCGCTACACCACCTGGCCGAGCTTGCCGCACCGACGTCGCAGGCCTAGACACCCGGCGGCTAGACACCTGGCGGGCGGCCGTAGCGGTCCACAGTAAGGGCTCTCCGGGGCATCACGGGCACGCTCGACAAGGCCGCACGCTTCCTTGTCAAAACCCCGGTCCTTCCAGGCGAGCTGGGAGAAAATCAGAATATGACTCGGCACGCGGCTGTGCTGGCCGTCATTGGGGCTCTGATGCTCGGGTATTACTGGGCTCGGTGGCGGCGCGCAGAGGGCACCAACAGGGCGGCGCAGGCAGCCGCAGGTGCCGCAGGAAAGCAGGCGTGGCGGGCACGTGGGCTGATAGCGCTCGTCGGCTTCTTCGTCTTCGCGCTGATAGATCTCTGGCTTCGCGGCAGTGGGCGGCGGTGAGTGTGACCTGTGGCGGGCTCAAGTGGACTGAACGGCACGAGGGCGGACCAGGTGATCACGAGCGCCATCGACGCGCACATCCTGGCTGGCCGCGACGATGATGGAGACGACGATGTCGGCGCGGTTAATGGCCCACTAATGGCCCGGCAGTCTGAGGACTCTAGCAAGGGCGTCGGAATATCAGGAGCAGCCGGTCCCGGCCTGCCCAATCACGGATGAAAATCTCAGCGCCGCTGATGCCAGCCTCCGTGCAGCGGTTGCTCAACGTGTCCGCGTCGTGGATGTAGTGAGGGTTAGGCAGGCCCTCAACGACGCCACGGCTAATGCGGTCGGTGGGCAGCTCATCGTTTGTCGCTGGCGGTAGGGGACCCTCGATGAGGGCGAGTCCGTCCTTGCTGAGCACTCGCCACATATCGGCGAGGGTCTGTACTTGGTCGGCTGGCTTGAGGACTTCGTAGAAGGCTGACCACAGGCAGATAAGAGAATCGAACGATTCATCACTGAACGGAAGTCTGGTCATGCTCCCAGCGGCGAGCGGCAGCCGCACGCCCTGGGCGCGAGCTTCCGTACGTCCGCTGCGGAGCAGGGGCTCTGAGAGGTCCAGGCCGGTGACCTGGTATCCGCGGGCGGCCAGAGGAATAGCGATGCGGCCATACCCGCATCCCACATCCAGGACTCTTTCGCGCCGCCCGACGTAGCCCGCTGCCAGTTCGGTGATAGCCGCATCCCATTCAGGGCGACTGCGTCGCCGCAGACCTTCGGCTCCAAGGTTCGCGTAAAAACTGCGGCTCAGAGTTTCGTCAGTTGGCATAGACCGAGCATGTCAGTCGGTCATAACGGTCGCGTCAGCCGACGCTCCCTGGCCATTCCCCCGATAGCTGCCATGAACCGGCGACTCCCGGCCGGGTTCAGTCGAGGGTGGCGGAGGCCATCGCGCAGCGACGCGAAGCGCGCTCGACGGGTTCCGGGCGACGCCGGACCGCTCATGCTCGTCCGAACGCCCACGCCACCATCAGCGGCAGCTCTTCTCTCCACAAGGCATCACCGTGGGATCCGACGCGCTCGGTCATCACAACTTCAGCGCCGGCATCGCGCAGCGCGGTCGCCCATCGGGTGGCGTTCTCGCGGAAGAACGGCTCCAGGGTGCCTGCGACGAGGTACGCGCGCGGCAGCGGACTCGGCATAACGCCAGGCGGCTTGTAGCCGCCGCCAGGCGAGGCGCAGAAGATCGCGCTGTAGACGTCCGGATGCCGAAGCCCGATGGCGAGGGCCAGCTCCCCACCCGCCGAGACACCGAACACCGCGGTGCGTTCGGCGGGCATCCCGACTCCGAAACGCGCTCGCACCCATCCACGAACGTCCTCGACGAAGAACTTCTCGTGTGCCGCGAACCGCTCCGGCTCAAAGCCCGGTGAGTACTCATGCAGCCGCAGCGTCTCATCGGACAGCCGATGGACACCGACGATCATCGCCGGGGGTACGTCAGCCGCCTCAACGGATTCGCTCCATTGCGAGATCAGCTGACCGTCCCCAGCGAACACGACGACCTCGGCCGGAGCCGGCGGGACATACACCGTGACCTGCCGACCACCGTCGTACCCGACGAGTCTCTCGGTGACGAGCTCACCCGCGATCGACGACATCGTCGTTCGTCTCCCTTCATAGGACATCGCACCTGAGATACCGCCCCGGCCCGATATCCAACGGCTCGCCGACTTCCTGGCCCTTGAGTCCGTAGCAGACAACAGCATTGACCCTTGGCGCCGGACCCAACGCGGGCCCACAGCGGTCGAAAGGCCAGTAGCGAACAGCGCGGGGCCCAGCGCTGGCTGTTGAGCGCTGAGTTGTGCAGTGGCCTTGTGCGCAACGCTCAGTCCGGTGTCATACACGATGCTTGCGGTCATCTCGCGTGCTGCGGTGCATGTCAGCCGGATAGCGACCGCGGTTGCCGCCGCCCGAAGACGAAGTATGAGATCGGCACCACCCCAGCGGAGTTGACCACTGCCAGCACGGGGGCCCACACCCACTTTGGGCCCCGGATCTGGCTTGCTGGCCGACGCTTGATGTCGATGAGAGCCGCCACCTTGAGGATGCCATCGGCAACCGCCACGGCGATGATCAGCTTGCGGGTGCTCTCGTCGAGGTCGCCCCACGTCCGCTTGGCGACCATGACATCCTCCTCATACCTGGCGGGTCGGTGATGCCCGAACGATACATCGTTAGAGCAGGCCCCCTGCTGATCATCCTGTCTGCTCGACCCGCCCGTCAGGGAGCGGGCCAGGCCAAGCCGGTCAAGATGCAGCGCCCCGCCGGACGAACGATCTTGACCGGCCTGGCCTGGTCTGCTGGGTTTGCCCGTGGTCGATGGCAGACGGGATGATCAGTCTCTGCCCCTCAGCCAGCAGCAACGGCGGACGCCGCGTTAGCCTCGATTCCCGGTGAGGTAATCCAGTTGACGCCGGAACTCCCGTCGGACAAACGCTGGCGGGCGTGACCTGGGTAAACGCCAGCAGGTCTCCGGCGGGCCAGGAGCAGGACCTCAATCGCCGCGGCACTCTGACTGCTGGAGCGCCTCCGGGAATCCCCCGGTCACGAGCGCCGCTCCGCCGTCGGTGTCCGGATTCCGCGTCAAGATCCCGCTGACGTCCATTCAGGCAGCCTCGTTGAGGCAGGGGCATCGGTCCAGCCCTGCCGACCGCCAGATCGCAGACGGCCTGGACGCGCTGCTCCGCGCAAGCCGAGACCAGCGCACCGACGACGACGGAAACAACGGGCGCCCTGGCCCGGTGAGTTAATGGCCAGCTAATGGCCCGGCAACCCTGACAGGACCGCCAACAAGCAAGGCCCAGGTTGGAGACACTACCTCCGACCTGGGCCTTCACGTGAGAGCGGGTGACGGGAATCGAACCCGCACTATCAGCTTGGGAAGCTGACGTTCTACCATTGAACTACACCCGCGCGGCGCGTCGGCTGCGCCTCAGCTCGCCCCGACATCGTACCGGAACCAACAGCCAGCCAGGCCCGGACGGCAAGCCCGCCACGGCCTCCCGATCCCAGCCCGGGCCGCAACCAGTACTCAGCGCCGCGCCGGGCAGTCACTCCCCCTCGGCCTCGTCCATGAACTGGCGCAGCCGGTCACGCAACCCGGCACACTCCTGCTCCAGCCTCGCGACCTGGGCCTCCAGTTCCAGGATCCGGCGGATTCCCGCCAGCGTCACGCCCTCACTGGTGAGGCTGACGACGTACTGAACGGTGACCACCTCACGGCGGGAGTACCTGCGCTGCCCGCCGTCAGAGCGCGACGGGCGGACAACACCGAACTCGTCGAGGCGGCGCAGGAACGCCTGCTGAACCTCGAGCATGCCTGACACCTGCCCCACCGTGAACAGAGGCAGGTTCTCATCCTCAAACGGCAATGACGGCACGGTCATTCACTCCCTGGCTCAGACTACGAGCAAAGCACCTGCGGGCCCGGTACGCCGCAACGCGCCGGGCCCGCCGGGGGATCCTCTGCCGTCAGGCAGCGATCTCCTTCTTGCTGTCGGTGTGAATCTCGACCTTGCGGGGCTGGGCGGTCGCCAGCAGCGGCAGGCGCACGGTCAGCACGCCATCGGCAAAGGCGGCCTCGATCTGGTCGGTGTCGAGCGTGTCGCCAAGGTAGAGACGGCGGGCAAAGGAGCCGGTAACCCGCTCGCGGGTGATCAGCTTCTCGTCCTCACCGGTCTTCTCGGTACGCTGCGCGCTCACCGTGAGCACGCCGCGGTCCACCGTGACGTCGATGGACTCGGAGTCCACGCCCGGCAGGTCGAAGCGGAGCTGGACGTCGTCCTTGCCACGGATCACGTCCATCGGCATGGCCGACCGCACAGCGGTCCAGTGGCCAGCGCCGAACGTGCGCCGGGCGAGGCGGTCGAACTCCACGAAGGGGTCGAATGATGTAAGCAGCACTGCGGTTCTCCTCCGGTCGCAGGATGTCCTGGACCTTGAATCCAGGCTTCATCCTATCTCGAATTCAGAGAACCTCCAATTTTGCTTATATATTCCTTCCAGGCCGCAGCCACTTCCGCGCTGTGAACAGGGGAACCGCGGCCGCCGTAGAGCAGGTCAGAGGCGCTCGATAATGGTGGCGTTCGCCTGGCCGCCACCCTCACACATGGTCTGCAGGCCGTAGCGGCCGCCGGTCCGCTCCAGCTCATGTAGCAGTTTTGTGGCCAGCACCGCGCCTGTCGCGCCGAGCGGATGCCCGAGCGCGATGGCGCCGCCGTTCGGGTTGGTCTTCTCCAGGGACGCACCGGTGTCCGCCGACCAGGCGATGAGCACGGGCGCGAACGCCTCGTTCACCTCGAACACGTCGATGTCGTCAACCTTGAGGCCCGCCTTGGAGAGAACCTGCTCGGTGGCGGGAATCGGGCCGGTGAGCATGAACACAGGGTCGGCGCCCACGACGGCCAGGGAGACGATCCGGGCGCGCGGGGTCAGCCCGTGCCGCTGCACCGCAGCCTCCGAGGCGACGAGCAGCGCCGCGGAGCCGTCGGAGATCTGGGACGCGGCGGCCGCGGTGACCTCCCAGCCCTCGCGAAGCGGCTGGAGCCCGGCCATCTTCTCCAGTGTGGTGTCCCGGCGCGGGCCCTCGTCCACAGCGACGTCACCGACCGGGGTGATCTCCCGCTCGAACCGTCCCTCATCGATCGCCCGGACCGCGCGCTGATGGCTGGCGAGCGCGAACTCCTCGAGCTGACGGCGGGTGATCCCCCACTTCTCGCACATCAGCTGCGCCCCGCGGAACTGGGAGATCTCCTGGTCGCCGTACCGTTCCTTCCAGCCGGTCCCGAACGGCAGCGGCATCCCCTTCTCCAGCGGGAGCATGATGGACGACCCCATCGGGACCACGCTCATGCTCTCCACCCCGGCCGCGACGACCAGGTCCTGCGTGCCGGAAAGCACGGCCTGCGCGGCGAAGTGCAGCGCTTGCTGGGACGAGCCGCACTGCCGGTCCACGGTGACGCCCGGCACACTCTCCGGCAGCCCGGCCGACAGCCACGCCTGCCGCGCGATATCCAGCGACTGCGGGCCGATCTGGGAGACGCAACCCATGATCTCGTCCTCGACCGCGGCCGCGTCGATGCCGGTGCGCACGACCAGCTCGCGCAGCACATGCGCGGCCAGGTCCACCGGGTTGAGCTTCGCCAGACCCCCGTTCCGCTTGCCGACCGGGGCACGGACCGCTCCGACGATGTAAGCCTCAGCCACGACGCCCTCCGGGGTGCTCGGGACAGGCTTGCCGCCGCGCCCGTCAAGTGCAGATGTTACCGCCCAGTTTCAAGTCTCCCCATGGCCCAAACGATGCCCCGTGGCTGCCTGCGTGCTCCCGCCGGCGGGCCCCAGCGCTTATGCTCAAATGGCGAGGACGTGCGGAACGCCGGTCAGGGAGGCCAAAGTGGCAAGTGGGCTGATCCTGCTGCTGCTGATCGGCATACTCATCGGCTTCGGGGTGTCCCGGGTGCGCAAGCGCATGGGCCTCGGGGTGACCTGGGGCACGTGGGTGACCACCGTGGTCGTGGTGGGCTTCATCCTGCTGCTGCTGTGGGTGTCCACGTACAAGCACTGACCCGGGCCGCACGGCGTCCGTCAACTGGCGTCCCGCCCGGGACCGACCGGCACCTCGAACCACACTGCCTTGCCATCCTTGGTCGGCCGGGACCCCCACCGGGTGGCGAGCTGATCCACCAGGTACAGGCCGCGCCCGCCCTCGTCGGTCTCCGCCGCGCTGCGAATCCGCGGCAGCCGCAGGTCGGCGTCGAACACCTCGACCCACACCGCTGACGCCCCGCGCCGCAGGCGCAGCGTGAATGTCCGCGTGGGCGGTTCGGGGAACCCGTCGCTGAACTCGTCAGAGTCCCACCCTGCCGGGACGCCCGCGCCTGCCGGACCGGGCCCGGGGCCGGCGGGCGCGCCCGCGGGCTCAAGCGTCATCCGATGACGGCGCCGCGCCGTGGCAGCGGTGTGCAGCACGACGTTCGTGACCACCTCGGAAACCAGCAGGCAGGCGAGTTCGGTCTGTTCCCGCGGCAGGCCCCAGCGTTCGAAGGTGAGCTGGGCGTGCCGGCGAGCCTCGGAGACCCGGATCGCCTCGGCCGGGAACGTCGCCTCCCATGAGGCCAGGTCCTCACGCGAGGTGCTGACCACGACGATGGCCATATCGTCGTCGATGTCGCCGGGCACCGCCTGCTCTGCGGCGTGGGCGATAACCTCTGCCGGCGAACCGGCCACCCCGCGGACGGCCGCGCACAGCATTTGCCTGGCTTCCGCCTCGGTGTAGTGGCCGCTGCCATCGGCGCGCTGCCGGCGGTCGGTCAGCCCGTCGGTGTAGAGCACCAGGGTGGTCCCCGGCTTGAGCGTGCGCGTCTCCTCGCGGTAAGTGGGCAGCCCTGCCACGCCCGTGCCGCGGACGCCGAGGAGCACGCCGTGGTGCTCGATGTCCAGATCCGCGACGTCGCCGTCGGTGACCACCAGCGGCGCGTCATGCCCGGCGTTGGCGAACGACAAACGGCGGGACCAGGCGTCGTAGACCAGATAGGTGCAGCTTGCCCGGGGGGAGTCGAAATGCTCTCCATCCCCCGAGGGCGGCGTGCTCAGCGTCCGGCACCAGTCGTCCAGCTTGCGCAGGATCTCCGCAGGTGCCTTGTCGTCCTGGGCGAAGGCCCGGAGGGTCGCCCGGAGCTGGCCCATGATCGCCGCGGCCCGGGCGCCGCGCCCTTCCACGTCGCCGATGACGATGCCGACCCGCCCCGCGGACAGCGGGATCAGGTCGTACCAGTCGCCGCCGACCTGGGTCTGGATGCCCTGGCCATGGGTCTCCAGCGGTTTGGCCGGCACGTACCGCCAGGCCACATCCAGGCCGTCGAAGGTGGGCTTGACCTGGGGCAGCAGGCTGGTCTGGAACGCCAGCGCGGTGCGCCGCTCCTCCTCGAACAGCATCGCGTTGTCGATCGCGACCGCCACCCGGCTGGCGACCGCGCCGAGGAAGTCCCGGTCGTCGATGTCGTAGTGGAACTCTTCCCGCTCGCTGAGCCGGGACAGGGCCAGGCTGATCACGCCGAGCAACTCGCCCCGGGCGACCAGCGGCGCGGCCACGATCGAGATCAGTCCGACGTCCTCGCTGGCCCGCATGCTCTGCGCGTTCGGCGCCGGGAACTCGGTGTAGACCAGGTTCGACACCAGGACCGGATCGCGGCGGGCCATGGCCTGCTGGCAGAAATGTCCCTCCGGGTAGCTGATCTGCTCGCCGACGGCCGCCCAGGTGCCCGGTGCGGGTTCCCAGCCGCCGGCGTTGATCTGGGCGCGGCGGAACAGCTTGTCTCCCTGGAACAGGTCGATGAAGCAGTGGTCGGCGAGTTGCGGGACCAAGGCCTCGGCCACATGCCGCAGCGTGATGCCCAGCTCGAGCGACCTTGCCAGCCGCTCCCCGATGCGCTCGAGCAGCCCGATCCGGTCCCGTTCCTGCTGGCTGCTGAGCCTGGTCGCCTGGCGGCCGACGATGACGATCCCGTCGATCGCACCGGAAGGACCACGAAGCGGCACCGCCTGGGCCCGGATGAACACCCGCGACCCGCCCGACCGGACCGAGGAGAACGTCCCGTCCCAAGCACGTCCGCGAAGCACCTGCTTGGCAAGGTCAGCGGCCTTGCCAAGGTCCTCCTCCTCGAACCCCAGGGAGAGCAGCGAACGGCCGACCAGGCGTTCGGGGGCATCTGGAAACTCAAAAAGCCGCGCCGCGTAGGCCTTGGCGTAAAGCAGGTTGCTCTGCTGGTCGGCCACCACCACCGCGGCCTCGATCTGCCCGAGCACCGTATCCGGCGGCAGGTAGGCAGTCACAGCCTCATCCCGCCCGTTCACGGGTAACCCCCACCAGCGGCGAGGTCCTCAGGGCGCCCCGACAAACACGTGCGCGGCAACGTGGCGGGGCAGATCCGCCGTGATGCTCCCCGCACCGTCCTCACTTGTCACCCGCACACCGTCGTCGGCCACCGAAAGCGTAACCTTGCGTCCCGGTTGTATCCCGCTCCGCTTGAGTTTAAGCATCAGGCCGATATCACTTTGGATTTGTTCGCTGATGCGCTGGATGACAACGGCCGCCGGATGCTGCGAAGCGGCACTCAGCATCGGCTCGACCGGCTCACACCGTGCCCGTTCTGCCTGGTCAGCGGCGGCGGGAGGGACACCAAGCTCGGCCAGCCCGGGAATGACGTTGCCATGCGGGCAATGGAGGGGGTAATCGAGCAGTTCCACCAGTCGCTGCTCGACCTTCTCGGAGATCACGTGCTCCCACCGGCACGCCTCGGTGTGTACTTCCTCCCACGGCAGCCCGATGACGCTGATGAGCAGGCACTCGGCCAGCCTGTGCTTGCGCATGACCCGGGTCGCGAGCGCCCGGCCGGTCGGTGTCAGCACCAGTCGCCGGTCATCCTCCACCTTCACCAGCTCGTCGCGCTCCATCCGGGCAACGGTCTGGCTCACCGTGGGACCACTCTGCGACAGCCGCTCGACGATGCGCGCGCGCAGGGGCGGGATGCCCTCCTCCTCAAGTTCGAAGAGGGTGCGCAGGTACATCTCTGTGGTGTCGATGAGCCCGTAGGCGGTCACGGGAGCCTCCCTCCCACCTGATGGTATTCGCCAGCGGGACATCGTGGGGTAACGCCTGGTCAGGGAGACAGGCGTTCCACCAGCCAGTGCTCACCATCGCGGCGGTAACGCAGCCGGTCGTGCAGCCGGTTGACCCGCCCCTGCCAGAATTCCACCAAATCAGGCACAAGACGGTAACCGCCCCAGAAATCGGGCATTGGCACCGTAGTTCCCTCCGGCCAGCGCTGTCCCAGTCGCGCGTACGCACCTTCGATCTCGGCCCGGGAAGAGATCACCGACGACTGCCTGCTCGCCCAGGCACCGATCTGAGAGCCGTGCGGCCGGGAGTGGAAGTACGGCTCGCTGTCAGCCTGGGACATCGCGGTCACCGAACCGTGGACGATCACCTGGCGCCGCAGCGCATACCAGGGGAACAGGGCGCTGGCGTGCCCGTTCGCGGCCAGGTCCTGGGCCTTCGCGGAGGTGCGATTGGTATAGAACACCAAGCCCGCCGGGCTGTGCTCCTTGAGCAGCACCGACCGGGACCGGGGCCGCCCGGCCGCCGTCACGGTCGAAAGCACCATGGCATTCGGCTCCGGCAGGCCCGCTGCGGCCGCGTCGGCGAGCCACGAGGAGAACTGGTCCACCGGGTGCGGGGCCAGCATGGATTCATCGAGGCCAGGGTCGTTGCCCGGAGATGTCCCCGTCTGGGGCGGGTGCTGATCGGTGTCCACGGGTACCGATCCTCACACAGGCCCTGTGCCCGGGGCGAGAAAGAAGGCGCTGGTGGCGCGTATCACGCCATCCCGCGCTATCCGGACATGACCGACACGTTGTTGAATAAAGCGGCACGCGGCGAGTGCGACCCACCGCCGGGCCCGGAATTCGGGTGCCGTCGCTCATCGCAGACACGAGGAGAGCACAGATGTCCGACTTCAAGCCCGGGTTGGAAGGCGTGGTTGCATTCGAGACGGAGATCGCCGAGCCCGACCGGGAGGGCGGCGCACTTCGGTACCGGGGGGTCGACATCGAAGACCTGGTCGGCCAGGTGTCCTACGGGCACGTCTGGGGCCTGCTGGTGGACAACTCGTTCACGCCCGGGCTGCCGCCGGCCGATCCGTACCCCATCCCCGTCCGGTCCGGCGATATCCGGGTGGACGTGCAGAGCGCCCTGGCCATGCTGGCGCCCGCCAAGGGCATGCGGCCACTGCTTGACATCAGCGACGAGCAGGCACGCGACGACCTGGCCCGTGCGTCGGTCATGACGCTCTCGTTCGTCGCGCAGTCCGCGCGCGGCACCGGCCTGCCCGCGATCCCGCAGGAACGGGTGGAGGAGTCGGACAACATCGTCGAGCGCTTCATGATCCGCTGGCGCGGCGACCCGGACCCCCGGCACGTCAAGGCCGTGGACGCTTACTGGACCTCTGCCGCCGAGCACGGCATGAACGCATCCACCTTCACCGCCCGGGTGATCGCATCCACGGGCGCCGACGTGGCTGCCGCGCTCTCCGGGGCCGTCGGTGCCATGTCCGGGCCGCTGCACGGCGGGGCGCCGGCCCGGGTGCTGCACATGGTCGAAGAGGTCGAGCGGATCGGGGACGCCACTCAGTACGTCAGGGCGGAACTGGACAAGGGCGAGCGGCTCATGGGGTTCGGGCACCGCGTGTACCGGGCCGAGGACCCCCGGGCCAGGGTGCTGCGGCGCACCGCCAAGGAACTGGGCGCCCCCCGGTACGAGGTAGCGGCGGCGCTGGAGGAGGCCGCCCTCACGGAACTGCACGCGCGCAGGCCGGACCGGGTGCTGGCGACCAACGTAGAGTACTGGGCCGCGGTGGTGCTGGACTTCGCCGAGGTGCCCTCGCACATGTTCACCGCGATGTTCACCTGCGCCCGCACCGCCGGCTGGTCCGCGCACATACTGGAGCAGAAGGGAACCGGGCGGCTGATCCGGCCGAGTGCCCGCTATGTGGGCCCGACGGCCCGGCCGGTCAAGGAAGTCCCCGGCGCAGACGGCGTCATCGGCGAGATCTGACAACGACATGACCTTCATCGAGATTCCTGCTGGTCTGCGCCCTGCCGACGGCCGGTTCGGCAGCGGCCCGTCGAAGGTCCGCCCCGAGCAACTGGCCGCGCTGGCGGCTTCGGGGGCCACCTACCTCGGCACATCCCACCGGCAGGCGCCGGTGCGCTCGCTGGTCCAGCGGGTGCGCGAGGGCCTCACCGAGCTGTTCCGGCTGCCGGACGGTTACCAGGTGGTGCTTGGCAACGGGGGCACGACGGCGTTCTGGGAGGTCGCCGCGTTCGGCCTGGTGCAGAAGCGGTCCTCGCACTTGGCTTTCGGGGAGTTCTCCAGCAAGTTCGCGCAGGTCACCCGGGCGGCGCCGTGGCTGGAGGAGCCAGCCGTCATCGAGTCACCTGCGGGCAGCCACCCACAGCCGCGGGCCGAGCCTGGAGTAGACACCTACGCACTCACCCACAACGAGACCTCGACCGGTGTGGCCATGCCCATCCACCGGGTGCCGGGGCCGGACAACGGCGCCCTGGTGATCGTGGATGCCACCAGCGGCGCCGGCGGCCTTCCCGTGGATGCCGCCGAGACCGACACGTACTACTTCGCGCCGCAGAAGTGCTTCGGCTCCGACGGGGGGCTGTGGCTCGCCCTGATGTCGCCCGCGGCGCTGGAGCGCGCCGCGGCGATCGCAGCCAGTGGGCGGTACATTCCGCAGTTCCTGTCGCTCCAGGTCGCGATCGACAACTCGGCGAAACAGCAGACCGCCAACACCCCGTCGGTGGCGACCCTGCTGCTGCTGGCCGGGCAACTGGACTGGATGCTTGCCCAGGGTGGCCTGGACTGGACCGTCGCGCGCACGGCCGATTCGTCGGCCCGCCTCTACACCTGGGCGGAGAAGGTGCCCTACGCGGCCCCGTTCGTGACCGACCCGGCGCAGCGTTCCCAGGTGGTGGGCACGATCGACTTCGCTGGCACCGTGGATGCCGCCAAGATTGCCGCGACGCTGCGGGCGAACGGGATCGTGGACACCGAGCCGTACCGCAAGCTCGGCCGCAACCAGTTGCGGATCGCCATGTTCCCGGCGGTGGACCCGGCGGACGTGGAAGCGCTCACGGCGTGCATCGACTACGTCGTCGACCACATGTAGCCGGAGGTCAGTGCAGGATGGCTCCCACCAGGGCCACCAGGACCAGGAGCGCGAGCACGGTGGGGAGCAGCCAGCGCGTGGTGCGGTTCACATCAGGAGCCTAGGGCACCGCGCAGCGGCCAGGTGCCGATGACCTCGTAACGCGGATCCGCACCCAGCCGACTGTGGATCAGGTGAATTTTCTCGGCCACCCATGGCGTCCCGGCGAACCCGGCGAGGGTTCCGACGAGTGAGTTCACGTCGGCTGGCGCACGGCACCTGGCCAGAGTGAGGTGCGGCTGGTAGCCACGTCCGCTGTTCGCGGGTTGCGCGCCTGCCCGCCGCGCGCCCGCACCGGCCGAGGCGGCCAGCAGGCCAAGCCCGCGGCGGTCACCCTGGATGCCGGTCCACAGCACCCGGGCCCTGCTGGCGGCGGGGAAGGCGCCCGCTCCGGCCAGGGACAGGGACAGGCACGGATGCCGCCGGGCGGCGCGTTCCAGCCGTATCGCCAACTCGGTGGTGACCGACTCGTCGACCTCGCTGAGGAATGCCAGAGTGAGGTGCCAGGCGTCGCGGCCCGTCCAGCGCAGGTCCGGCCGGGCGGGGCGCAGCGGCGCCACTACCTCGTCCAGTTCGCTGGCTGCCTCATGGGGCAGCGCGATCGCCACGAACAGCCTCACGATCCCATTGTTGACTTCCACGCCGCCCTGAAGGGCAGAGTTCCCGCCTGTCACGTCACTTCCCGGTGTGACTTCGGGTGGGTTCCTGCTTCACCGCGCCTCAGCTCTCGGCGCGGGCCAGCACGGCCGGGCGCAGGACGGAGCGGAGGCGCGCGCCGCGCGCCCGCGCCAGCAGGAACGCCACACCGACGGCTGCGGCCGCGGAGATGACCCCGCCCCCGATCAGGCCCGCCCGGGCCCCGAACTGCTCGGCCGCCCAGCCGACCAGCGGGGAGCCGAGCGGTGTCCCGCCGAGGAAGACCAGTAGGTACAGCCCCATCACCCGGCCCCGCACCTCAGGCGTGGTGCCGAGCTGGGTTGTGGAGTTGGCGGCGGTGGTGAACATCAGCACCGCCATCCCCGTTGGCACCAGCATGACCAGGAATGACCAGAAGACTGGCATCAGGCCGGTGGCCACTTCGAGCAGGCCGAACGCGAGCGCCGTGGTCAGCATCAGCCGCATGCTGGGCCGGGCACGGCGGGCGGCAACCAGGGCACCGCCCAGTGCCCCGAGCGCGAACGCGGCCGAGGCCAGGCCGAATGCCGACGCCCCGGTTCCGAACACGCCCTTGGACATCAGTGCGGTGGTCACCTGGAAGTTCATGCCGAACGTGGCCACGAAGAAGACCAACACCAGGGTCAGCCAGAGATCGGGGCGGGCCCGCACATAGCTGAACGTCTCTCTGAGCTGTCCCTTCGCCTTGGGCGCGCGGGCCAGCGGGCGCAGTTCGCTCTCCCGCATGAGCTTGAGCCCGATCAGCACGGCCCCGTAGGAGGCGGCGTTGATCAGGAAGGCGATCGGGATCCCCACGGCAGCGATGACGAGGCCAGCGACGGCCGGGCCGACGATCCTGGCGAGGTTGAACGTGGCACCGTTCAGCGCGATGGCGTTCGCCATCCCGTCACGGCCGACCATCTCGGCCACAAAGGTCTGCCTGGCCGGGTTGTCCACCACCGCGACCATGCCGAGCGCGAAGGCGAGCAGGTACACCTGCCAGACCGCCACGGCACCGGTGAGCGCAAGGACCCCGAGGATGAGCGCGAGCATGCCCATGATGGCCTGGGTCGTCAGCAGGATGCTGCGCTTGCGGTAACGGTCGGCGATAACCCCGCCCCAGAGGCCGAACAGCAACTGAGGCAGGAACTGCAGCCCCGCGGCGATACCCAGGGCGGTCCCGCTGCCGTGGGTCAGCTCAAGGACCAGCCAGTCCTGGGCCACCCGCTGCATCCAGGTACCCGTGTTGGATACGACCTGCCCGGTGGCGAACAGCCGGTAGTTCCGGGTGGACAGCGACCGGAAGGTCTGGAACCTCGGCCTGCGGCCGCCGTGCCCAGCGGAATCCTTGTCCGCGCCTGGCTGACTCAGGCCTGGCTGAGCTTCTCCAGGATCGGCGCGGCCGCCCGAAGCGCCGTCCGCTCGGCCGGCGACAGTTCCTCGAGCCGCTGCGCCAGCCACGCCTCCCGACGGCGCCGCGCCCTGATCACCAGGTCGCGGCCAGCGTCGGTGGCGGTGAGCACCACCTGCCGCCGGTCGGAAGGATGCGGCTCGCGCCGCACGAGCTGCGAATCCACGAGCACCGAGATGACGCGCGTCATGGACGGCGGCTGCACCTTCTCGTGCTCGGCCAGTTCCCCCGGAGTCATCGCGCCGTGCCGCTCCAGCGTGGCCAGCGCGGCCAGCTGGGTTTCTGACAGATCCGGCTCGCCCAGGCTGGCCGCGGCGCGCTCGACCCGCAGCCGGCGGGCCAAGCGGCTCACCGAGATCCGCAGCGATGTGGCCAGGCCGGGGTCGGACCTGTGCTCCGAGTGCATCATATTCATTAGCCTGACTCATTACTTTAGCTAACGGTACGCTATAGCGAAGCATTCCGCGAGCCGATTAACTCCGGCGGCCGCGGCCAGGCGCAGGGACAGTAGATCACGCACGGCTCCCTGGCGGGGACAGTAGATCATGCACCGCTGCCGGGCGCGGCCATGTAGCGCCTGCACCGCTGCCGGGCGCGGCCATGTAGCGCATGCACCGCTGCCGGGCGCGGTGACATAGAGCACGCACCGCGCCGGGCCACCTTGGGGCCCAGGCGCCTAACCTGGAACCGTGAGCCGCACCCTGCGCCCGCCGCCGCCACCGCTCGAGGCCAACGACCAACTGGTGACGGCCGTTCTCACCGCCGTGTGGGCGGTCGCGCTGGTGGTGCTGCTTGTGCTGCGCGACCAGATCCCTCCTTCCGAGCGGTGGTGGATCTGGACCTGTGTGGCAGGCGTGGCGATGGGCTTGTTCGCGCTGTGGTACGTGCCACGGATGAAGCGGGCCCGCGCCCGCAGCGCGGCCCGCCGCGCCCAGGCCCAGGCCCAGGACGCGGAGACCTAGACCGTATTTCCCTCCGGCGGCGAGTCGGCATAGGCGCTGACCAGGCAAAACAGAATCGGCTCATGACCACGTAGTCATGTAATTTCCAAGATGGAGGGTGTTACTACCTGGTCAAACAGGTCGGCTTCACAGCTTGGGGGAACTTCGGCCGCGAACTCGGTGCGGTCAGCCGGGGTGGTGCGGGTCACACCGCGACCAGGGTCAGTGGTGGTCGAGCAGGGTCAGTGGTGGTCGAGCGACTCGAAGACCGTCTCGTCCACGGACACGCCGGGCAGG
>DASXKD010000427.1:0-5939 GCA_036497045.1 Streptosporangiaceae bacterium | reverse complement strand
GCGCCGGCGCTCGACCCGCCCGGCCTGGTGCTATCGTCCGCGCTGATGGCGCTGCTCGTCTACACGATCATCGAGGCACCGACCTACGGGTGGAGCGCGGCACGGACGCTTGCTGGTTTCGCCGGCTCGGTGGCGCTGCTCGCCGCGTTCATCATGGCCGAGCGCCGCGCCCGGCACCCGATGCTGGATGTCCGCCTCTTCCGCAACATGCGGTTCAGCGCGGCCAGTGGAGCGGTGACCGTTTCCAACTTCACGCTGCTCGGCTTCATCTTCCTCATCACCCAGTACTTCCAGTTCGTCCGGGCCTATGGGCCGCTGTCCACCGGGGTCCGCCTGCTCCCGGTGGCATTGTCGGTCGGCGTCGGGTCGGTCGCCGGAACCCAGCTCGCCGTGCGGGCCGGAACCAAATTGGTCGTCACCACCGGGCTGGTCGCGATGGCCGGGTTTTATGGCTGGGTCGCGGCGACCATCAGCGCGACGCTCGCCTACGGCGTGATCGCGGCGCAGATGGTGGTCTACGGGCTCGGTCTGGGGCTGACCTCGGCGCCGGCCACCGAGTCCATCATGGGCGCCATCCCGGCGGCCAAGGCCGGGGTCGGCTCGGCCATCAACGACTCCACCCGGCTCATCGGCGGCACACTCGGCGTGGCCGTGCTCGGCAGCGTGTACGCATCGGTCTACGCTTCACGCCTCACCGCCAGCATGCCCGCGGCCGTACCGGGCCCGGTCGCGGCGATCGCGCATCAGTCCGTCGGCGCGGCGTACGTGGCCGCCGGCAAGATCGCGGCCCTTGGCCACCCGGCCCTCGGCCACGCGCTGCAGCACGCCTCCGCCAACGCCTTCCTGCGCGGCCTCACCATCGGCGCCCTCGTCGCAGGCAGCGTCGCCGCATTGGGGGCCATCCTGGCCGTACTGTTCCTGCCCGCCCAGCCCACCAGGCCAGCGAGCCCGGCCGTCGATGACGCCGAAACGGCCGAACAGGCACGCGAAAGCCAGACCCATACCCGCCCCGCCACACCGGCCCCCCTAGCCCGCGCCCCGCAACCAAGCACCGCCCCGGCCCGCGACGGACAAACCCGCCCGCGGCCGTGACCGCACCCGAGAACCAGCAACGCGGGGAAAGGACGACAATGACCAGCCCGGACAGCACCGCCCAAAAGGTGATCGACGATCTCGACAGCTTTTACTGCCACAACATCGTGGCGAGCCTGTGGGCGGACGCGGTCGCCAACCGTCTCGAAGGCATGGCCATCTACCTGCTCAGCGACGAACTCCCCGAGGTCGCCGAGAGCGCGCGCGCAGCGGCCCGCCGCCTGGCCGACCGGATCGGCGATCTCGGCGGAGCCGTCACGGCCGACCCCCGCCAGCTCCTCGACCGCGCACCCGGCGGCACCGAGTTCACCATCCCCGACTGCTCCGACCCGCGGGCCATCGCGAGCTACGCGCTCGGCCGCCTGAACGTCATCATCGCCGCCTACCAGGCGTTCCTGGACACGGTGCGGGGACGGGATGATGTGAGCTTCGCGCTGGTGGTCAGCCTGCTCGCCGGCGAGGCCCACCGCCGTGCCGACGTCGTAGCGGCCCTGGCCGGCCAGCGAGCCGACGCATGACCACGCCCGCCTGCACCAGCAGCGGTTCATAACCCCGTGAGCTTCAGGCAACCGCTCGAACTATGGCGCTGACTCCTCGTTGTCGCCGCCGGTCAACTGCCGCGGCGGCGGCACTCTGCCCCGTTGGTGAGATCAACCCGTCTTGGAGGTGTGGGCATGGAACCCACCCGTCTGTTCCCGATCATTGTGCTGTTGTCTTTGGTCACCGTCGAGTACGGCGGCTGGGCGCTGCTCGGGTTCCTCACCGGGCACGGCACGCTCGGCGCCTTCCGCGAACGGTTCTTCCGCGTCGGCCACGCGCACGCCGGGGTGCTGCTGGTGCTGTCGCTGGCCTATTTCGTCTACCTGGGCCGGGCCGGTTACTCCACCGGCCTGCAGTGGCTGGCCGGCGCGCTGCTCCTGGCCGGCGTGCTGGCCCAGTCCGGAGGCTTCTTCGTGCACCTGGGACTGGGCCAGCAGGGCCGCAGTTCGCCCGGCACGGCGCTGACCCGGGGCGGAGCACTGCTGATAGCCGCGGCCCTGATCATCCTGGCCGTCGGCCTGATCACTCACGGATGAAGGCGGACAGCATGCCACCTTTCGATTTTGCGGGAACGAACTCGCTGGTGACGGGAGCCTCCTCCGGGCTGGGCGCGGAGTTCGCACGCCAGCTCGCGGCACGGGGCAGCGACCTGGTGCTGGTCGCCCGCTCGGCCGACCGCCTGGCCGCGCTGGCCGAGGAACTGCAGGCCAGGCACGGGGTTACCGTCACGGCTTTGCCCGCTGATCTCAGCCTGGCCGATGAGGTCAGCCACGTTGTGGCGGTCATCGCCACCACCGGGATTCATGTCCTGGTGAACAACGCCGGCTTCGGAACCTACGGCGCCTTCGCCGACCTGGACGCGGGCCGCGAGCACGCTGAAATGATGGTCAACGCCGTGGCCGCGGTCGACCTCGCCCACGCGGCCCTGCCTGGCATGCTGGCCCGCCGCTCCGGCGGGATCATCACAGTCGCCTCATCCATCGCCTTCCAGGCCAGCCCGCGGCAAGCCGTCTACGGTGCGACCAAAGCCTTCAGCCTGGCGTTCAGCGAGGCGCTGTGGGCCGAGACCCGCGGCAGCGGGGTCCGCATCGTCGCGCTGTGCCCAGGGCCGGTCGCGACCGGGTTTACCGCCGGCCTGGGGGACCAGGCCGCCACCAGCAGCATCATTTACCGTCGCACCACCAGCCCTGCCAACGTCGTGCAGGCATGCTTGCGCGGCTTCGATCACAACGCGATGACCGTTATTCCGGGCCTGCGCACCCGCTTCCTCGCCCAAGGCCACCGGTTCTTTCCCCGCACGATCATGGCCCGCATGACAGGAAGGATGCTCGCGCCCAGCCCAGCAGAACACCACGACCGGCAACAAGCACGCAACCACACCACCAGCCCCTGACGCCCGGGTGTGATCGCCCGCACACGAGCTTCTCCAGGGTGCGCGGTCCAGCCGGCCAGCACCAAACAGTTCCTGTCCCTGAGACAAGCCAGCGGACACATCGCCAGTGACCGGCGAGCCCAGGCGAAACATGCAACGAGGCACTGTTTCAACCGCTCACGCACGCGACGGGGAAAGAAGTGCACATGTCGGCAAAGACATAAGACGCGTCGAGCCGGCGCGAAATGGAAATCGTAGGTGAGCTTGAGGCGGGGCACTGGGCGCGCTGGGGCTACGGCTGCGGGGGCGAAGGGAAGCCAGATTTGACCGTTTTGTGGTGATATGTGAGGAGAATGAGACTATGAATGAGACTACGCAAGCTACCGGTCGGGCAGCGCGCATGACCCCATTCGGCGTATTGCCTGGTCAGAGGTGGCGGAGGATAGGAGATTCGAACTCCTGAGGGGTTGCCCCCAACACGCTTTCCAAGCGTGCGCCCTAGGCCACTAGGCGAATCCTCCGCGGGACAGCTTACCGGTGCCGCGGACGCCGGGGAGCGGCCACAGCCCACGTCGGGCCCGGCTAGACTGACCAGCAGACCCCTCGCACGGCGCTTATCTCGCCAACTCCCCCAGGGCCGGAAGGCAGCAAGGGTACGCGAGCTCTGGTGGGTGTGCGGGGGGTCCCTTCCCGTCCTGGCGAGGATCACATCATGGCAGGCGACGAGCCCGGTACCGCCCCCAAGAACCCGCCCGCCCCCGGCAGCCCGCCAGCCCCCGCAGCGCTGGCTCTTTACCGCCGGTACCGCCCGGCGACGTTCGCTGAGGTTCGCGGCCAGGAGCACGTCACAGAACCTTTGAGACAGGCGCTACGCAACGGCAGGGTTAACCACGCCTACCTGTTCAGCGGCCCCCGGGGCTGCGGAAAAACCTCCAGCGCCCGGATCCTGGCCCGCTCGCTGAACTGCGCCGAGGGACCCACCCCAGACCCGTGCGGCGTGTGCGACTCCTGCGTCGCGCTGGCCCCGTCCGGGCCTGGCAGCATCGACGTGATCGAGATCGACGCGGCCTCGCACGGCGGCGTGGACGACGCCAGGGACCTGCGCGAGAAGGCCTTCTACGCCCCGGTCTCCGGGCGGTTCAAGATCTACATCATCGACGAGGCCCACATGGTGACCAGCGGGGGCTTCAACGCCCTGCTCAAGCTGGTCGAGGAGCCGCCGCCGCACCTGAAATTCGTGTTCGCGACCACCGAGCCGGAGAAGGTCATTCCGACCATCAAGTCGCGCACGCACCACTATCCGTTCCGGCTGGTGCCCCCCTCCGTGCTGCGCGGCCTGCTCGAGGAGATCCTGGCTGCCGAGTCGGTCAGTTACGAGCCCACGGTGCTGCCGCTGGTGGTCCGCGCGGGCGCGGGCTCGGTCCGCGACTCGCTTTCCGTGCTTGACCAGTTGCTCGCGGGGGCTGGCCCAGAAGGGCTTACCTACGAGCGCACGGTGGCCCTGCTCGGGTACACCGACGACAGCCTGCTCGACGAGATGGTAGACGCGATCGCGGCCGGGGACGGGGCAGCCGTGTTCGGCACCGTGGACCGGGTGGTGCAGGGCGGCCATGACCCGCGCCGGTTCGCCGCCGACCTGCTGGACCGGCTGCGTGACCTGATCATCCTGGGCGCGGTGCCAGGCGCCGGGCAGACCGGGCTGCTCGATGCGCCCGCCGATCGGCTGGAGAAGATGTCCGGCCAGGCCGGGCGTTTCGGCCAGGCCGAGCTTGCCCGGGCGGCCGAGATCCTCAGCGAGGGGCTCATCCAGATGCGCGGCACCACCTCACCGCGCCTGCTGCTGGAGCTGATGTGCGCGCAGGTGCTGCTGCCCGGGGCCAGCACCGGCGAGAAGGCGCTCGCCGCGCGCCTGGAGCGGCTGGAACGACGGCTCGACGGGCTCGGGTCCGAGGGGGTATCGCCCGAACCAGCCGCTGGCGGCGCCAGATCCGCCGCGGCAACGGCGGCCCCGGCGGAGCGGCATCGCGCCGCGCCCGCCGCGACAGGCACTGCCCCAGGCCGTGAGACTGCGCCCGGCCGTGAGACTGCCCCAGGCCGTGAGACTGCGCCCGGCCGTGAGACTGCCCCGGGCCGCGAGACTGCGCCCGGCCTGGAGGCCGCGCCCGTCCGTGACGCTCCCCGGGCCCGGGGGGGTTCCGGGGCCCGGAAGACCGCCGCCCCGGAGGCGCCGGCCACTGATGCGGGCGGCCGGGAGACCGCTCCGGCGCGGGATTCTGCTGCCCGGGATTCCGGCAGCCGGGATTCTGGCGGCCGGGAGGCCGCGGGCCGGGATTCCGGGGCAAGGGAGACGGCGGCCCAGGAGGCTCCAGCGCGCACCGCCCGGCCGCCGCAGCCAGGGGTCATCGACACCGATACGTTGCGCCAGCGGTGGCCCGACATCCTCGAAGCGGTGAAAAGTGAGCGCCGGGTCGCGTGGATCCTGCTCAACGCCGCTTCGGTGGACTCGCTAGAGGGCGGCGTCCTCACCGTGGCCTTCGCCGGGGAGGGCCAGGCCAAGGGCTTCGCCGCCAGCGGCCATGACCAGGTGCTGATCGGGGTGCTGGCCACCATGCTCGGGCTCAACGTCCGGGTGCGGGCGGCCGTGGGCACCGTCTCCGGCTCGCACGGTGCGCGGCCCGCGTCGGCGGACCCCGCGTCCCGCGCCGGTGCCAGCGGCCGGGCCGCCGGATCGGGCGGCGCCGGACGTGGTGGCGCCAGATCGGGCGGCGCCGGACCTGGTGGCGCCGGGCCGGGTGGCACGGCGGACCGGCCGGGCGGCCCTGTCGAAGGGTCAGGCGCGCCGGACGCCATGCACGGCGCGGGAACGCCGCCTGCTGGATTCCAGGCCCACCCGGGCCAGAGCGGCCGGGGCGGCAAGTCCAGGGCCGGCGATGGT
>DASXKD010000426.1:0-8173 GCA_036497045.1 Streptosporangiaceae bacterium | reverse complement strand
TCCAAATCAGCAACGCGCCCGCGGGCGGTCACCAGCGGGCCTTTGCCGTGGCGGGGCAAAATGCTGGCGCCAGACCACCAACACCAGCCGTCACGTGCACGCTCACGCTTCGATGGTATGCGGAGAAGGTCTGAGGCGCCTCTGGCGGCCTCCCCACGATGAGCCTGTTCCTCAGGTATTCATAAGACAGTCACCCATTGGTAATACCGAGATCTTCCCTGCATAACGAGCAGTCTCCGGCTATTTCCGTTCGGTCATCCAGCCGGTCATCGTCCCTGGTTACGCACTGCCTCGGCCGCAGCCGACGCCGCCTCGGGGTCCAGGTAGCGGCCGCCGGGCACCTTCGGCCGGAAGCTCCCGTCCAGCTCATACACCAGCGGGATGCCGGTAGGGATGTTCAGCCCGGCGATTTCGGCATCACCGATCTCGTCGAGGTGCTTGACCAGGGCGCGCAGCGAGTTGCCGTGGGCGGCCACGAGAACCGTCCGGTTCGCCGCCAGTTCGGGCACGATCGCGTCGTACCAGTAAGGGAGCATCCGGTGGAGCACGTCCGCGAGGCACTCGGTGCGGGGCAACAGCTCGGGCGGAAGGTGGGCATATCGGGGGTCGGCCGCCTGGGAGAGCGGGTGATCGTCGGGCAGCGGTGGCGGCGGGACATCGTAGGAGCGGCGCCACACCATGAACTGCTCGTCGCCGAACTCCTCCCGGGTCTGCGCCTTGTTCTTTCCCTGAAGCGCGCCGTAGTGGCGCTCGTTCAGCCGCCACGACCTGACCACCGGCAGCCAGAGCAGGCCCGCCTCCTTCAGCGCCAGGTTGGCGGTCTGGATGGCACGGGTCAGCACCGAAGTGTGCACGATTTCCGGGCGAAGGCCGTGCTCGCGCAGCAGCGCGCCGGCGGCGACGGCCTCCCGGGCTCCGGCGCCAGACAACCCCACGTCCACCCAGCCGGTGAACAGCCCCTCCGCGTTCCAAGTGCTCTCGCCATGCCTGAGCAGCACCAGTGTGGACATGCCGAGAGCCTACGGGAACACGCGGTGCGGCTGCGTGGTTGGCCCTGGCGGGTACACGTGATGCGGCCTCCAGGTCGCCCTGTCGGAGGTGGATGCCTGTGCCGCGACGGGTACCGAGGCGGATCGCGACCATCAGCGTTCATACCTCGCCGCTGGAGCAGCCGGGCACCGGCGACGCGGGGGGGCTCAACGTCTACGTCGTCGAGGTCGCCAAGCGCATGGCCGCCCGCGGCGTAGAGGTGGAGATCTTCACCCGGGCGGTCTCCCGTGACGCCGCTCCGGTGCACGAACTGGTGCCCGGGGTGCTGGTCCGGCATGTGCCGGCCGGCCCGTTCGAGGAACTGGACAAGGCCGACCTGCCCGCCCAGCTCTGCGAGTTCACCCTGGGAGTGCTGCGCACCGAGGCCGCCTACGCTCCGGGCCGGTATGACCTGGTACACGGCCACTACTGGCTGTCCGGTCATGTCGGCGCGGTCGCCAAGGAACGGTGGGGCGTGCCGTTCGTGCAGTCCATGCACACACTCGGCAGGGTCAAGAACGCCGCGCTTGCCCGCGGGGACATGCGGGAGCCGGACATCCGGCTGCGCGGCGAATCGGACGTGGTCGCCTCGGCCGACCGGCTGGTGGCGAACACCGACGAGGAGGCCCGCCAGCTCGCCAGGCTCTACGGGGCGGAGCCGGCCAAGATCTGGACCGTCAACCCGGGCGTGGACCTGTCGATCTTCCGTCCCGGGCCGGCCAGCGCCGCCCGGCGCCGCCTGGGCCTGCCCGAGGACGGCCCGGTCATCGTGTTCGCGGGCCGGATCCAGCCGCTGAAGGCGCCGGACGTGGTGCTGCACGCGGCCGCGGACCTGATCCGTGCCGACCCGGCGCTGGCGCAAGTGCTCACGGTTGCCTTCGTGGGCGGCCCGAGCGGGGCCGGCCGCGCCGACCCCGATCAGCTCACCGAGGCCGCACAGGCGCTGGGGCTGCGTGACGTGGTGCGGGTCGAGCCGCCTTGCCCGCAATCGGAACTCGCCGACTGGTACCGGGCCGCCACGGTCGTCATGGTCCCGTCCTACTCGGAGTCGTTCGGGCTGGTGGCGGTCGAGGCGCAGGCCTGCGGCACGCCGGTGGTCGCAGCCTCGGTGGGCGGCCTGCGCACTGCGATCCAGGACGGCCTCTCCGGCATCCTCGTCGACGGGCACGATCCGGCCCGCTACGCCGACGCCCTGCGCCGGCTGTTCGCCTCCCCGGCACTGCGGGCCAGGCTGTCTGCGGGCGCGGTCGAGCATGCGAGCCGGTTCGGCTGGGGAAACACGGTCGACCGCCTGCTCAGCGTGTACCGCGGAGCCATGAGCGCACAGGCCGAAGGGCGCCCGGCGCTGGCAGGATAGGCCCCATGGGATGTGGGGCGAGGAAGTGCTGGCTCGGGGGAGCGACCCCCCGTCACCCCCCGGCGGCCCAAGGCCCCGTTCCTTCGTCACGGAGCCTTGGCTATGACTGAGCTGTCGGCGGGTCAGGCCGCCGCCACCGCTGCGGTGGCGGCGGCCCTGGAGGCACTGGAGCTAAGGCCGGAGAGCCCGGCCCCGGGCAGCTATCTGGTCCGGCTCGAGGGCCAGCGCAAGCTCGCGACCATGACCTGGCTGATCGTGGGCGCGCACAGCCTGCATGTGGAGGCGTTCTTCTGCCGTCAGCCGGACGAGAACCACGCCCGCTTCTACCGGTTCCTGCTGGAGCGCAACGGCCGGATGTACGGGGTGCATTTCGCCGTGGACGAGCGCGGGGACGTCTACCTGACCGGGCGGTTGCCGCTGGCGTCGGTCTCCACCGAGGAGATAGACAGGGTGCTCGGCTGCGTGCTCAGCTACTCCGACGACAACTTCAACTCGGCGCTGGCCATCGGGTTCGAATCTTCGATCCGCCGGGAGTGGGCGTGGCGGATCAAGCGTGGTGAGAGCACCGCGAATCTCCGCGCCTTCGCCCGCTTCGCGGCCCCCACCGAGAATCAGGAGGGCTAACACCCCTCAGGAACGGACCAGGCGGGTGATGGCCGCCGCGGCCTCACGCACCGACTCCGCGCCCTGGGTGTAGCCGCGCATGCTGTGACCTTATGTGGCCACCTGGGTCTCTCCCACAGGACCCGGCGAGCCGGGCGGGACCCTGATGCCGGACATTGCCTGGCATGGCAGGCTATCGGCGTGGACAGACGGACTGGCCCCCTGGAAGGGCTCAAGGTCATCGAGGTGGCGAGCCTGGCACCGGCACCGTTCGGCTGCATGGTCCTGGCCGACCTGGGCGCCGACGTACTGCGGATCGACCGCCCGGATCGCTCGGGGCGCCAGCAGTTGCCGCCGGTGGATCCGCTGAGCCGTAGCCGCCGGTCGATCCGGCTGGATCTGAAGAACCCGGCCGGCGTGGGCATCCTGCTCCGCCTGGTGGCCGAGTCGGACGTGCTGGTGGAGGCGTTCCGGCCGGGGGTGGCGGAACGGCTCGGCTTCGGGCCCGACGTCTGCGCGGAGCGGAATCCACGGCTGATCTACGCCCGGATGACCGGCTGGGGACAGGACGGCCCGCTCGCCGCGACGGCTGGCCACGACATCGACTACATCGCGGTGTCCGGCACCCTTGAACCCATCGGGCGGGAAGGCGAGCGCCCGCTCGCCCCGCTGAACCTGATCGGGGATTTCGGCGGGGGCGGCATGCTGCTGGTGATCGGGGTGCTCGCCGCGCTCCTGGAGCGCGAGCGGTCCGGCCGGGGCCAGACCATCGACGTCGCGATGGTCGACGGGTCGGCGATGCTCGCGTCGTTCCTCTATGGGCTGCGCGCGGCGGGCGGCTGGCAGGACGGCCGGGGCACCAACGTGCTGGACGGCGGGGCGCCGTTCTACGACACCTACACCACGGCCGACGGGCGGCATATGGCGGTGGGCGCGCTGGAGCCGAAGTTCTACGCCGAGTTGCTGGCGGGCCTCGGCCTGGACGAAGCGGGCCTGCCCGCCCAGTACGACCGGTCCGGCTGGCCGGAACTGCGGGCGCGGTTCACCGAGGCGTTTGCCGGGCGCACCCAGGCGCAGTGGGTGGCGGCGTTCGCGGGCACGGATGCCTGCGTGGCGCCCGTGGTCAGCCCCGGAGACGCCCCGGCGCACCCGCACAACGCGGCCCGCGGCACCTTTGTCGACGTGGGCGGGGTCATCCAGCCGGCCCCGGCGCCCCGCTTCGGCCGCACCCCCGGCGGCCTGCCGTCACCGCCGGTCCGGCCCGGCAGCAATACCAGGGAAGTGCTGACCGGCCTCGGCCTGACCCAGGCCGAGATCACCGGCCTCCAGGACCGCGGCGCGGTGAGCTGATAGCGCTTTGAGCCAGCGGGTTTCCGGGGGGTCACCCTCCGGGGCTCAATCCGCCACGGCGGACCCCTCACTTTCGCTACCCACCCGCTGCGTTTAGCCTTGGTCTCGCAACCGAAGATGAGGGAGGTGCGGTCGTGCTCGGCGATCCATGCAGTACAACCACGGCGGGCGCGGCTGTCACCAGGGGCCGGGCCGCCAGATGCTGCCCGTTCCCATCCCTACGCCTGCCGGGCCCTCCCGGGTAGTTCACCCGGATCGGCCGGCGGTCCAGGAGGTTGCTGTGCCCGACCGGCGAATTCTCTCGGGTCCCCGGGAACCCGCCCGTAGCGGCCGTCGCGCCCCGGCCCAGCTGTTCGAGGCCTACTCGCAGCGCCTGACGACGTCGCGGCAAGTGCGGCAGAACATCATCTCGCTCGTCGGCTTGAACGGTGCCCCGGTACTGAACCAATCCGGTGAGGAGGTGGGCCACGTCGTCGACCTGGTCGCCAGGGTGCACGGCGATGACTACCCGGCGCTCACCGGGATCGTGGTCCGGGTAGGACGGCGGCGTGCCTACCTCGACGCCTCGGCCATCCACCATGTGGACCGGCGGTCGGTGACGCTGCGGACCGCCCGGCTGGACCTGCGTGAGTTCCACCGCCGCGAGGACGAGGTGCTGCTGGCCAGGGACATCCTCGACCACCAACTGGTGGACACCGACCAGGTCCAGGTGATCCGCGCCGCCGACCTGTACCTCGCCCAGGTGGGCGACCAGGTCCGGCTGGTCGGCGTGGATGTGAGCCTGCAGACCTTGCTGCGGCGCCTTGGCCCCAAGCGCTTCCGGTGGCACCCGACCCCGGACCGGGTGATCGACTGGGCCGCGATCGAGTCGTTCGGCGAGGACTCGCCCGAGGAGCCCGCAGCGATGAGGCTGCGCACCCCCAGTTCCGCGCTGCGCCGGCTGCGCCCCGCGGAACTCGCCGATGTGCTGGAGGGGCTGGGCAGGTCCGGGCGCAAGGAGCTGCTTGCCAGCCTGGACCCCGACCTGGCGGCGGACGCACTCGAGGAGATGGAGCCGGACGAGCTGACCGCGCTGCTGCGGGAGATGGAGCCCTCGCAGGCGGCCGACCTGGTCGCGGCGATGGAGCCCGACGAGGCTGCGGAGGCGCTGCGCGAACTGCCCGAGGAGGAGCAGGCGCAGTTGCTCGCCCGGATGCCGCTGGCCACCCAGCGGGAACTGGCCCGGCTGCTCGGTTACGCACCAGACGAGGCCGGCGGTGTGATGACCACGGTGCTCGCCTGCGCCAAGCCGCACGAGACGGTCGAGGAGGTGCGGAAGAGGCTGGTCAAGCTGGCCAAGCACCAGACGGAAATCGACTCGGTGGCCGTGCTCGACGCCGAGGGGCGGCTCATCGGCGACGTGTCCGCCTTCGACCTGCTGGTCAACAAGGGCGGCAAGCAACTCTCGGACATCATCGACCCGGAGAACCCACCGGTCACCCTGCGTCCCGACGCGGACATCGACATGATCGCGACCGAGATGGTCGAGTCGCGGCGCTCGTCGCTGCTGGTGGTGGACGACGAGGGCAAGCCGCTCGGCCGGATCCTGTCCGACGACGTGCTGGACGCGCTGGTGCCCGGGCACGGCCGGCTCCACTTCCCGAGGCTTCTGCAGTGACCGGCGGGCAGGAGGAGCCCCCGGCCAAAAGGTCCGCAGCGGCACCGGAGCGGGCGGCGGCCGGCGAGGCCGCACACGGGCGCACGGCGCGGCAGGAGCGCAAGGCGGCTGCTGCCCGGGCAGCGCGGGCCCGGCAGGAGGCAGGCGCCAGGGCGACGGGCGGCGAGGCCGCACAGTCCTGGGCGGGCCTGACCACGCTCCCCCGGATCCGCTTCGGCGGGGTCCGGCTGACCCGGGTGCGCAAGAGCCGGATCTTCCTGTTCCTGGCCATCCTGGGGCCCGGCGTGGTTGCCGCCAACGCCGGGAACGACGCCGCCGGGATCGCTACCTACGCCTCGGCGGGTTCCCAGTTCGTCTACCGGACCCTGTTCTTCATGGTGCTGGTCACCGTGGCGCTGGTGCTGGTGCAGGAGATGGCGGTGCGGCTGGGCACCTACACAGGCAAGGGCCTGGCGGCGCTGATCAGGGAGCAATTCAGCCTGCGCTTCACCGCACTGGCGCTGTTCTGCGTGCTGCTGGCCAACACGGGGCTGGTCGTGTCGGAGTTCGCCGGCATCGGCGCCGCGTTCGGGCTGCTCGGCGTCAGCCGGTACGTCATCATCCCGATCGCGGCCGTCGCCATCTGGGCACTCGTACTGTTCGGCTCCTACCGCTACGCGGAGCGGATCTTCCTTGTCATGTCGCTGGCCTTCCTTGCCTACCCGATCGCGGCGATTCTCGGCCAGCCGGACTGGTCCCAGGTCGGGCAGAACCTGGTGATACCGCATTTTGAGTTCAGCAAGCCTTACCTGCTGCTCGGCGTGGCCCTGATCGGGACCACGGTGAGCCCGTACATGCAGCTTTATGCCGCGGCGGGCGTGGTGGACAAGGGTGCCGACCCGGAGGACTACCCGCGAGCCCGGATCGACGCGATCTCGGGCGCGCTCTTCGCCTGCGTCATCTCGATCACGATCATCATCGCGACGGCCGCCGCGATCGGCGGGAAGGGGCCACTGAGCTCGGCCTCTGAGGCCGCCCAGGCGCTGCGGCCGGTCGCCGGTTCCGGGGCGGAGGCACTGTTCGCGATCGGCCTGATCGGCGCGTCCGCGCTCGCCGGGGCGGTAGTCCCGCTGTCCAGCGCCTATGCCATCAGCGAGGCGGTCGGCGTGGAACGCTCGGTGTCGCGCCGGTTCACCGAGGCCAGGTTGTTCCTCGGCCTGTTCACCGTGCAGGTCATCATCGGCGCCTCGCTCGCGCTGACCCACATCAACCTGATCTCGCTGCTGATCGGTACCCAGGTGCTGCAGGGCATCGTCACGCCGGTCATCCTGATCTACATCCTGATCCTCACCAACCGGCGCAGCGTACTGGGCAAGGCCGCCAACAAGCCGCTGTTTCGTGTCGTGGCCGGGATCTGCGTGGTAGGCATCTCGGCGATGAGCCTGCTCCTGCTCGGGAGCACGATCCTCGGTTTCTTCGGTATCGGATAGCACGAAATCGTAAGAACAGCGGGCGCCGCACGTCTGCGGCAGCACGATGCCCCCGGCGGCAGCATGATGCCCAAGCTTGCCCGATATCGGATGGTACGAAATCGTAAGAACAGCGGCGCTGAGGGTTAGGCCACGAAGCGGTAGCCCATGCCGGGCTCGGTGAGCAGGTAACGCGGGCGCGAGGGCTCGGGCTCCAGTTTGCGCCGCAACTGGGCGACGTAGACCCGCAGGTAGTTGCTCTCCGTCTCGTACGACGGGCCCCACACCTCCTGGAGCAGCTGCCGCTGCGTGACCAGGCGGCCCTGGTTCCGCACCAGGACTTCGAGCAACTGCCACTCGGTGGGGGTCAGCCGCACGACGCTGCCATCGCCGCGGGTGACCCGCTTGGCCCCGAGATCGACGGTGAAGTCGTCCGTCTTGACCACCGGCTCGTCCGCCGCGGGCGAGGCGCGGCGGATGGCGGCGCGAAGCCGGGCGAGCAGCTCGTCCATGCCGAACGGCTTGGTCACGTAGTCGTCCGCGCCCGCGTCGAGCGCCGCCACCTTCTGGCTTTCGTGTCCCCAGACCGAAAGCACGATGATCGGCGTGGTGGCCCAGCCCCGGACCCCGCGGATGACCTCGGTGCCGTCCATGTCGGGCAGCCCGAGGTCGAGGATCATCACGTCGGGACGGTCGCGCGCCATCGCGGCGAGCCCGGAGGCGCCGTCG
>DASXKD010000425.1:0-2965 GCA_036497045.1 Streptosporangiaceae bacterium | reverse complement strand
ACGGTGTGATGGCTGTCCTCTTCCAGGCGCCACTTACCGCCCGGCCCCTTCGAGTACGCGAACCGGCTTCGATAAGTCGGGCCTTCCCCAATCTGATGCCAATCGCGCGGCGCAGACTTCCGGACCAAATCGCGGATCTCCTGCAGTGACGTCATTTGCTTTGTGCCCCCTTCGAGTCGCGAATGGCGCGCCGCGCGCCGACAGTACGCTAACGCTGGCCCCGGCATCGGGGAACGAGATCGCCGCAGTCCCATATAGGTGTTCGGGCCGCCCCTGCTCTCCTCGGGTACGGCGCAACCATCTCTAAGAACTCGAAGTCACTCGGCATGACTACCCGCGTTAACAGGTCAGTACTGCCGAGCTGCCTAGGTAGTTACTAGATGGGATGATTTCTACACGCGGCATCGATGGTCTGCGGCAAGCTGCCCAGGACATGGCTGAGCATCTGGAGGCCGCGCGATCGAACGCCAGCATGCTTCAGTCGATCGCCAGCGGTGAAATCGCGGAAGCTCCGAAGGAAGTCCCCGAATCAAGGCGCGGGCGAAGGCGGGACAAAAATCGATGAAGCGCAACCGCAGGGCGGGGGTCGAGGACCGCTGGACAAAAACCGTCCGCGACGACCAGGGCAACGCGCAGTCGGTGCCCAGCGCCCGGCACGGCAAGGGATTGCGGTGGCTGGCGCGGTATGTCGACGACCGCGGCCACGAACACACCAGGGCGTTCGGCCGCAAGGTCGATGCGCAGCAGTGGCTCACCAAAGAGGTCTCGGACCAGGTAAACGGCACGTGGACGGACCCGAAGTTGTCGGGCCAGACGTTCGGTGCCCTGGCGGAGCGGTGGATTCAGACTAAAGCGACGCGGGCACCGAAGAACCCTCGCCGGTTACCGCTCACTGCTCGACACGCTGGTGCTGCCGCGCTGGCGCGACGTCGCGTTGCGGGACATGTCGTTTGACGGCATCCAGGAGTGGGTGAGCGGGCTGTCGGTGAGCGGTTCTGCACGCTGGGAAGGCCAGGGGCTCAGCGCGTCACGGGTGATACAGGCTTACCAGGTGGTCAGCCAGGTGCTCCGGTTCGCCGTCAGGGCCAAGCATCTCGCGGCGAATCCGGCCGACGGTATAGAGCTGCCGCGCAAGCACGACGTGGAGCAGCAGTACCCGACGCACGAGCAACTGCACAGGCTCGCGGTGGCGTCCGGGCGGTTTCGCACCTTCGTACTTGTGTTGGGTTACTGCGGCTTGCGATTCGGCGAAGCCGCCGCGCTGCACGTGTCCGATGTGGACCTAAAGGCGCGGCGGATTCGCGTCAGCCGCTCGGTCACGTACGTTCGTGGCACCGGGCATGTCGATGGCACCACCAAGAACCGCCGCGCCCGCACGGTGCCGGTGCCGAAGTTCGTGGCGCCGTTGCTCGAAACAGAGTTGGCCGGCAAGGGTGGCGCGGATCTGTTGTTCCTGTCGCGGCGTGGCGGCCACCTGACGCTGGGCGAGGTTCGGTGGGTGTTCGACCCGGCGGTGCAGACTGTGCGCGAGGCCGCCGCAGCGCAGCGACGGAAGGAAGCCGAGGAGACCGGCGAAGCGATCGCCCCGGAGTTCCCGGTCATCACGCCCCACGAGTTGCGCCACACGTGTGCATCCCTGGCGATCTCCGCCGGGGCGAACGCAAAGGTGCTCCAGACGCTTCTGGGGCACAAGACGGCCACGCTGACGCTCGACCGCTACGGCCACCTGCTCCCCGACGACCTCGGCCGGATTGCCGACGCATTCGACCTAGCCGCCGAAACAGCTGCGGACTGGGCGGCCACTCAAGGGGGTCCGGGTCGACAGAAATACACTCTGATCAGCACTTTCATCGTGCCCCCACTGGGACTCGAACCCAGACTGGACGGATTTTAAGTCCGCTGCCTCTGCCAATTGGGCTATGGGGGCCCAGCGGCGAATTTAGCGCGCGGGAGTCAGCTCCGTGACACCGCGTCGCACTCGAATCTTTGCCAAATTCTCGACATGCGCCCCGAGCGGGTTTCGCGTAAGATCCGCGCGCCGCGCGTCTAATCCTGGTTTGCCCCCCCAGATCAGATGACACCGCTATGTCGCCCGGCAGAACCTTGTTAAAACTGCTGGCGTTCGCGTTAAGAAGCCGTAAACGGAAGTCACCCTAGCCCTTTCGATCGGGAATCTGGAAGCCGGGGTGTTAAGCCTTACGCCAATACACAGAGGTCCGTACGCCAACGCACAGGGTCGGCCCAGCGCATTGGGTCGTCATGGTTCACACAGGAGGAGCTAATCGATGCCAGGTTTGACAACATTGCCTGAAGAGTTGCTCGCCGCACAGGGGCAGTTGCAGGCGATCAACAGTAACCTGGCCGCGCAGAACGCGGGCGTTGCGGGAGCAACCACCGTCGTCGCTCCCGCAGCCTCCGACTCGGTCTCTCTCCAGCAGGCGGCAAAGTTCTCGACGTACGGCACCCAGTACCAGACGATCGCCGCCGAAGCCCAGACCATTCAAGAGCAATATGCGAGCACCCTGGGGACCAGCTCGGGCACGTACAGCGCCACCGAGGCCGCCAACGCGGCCCAGGCCGCTGCGGATCCGCCTGGCAGTATCCTCGACGGAATATCCGGGATCCTTGGTGGCCCCGTCCCCACTAGCGCTCCCGGTGGCCCGCTCAGCCTGTCAGGCAACGCGGCCAACCTCCTTAACATTGGCGGTGGGAACTGGGCCTCCGCGGGTTCCGACCTGCTCGGGATGGCCGGTGGCGGTTTGCTGGATACGAGTGTTGGTGACGCCGCTGCCGGCGCGGACCTCGCCGGCAGCACGGCGCCGGCGGTGGCGCCGGCCGGCGGCATGGCCGGCATGGGCGGCATGGGCGCGGCGCCGATGGCCGCGGGCGTGGGCCAGGCGACCATGGTGGGCAAGTTGTCGGTGCCGCCCAGCTGGGCGGGCACGGTTACCCCGGTGGCGGGCAC
>DASXKD010000424.1:0-4537 GCA_036497045.1 Streptosporangiaceae bacterium | reverse complement strand
TGGGGTTGGGGGGGTGTCATGGAACGGTGCCGGCAGTGTGGCGCGTCTGTAGAAGCCAGCCACCGGTTCTGCGGCGAGTGTGGGCGCTCGCTTGAGGGCTGCCCGTCCTGCGGTGAGCCGATCAGCCCTGGCAAAAGGTTCTGCCATTCCTGCGGGAACGCGCTGAACGGAGCCGCGCCGACGCTCGCGGCGGCACAACCGAGAGTTACCGTCGCGAGTGCCGGAACGGACGGGGGGCCGGTGGCGGAGCGGCGGGTGTGCTCGGTGCTGTTCTGCGACGTGGTGGGGTTCACGCCGTTGTCGGAGGCGCGGGATCCAGAGGCGGTACGCGAGCTGCTGTCGCAGTACTTCACAGTGGCGCGGACGGTGATCGGCCGGTATGGCGGGATGGTGGAGAAGTTCATCGGGGATGCGGTGATGGCGGTGTGGGGGACGCCGGTGGCGTCGGAGGAGGACGCGGAGCGGGCAGTGCGGGCGGCGCTGGACCTGGTGACTGCGGTCGGGGACCTGGGGGCGGAGTCGGGGGTGCCTGGCTTGGCGGCGCGGGCGGGGGTGGTGACCGGGGAGGTGGCGGTCACGTTGGGCGCCACGAACGAGGGGATGGTGGCCGGGGATGCGGTGAACACCGCCTCACGGATCCAAGCGGTCTCCGACCCCGGGTGCGTGCTGGTGGATGGGGCCACGCAGCGTTTGGCAGAACGCGGGGTGGGCTTCGCCGACGTCGGCGAGCATGCCCTGAAGGGCAAGACCGAGCCGGTGCGGTTGTGGCGGGTGACCCGGGTGCTGGCCGGGATGGGCGGCGGGCAGCGGGTCGATGGGCTGGAGGCGCCGCTGACCGGCCGGGATGCGGAACTGCGGACGATCCGGGAGCTGTTCCATGCGGCGGCCGACCGGCGGATGCCGCGGCTGGTGCTGGTGTCCGGGCCGGCCGGGGTGGGCAAGTCCCGGCTGGGCTGGGAGTTCGAGATATACCTCGATGGCCTGGTGGAGGACGTGTGGTGGCACCGCGGCCGGTGCCTGTCCTACGGGGACGGGGTGGCGTTCTGGGCGCTGGCCGAGATCGTCCGCCAGCGGCTGAGTATCGCCGAAGAAGACCCCGCCGACGTTGCAGCGGGCAAGCTCGCCGCCGGACTGAACCGGTACGTCACCGACCCGGCGGAGCGGGCCTACGTGGGAGCGCGGCTTTCCCGGCTGCTCGGCGCCGCGTTCGCGGGAGATAGTGGTGGGCCGCTGAGCCGGGAGGAGCTGTTCGCCGGGTGGCGGCTGTTCTTTGAGCGGCTCGCAGCGCAGCTGCCGGTGGTGTTGCTGGTCGAGGACGCTCAATACGCCGACGCCGGATTGCTGGAATTCCTGGACTATCTGGTCGACTGGATTAGGGACCTGCCGATCTATGTACTGGTTTTCGCCCGCCCCGAACTAGGCGAGAGTCGGCCACGATTTGGCACCGGCCGCAACCGGACCGCGCTGACCCTGGATCCGCTGGATGCAGCCTCGATGGATGCGCTGGTGGACGCCCTGGTGCCGGGGATGCCAGGCCCGGCCCGGGCCGCGGTCACCGCCCAGGCGCAGGGCATCCCGCTGTTCGCGGTGGAAACGGTGCGCTCGCTGATCGACCATGACATCGTCCAGCCCATCGAAGGTAGCTACCGGCTCGTCGGGGACATCGGCCAACTGGCGGTCCCCGACAGCCTGCATGCCTTGCT
Organism: Streptosporangiaceae bacterium; assembly: GCA_036497045.1. Classification (GTDB taxonomy): domain Bacteria; phylum Actinomycetota; class Actinomycetes; order Streptosporangiales; family Streptosporangiaceae; genus DASXKD01. The sequence continues at coordinate 2,834 of DASXKD010000424.1, read as the reverse complement.
GGCCGCCCGCCTGGATGCCCTCGACCCGTATGTGCGCCAGCTGGTCGCCGACGCCGCGGTGCTGGGCACCACCTTCCCGGCCGAGGCACTGATCGGCGTCTCCGGGCAGGACGAAACCGTGGTGCGGGCGGCCCTGGCCGAGTTGGTGCGCCGCGAGGTGTTCAGCGTGTCCGCCGAGCCCCTGTCGCCGGAGTGGGGCAGCTACCAGTTCACCCACAACATGCTGCGCCAGGTCGCCTACGACACCCTGTCCCGCCGCGACCGAAAAATCCGCCACCTGAAGGTCGCCGCTCACCTGCGCGCCGCATTCTCCGGCGACGGCGAGGAAGTGGCCGAGGTGATCGCCCGCCACTACCTCGAAGCTCTGGAAGCGGTCCCTGACGACCCCGATACCGGGGAGATCCGCGGCCAGGCGATCGGCGCGCTGACCCGGGCTGCCGAGCGGGCCGACCGCACCGGCGCCCCGGCGCTGGCCGCCACCAGCTATGCCGCTGCCGCCCAGCTCACCCAGGCCGATACCGCTGACGGACAGGAAACAGCCGCCGTTTTGTGGGAACGTGCCTCAGACGCCGCCCTCACCAGTGCCGATTTCGCCGCGGCGGTCCAGCACGCCGACCACGCCCAAAGTTGCTATCTTCAGCGCGGCGATTCCCGGGCGGCCGCCCGCGCCCAAGCGATCGCCGGGCAGGCGTTGCGCGGGTGGGGCCACCACGCCCAAGCACGTGAACAGCTCACCGCCGCCATGGCGGTGCTGCGGGCAGACCCCGACACCGACACCGTCCGCGCCCTTGAGGAACTCGCGGCCTTGGAGATGTTCGCCGGTTCACCCGACGCGGACCGGCTCACCACTGAGGCGCTCGCCCTCGGCCAGGCCCTCGGCACCGGCGCGGGCCAGCTCACCGGGCTCTTCACCACCCGCGGGGTCTACCATGGCATGGCCGGCCGGCACCCCCAGGCGATCGCCTACCTCCGCGAAGCGGCACGGTTGGCCGCGCAGGCCAGCGACAATGTGCGCCTGGGAGTCGTGCTGCTCAACCTGTCGGAGGCGCTGGCATTCACCGATCCGGCAGCGGCGGCGGACGCCGCGCGCACCGCCGTCGGGCATCTCCGCCAGGCCGGCGCCCGGAACCACCTGCCATTTGCGATCACGAACCTGGCCCACGCACTGCTGCTGCTCGGTGACTGGGACACCGCCGAGCGGGAGCTCACCCAGGCCATGGAATCCGGTGAGCTGGCTGGCATCGACTATCTCCCCTGCTACCTGGGCTGGCTGGCCGCATTGCGCGGCGACGCCGACACCGCCGGCACCATGCTGGGGGCCCTGCGGGACCTGCGGGCCAGCGAAGATCCCCAGGACAAGGCGAAGATCAGCATCGCGGAAGCCTTCACCACCGCCGCCCGCCATCAGCCAGGCAACGCGCTGCGCCACGCCCGTGACACGCTCTCCCATGTCGGTGCGCTCGGGATAACCCACGAATGCCTGTGCTGGGCGTGGCCACTGGCCGCGCGGGCCGCCCACGACCTGGGTGACACCACCGCCCTCGGCGAACTGCTCGCCCTGCTCGACTCCTACCAGCCCGGCCACCTTGCCCCGATGCTGCGGGCCGAGCGTGACCTGACCCGCGCCCGCCTCGCCGACCACGCCGGCGACCCCGATGTCACAGCATCGTTCGCAACCGCGGTCGCAAGCTTGCGAGAGCACAGCACCCCTTACCACCTCGCCCATGGCCTGCTCGACCAGGCCCAGCACCTCAGCCGCAGGGGCGACGCCGACGCAGCCGCGGCGACAGCCGATGAAGCCCGCGGCATCGCCCGCCGGCTGCGCTGCCAGCCCTTGCTCGACCGGGCAGAGGTGATACCCGCTGAGCCGGGTGTACGGGCTTAATGCGCTTGGCGGACAGCCAGCCGCCCGGCCGTCACCTGTGCGCCACGCTCGGCCCCGCCGTCGATCCTGCGGTCACGTATGCCACGAGGCCTGAATCACCCGGCGCCGGGTGCGGGCTAGCGGCCCGGTCTTCATCTCCTTGCGCCAGTTAGGGAACTCAGTGCCGAACTTCTGCTGCTCCTTGCCCGCGGACTCATACACCATGTAGCCACCCTTGAGGGTGCTGAACGCGGCGGCGAGCTGGCCCAGCTTGTCGAACTGGGCCGTCGCCGGGGCCAGCGGGTCAAACCAGGACGGGGTCACGAAGTTGGATACCGACACACCGCTGACCGTGTAGGTGGGCGCCTCGACCGGGTCGCACACTTCGAGGCTGTAGGCCGATCCCTGGCCGTCGTTGGCCCACAGGTTGCAGTTGGGGTCGACGAACATCTCCAGTACCTCATGGGACAGCGTGCTGGACACGCTCCAGTCGCCGGTGGTCACCTGCCCGCCATTGTCGAGCTCCGGCTTGGCCGCCACTACCCCCCAGAGCTGCCCGCCCTGATCCTCGGTGTGAAAGCCAAGGACGCCCTGCGGCTGGTCCTGGATGGTGTCCACGATCGCGATGCCGTGCGCCCCCACCGGGACGGCGGCGGGGTCGGTGTAGAACACGACCGCCGCAGGTGCCCGGTCCCAGATCGGGGCGGCATCGAATTGGACCTGGGTGGCGATCGCCTCCGTCATTGTCGCGACGTCCGCATCGGCCACCAGGGTGGACTGGTTAAGAATCGCGATCAGCATCCTGGCCCCCTCGTTGCCCTTCACGCCGGGAAGGCGTCACATTCGCCTTAGCCCACACGTGCCTGGCCCATGTTCCTCCCAAGCCAGCGGTCGTGACAAGGCTCTCCTGGCCAATGATCACCCGGCTATGACCTGGGATCGCGGGCCTCAGCCAGCTTGCGCGGCACCC
>DASXKD010000423.1:0-14444 GCA_036497045.1 Streptosporangiaceae bacterium | reverse complement strand
CACCACGAGATCGTTGTCCTGCCAGCGGCTGCCTGCCCTCTCAGCACGTTCTGGCGAGTGCGGTGTTCCCGTAGGGCATCCACGCATCGCCTAGGTTCAGCTGATCGTTGATGGGTTTCAAGCATTGCTCGCACCGATCAGCGCCGGTCGATCTAGCTCAGAGTGTGAGCGAACCCACCTTACTATTTCGCACTGGATCAGCCCGCGATCTCGCTAGGGTCAGCCGGGCTCGGTGCCGCCCAGCAGGTCGGTGCGCTGTTCGTCAGGTTCTGGGCCACCCATTACGTCGCCCGCGGGCTCGGTGCCGCCCAGCAGGTCCGTGCGCTGTTCGTCAGGTTCTGGGCCACCCATTACGTCGCCCGCCGGCTCGGTGCCGCCCAGCAGGTCCGTGCGCTGTTCGTCGGGTTCTGGGCCACCCATCACATCAGGATTCGTCACGGCAGCCTCCTCCCTATCTCTCCGTCCACGATGCTCCTTCGGCCGTGTAGGGGCAAGGTGCGCTCCGATCGTGAGGTGACTAATTGACCGAGGGCAAGCTCGATAACCAGCTAGTCGACGCCTTCCTGGCCGCCTGGCAGCTGACCCGAGCGTCAGGCCGGGATGGCGCCGAGTTGCTGCAGCAGGGCGACGCCGTCGAACTGCGTCCAGATGTCGGTCACACGACCGTCCTTGAGGCGGTAGAAGTTCATGCCCTCGACCCTGACCGTCTGGCCGGAGGCGGGGATCCCCATGAGCTCCTGCTGCTGAGAACCGGTCACGACCCACCGGGTGGCGACGGTATCGCCGCTGGCGATGATGTCCTGCAGGTCGTACTCCAGGTCGGGGAAGCTCGCATTGAAGCCCGCGACCTTCTGCTTGAAGCCGGCCAGCGACGGCTCTTCGTCGGGCGCTGGATTGTGGTTGACCAGGCCCGGGTCGCTGAGCTCGTCGATCTCGTCGAGCGTCGCCTGGTCGCCCGCGCGAAACGCGTGCTCGAAGCGCGTGATGATCTCGATGTTGTCGGACAAGGCCAGCCCTTCTCTTTCCGTCGGTGTTGATGGTGTCTGAACCATGATCACTCCTCGGGTTTGTGCCTCGCGGCGGGCCCTGTGTGCGCTGCTACTCGCATATAGCAACTGATTGGTTGCTATAGTATAGCAACCAGCCAGTTGCGTCAAGAACCATGTTCCCGAGGCACCCGCCCTCGTTCTTCCGCGGACAGCCCGTCGCAGTCCGGCGAGCGTTTCGCATGGCGGCGGCCCGTTGAGGCCGGGATGTGTCCCTGCCCGCACATAGCCCACGGAGGCCATCGGGCTGGGACTTCGGCCTATGCATGAACATAGATGCGTCTCCAAAGACGTATAGCTGACGTGAACGCGCCTGCTTATTGGAGGTTGCGGCCGCATCTGCGTTAAAGTCGCAGGATGCCGACATTCCGAATCAAGGAGGCCGCGCAGCTTCTCGGGGTCAGCGCAGACACCTTGCGCCGCTGGGCGGATGGGGGCCGGATCGAAACGACCACCGATGCCTCCGGCCGGCTCGCGGTGGACGGGGCGGTGCTTGCCGGGTTCGCGCAGGATCTGGCCGAGGCGGCCAATCAGGGGGAGGGCACGATAGTGGTGGCTCATTCGGTCCGGAACAGGTTCAGCGGCCTGGTCAGCCGAGTTGTCCGCGACACCGTGATGGCCCAGGTAGAGATCCAGGCTGGGCCGCACCGGTTCGTCTCGCTGCTCAGCCGCGAGGCCGCGGACGAGCTCGGATTGGAGCCGGGAATGCTCGCGGTTGCCGCCGTGAAGGCCACCAACGTCTCCGTCGAGATCCCCCGGACCGGCTGATCCCGGCCTGCCAAGATTCAACTAGGAGCTAAGAATGCGCCGTTCCACCATTGCCGTAGCCGGGCTGGCCGTAGTCGCTCTGGCCGGATGCTCCAGCAGCAGTTCAAGCTCGACTCCAAGTGCAAGCACTTCTCCGTCCGCGTCGACAGGGTCGATAACCGTATTCGCCGCGGCATCGCTGACGGGGACCTTTACCCAGCTGGGGAAGCAATTCGAGACCGCCCATCCAGGGGACACGGTGAAGTTCAGCTTCGGGCCGAGTTCCGGCCTGGCTACCGAGATCACCAGTGGCGCACCGGCTGACGTGTTCGCCTCGGCGGCGACGGCGAACATGGATCAGGTCGTTTCTGCCGGAGACGCGTCCAATCCGCAGAATTTCGCCAAGAACATCATGGAGGTCGCCGTTCCCCCGAGTAACCCTGCGAAGGTGAAGTCCGTTAATGACCTGGCGAAGAAGTCCGTCAAGGTGGCGTTGTGCCAGCCGCAGGTGCCGTGCGGGGTCGTGGCAGCGGAGGTCTTCAAGAACGTCGGTATCACCGTCAAGCCGGTCACGCTGCAAGCGGACGTGAAGTCGGTGCTGACCCAGGTCGAACTCGGCAACGTCGATGCGGGCATGGTTTACGTGACCGATGTGATGTCGGCCGGCACCAAGGTCAAGGGCGTGGCGATCCCGGCGGCCGATAATGCCTCGACGCTCTACCCGATCGCTACCATCAACGGCAGCAAGCAGAAGTCCGAAGCAGAGGCATTCGTCGCCTACGTGTTGTCACCCGCGGGCCAGCAGGTGCTCACGGCCGCGGGGTTCGAGAAGCCCTGACCTAGTTCCGGAGCCGCCATGGTGACCCGCACCGCGCCGTCGCACCTGACAGCCCGTGAACGAGCCAGGCGGACCGCGCGGGGCGGTGCTTCGCGATCAGTGCCGGCGCCCTTGCTGGCGCCGGCGCTGATCGCGGTCGCTTTCCTGGTGCTGCCCTTGGCCGGGCTGCTAATCCGCGCCCCCTGGGGCCATCTCAGGGCAGCCCTCAGCGGGTCGGACGCGACCCAGGCCCTCGTTCTTTCCCTGTGGACCGCAACCGTGACCACAGGGATCTCCCTGGTCATCGGCGTGCCGCTGGCGTGGGTGCTGGCCCGGAGCAGCTTCCCGGGACAGCGGCTCCTCCGTGCGCTGGTGACCCTGCCACTGGTGCTTCCGCCGGTGGTCGGCGGAGTCGCGCTGCTGCTGGCCTTCAGCCGGGTCGGCTTTGTCGGCCGCTATCTGGATGACTGGTTCGGGCTGACGATCCCGTTCACTCCGCTGGCTGTCGTCATGGCCGAGACCTTTGTAGCCATGCCTTTCCTGATCATCACCGTCGAGGGGGCGCTGCGATCCGCGGATCAGGGTTTTGAGGAAGCTGCGGCCACGCTGGGCGCGAAAAGGATGACCGTGTTCCGGCGAGTCACGGTGCCCCTCGTCGCCCCCTCTCTGGGAGCAGGCGCGGTGCTGTGCTGGGCGCGGGCCCTCGGCGAGTTCGGGGCGACGATCACTTTCGCCGGCAGCTTCCCCGGCCAGACAGAGACGATGCCCATCGCCGTGTACTACGCGCTTGAGACTGACCCCAATACAGCGATCGCGCTGAGCCTGGTGCTGCTGCTGGTTTCCGTCATGGTACTGGTCTCGCTTCGCGACCGCTGGCTGCGGGGCGGCTCACTTCAATGACACACGAGGGCAGCGACGGCCTCGTCGTCGATGCCGAGGTCAGGCGCGGCAGTTTCACCCTCGCGGTCAGCCTTGCCGCAGCACCCGGCCAGGTCCTCGGCGTGCTGGGGCCGAACGGGGCCGGGAAATCCACCCTGCTCAGCGCAGTGGCCGGCCTGACCCCCGTCTCCGCCGGGCGCATCATGCTCGCGGGGCAGGTGATGGACGACGCGGACGCAGGAACCTTTGTTGAGGCCTCAGGGCGGCCGGTCGGTTTCGTCTTCCAGAACTACCGGCTCTTCCCTCACCTGACCGTGGCCGAGAATGTGGCGTTCTCACCGCGTGCCCGGGGCCTAGGCAAGCGGGCTGCCCGGTCAGCTGCCAGTCACTGGATCGACCGGCTCAGACTGACCGATCTCGCCGACCGCAAGCCTGGCCAGCTATCAGGTGGGCAGGCGCAACGGGTGGCACTGGCCCGCGCGCTGGCCGGGCAGCCAACCCTGCTGCTGCTAGATGAACCCTTGTCAGCTCTGGACGCCGGCACCCGCCTGGACGTGCAGGCCGAACTCAAGCGCCACCTGGCGGAGTTCACCGGGCCCTGCCTGCTGGTTACCCATGACCCGCTCGAAGCGCTTGTGCTAGCTGACCAGCTCATCGTCCTCGAAGGTGGCCGCATCGTACAGGACGGCACTCCCGCGCATATCGCCCGCCGGCCCGCCACCGACTACGTCGCCAAGCTCGTCGGCCTGAACCTGTACGCCGGTCACGCCGACGGCTCCCAGGTGGCACTCACCGGAGGCGGGGCCTTCGTCGTCCCCGACCAGGGTCAGCACGGTGACGTGCTCATCGCGGTCCGCCCGTCCGCAGTGGTCGTCAGCAATCAGCGTCCACAGCGCAGCAGCGCCCGCAACACCTGGCCCGCGAAGATCGCCGGCCTTACGCTGCTGGCCGACCGCGTCCGGCTTGACCTCGACGGACAGCCATCTGCCCTGGTTGACGTCACGCCCGCAGCCGTCGCAGAACTGTCGCTAGAGGCTGGCAGCCAGGTGTGGCTCACCGTCAAAGCCACCGAACTTGAGGTCTACAACCACGACCACATTCGGACAGGCTAGGGGCACCTGGCATACCCGACGTCACGCGTTACGGCCCCCGGGCAGACTGCAGGGCACGAAGCAGACAATAGCTGCCGTCGCAGCCTTGAGAGGGTCAGGCGTCGTGGCGCTCACTTTCGCGGGGCTGGTGGGGTGTCGTGGGAGCCTGATCGGCGAAGGCGGCCGCGTCACCGGCACGGCCAGCTCGTCGAACGACCCGACGAATCAGGAGGCGATCAGCAAGCCGCGTGACCAGGGCGGCCATGAGACCGGTCGGCATGTCGGTCCGCGGGAACTTCCGGCCAGGTTCGGCTGCTTGACAGGGTGGGAGCATGGACGGGCTCAGACATGCAGGGTGGGCCGGTAGATGAGCTCTTGGGTACGACCGTCGAGCGTCCGGCTCTCGATCAGCTCGAGGTCGAAGTCGGCCGCACTCTGGAAGATCGGGTCCTCCCCGGTCTGACCGGTGATCACTGGGAAGAGCGTCACCTGGACGCGGTCGACCAGGCCGGCGGCCATCAGCGCCCGGTTCATCGACAGGCTGCCGTGCGAGCGCAACGGCACCCCGGACTCCTCCTTGAGCCGGGCGACGACGCCGACGGCATCGCCGCGCACAACGATCGCGTCCGGCCAGTCGAGGGCTCCTTCCAGCGTGGTCGACACCACCGTTGCTGGCAGGCTCCTCATCCGGTTGACCCATGGGTCACGCACCTCGGACTCCTCGGTGCTCGAGGCCAGCATCCGCGCGAACGCCCGATACGTGTTGGCCCCGAAGACCATCCGCTGCTCCTCGCCGTACAGGGCGAGGCGGCGGTCGAGCAACTCGGGGCCTTGCTTGCCCCAGTAGCCGCCCCAGTTGCCACTGGCGGCGCCGAAGCCGTCAAGGCTGGAAAAGACGTCGAAAGTGTAGATAGCGGTCATGCCGTTCTCCTCGAGTGCGGTTGATCGCGTGTTGGAGGATACAGACTGGCAACCACGGCGAAACTCATCGCCCTTGGACTCCTGGAGTCCAAGGGCGCCCCGGATGCGGCCCCCGGGGCTCTACCGCGGCTGTCAACCATCCCTGGTGGGTGAGGCCCGTCCACCCGGCGGTCGCGAATGATTGAGGAAGTATTCAACGCTGGGATACCCACGCGTTCCCAGCCCGTCAGTGGCACGTGACCGTTCCACCAGAGGTGAGCGCAATGGCCAAGAAGAAGGGCAAGCAGAAGAAGAACGAGGCTGCGGGCCAGGCGCCGCCCACGGGGGAGCGGCAGGAAGCTGCGGGCGGCCCGCCCGCGGAGATGAAGCGCAGGGAGTATGAGCGGGAGATGCGGGTACTGCATGGTGAGCTGGTCGCGATGCAGGAGTGGGTGAAGTCGAGCGGGGCGAAGGTGTGTGTGGTGTTCGAGGGCCGGGATACCGCGGGGAAGGGGGGCACGATCAAGCGGATCACCGAGCGGGTCAGCCCGCGGGTGTTCCGGGTGGTGGCGCTGCCCGCGCCGACCGAGCGGGAGAAGTCGCAGATGTATGTGCAGCGGTACGTGCCGCATCTGCCGGCCGGCGGGGAGGTGGTGATCTTTGACCGGTCCTGGTACAACCGGGCGGGGGTGGAGCGGGTGATGGGGTTTTGCACGCCGGCGGAGACCGACCGGTTCCTGGGGCTGGCGCCGGCCTGGGAGAAGGCGATGACCGATTCGGGGATCGTGTTGCTGAAGTACTGGCTGGAGGTCAGCGCGGCCGAGCAGACCCGGCGGCTGAAGTCGCGGATCGAGGATCCGCGGAAGATCTGGAAGCTGTCGGACATGGATTTGAAGTCCTACAGCCGGTGGTATGACTACTCCCGGGCCAGGGACGCGATGTTCGCCGCGACCGACACCGCGTGGGCACCGTGGTATGTCGCCAGCACCGATGACAAAAAGCGCGGCCGGCTCAACATCATCAGCCACCTGCTCAGCCAGGTTCCCTACAAGACGCCCGCCGCCCGCGACATCGTGTTGCCCAGGCGCCAGCCCGCCCGCGGCTACACCGAACCGGATCTGCCGCTGCGGCACATCCCCACCCCGTTCTAACGGCTGCGGCCCGCTGCGGGGTGACCGGCCCGCTCTTAGCCGGTCGTGACTTCAGCCCGGGCGGCCGCGCGGCTGCAGGTATCTGAGCGCCGCGCGGCCGCGTGAGGGTTGTCCGGCTATCCGCTGACCACCCTGCGCGCGCCGATCAGGCGCAAGCCAGCCTGACCCGTCAGAGCGCCTCGGCCGGGGCTATCTCAGGGTGATGCGCTCGTCCCCGATGTGCGCGACGATCTCCAGCCGGCCGCCGAGCGCCGCGACGTAGGCGGCCAGCGTGCGCACCTCGGTCGCACCCGGCTCGGCGCGCTCGATCGCTGAGACCCGTTCCTGGCGCACGTTCATGCGCTGCGCCACCTGTGCCTGGGTCAGCCTCATCCGCTGCCTGGCCTCGGCCAGGGTGTGGGCACGGCTGCGGGCGACGAGTGCGCCCGCCGCGATCTCCACCTCCGTCTCCGCGCCGGGGAAGAACTCGTCGAGGAACGATTCCGCGTCATACGAGGTGAAGGCATCATCGGCCGGCCCATCCGCGCCGTCCGTGGCGGCCGGCAGGCGGCCGGCCGCACGCTGGATCGCGGCCCGATAGCGGCGCGCGGAGCCGCCCGGGTCTTCGACGCAGGCCAGCACGACCGGTGCGGCAGGACCGGCCCCCGGTTACCGCTTATGGCGATAGCTGAGACGTTCCCGCGCCATCTTGGTCCTGCCCGAGGCTTCGTTAGCGGCGGCCACTCGTAGTGCCCTATCTAGATCAGGCCGGCCAATCAAGCCGTTAGCCAGCAGGAACTGGGCAAGCTCACGCTGGTGGTGTTGCTCGTTCCAGATGCGGCGCTGTAGCTCCTTCTTGAACTCCCCCACGGTCCCCTCGGCGCTGAGGTCCAGGGCAATGGCCACATCCATCATTGCCGTGGTCCGCGGCGCGACCGTGCCCAGTATGTAGTCCCGGTAGTAGTAGGCCAGGGCCATGCGAGCCAGGCCATTTCGCCTGAAATAGGTGTCCACCTTGGACACCGCGTCCGGCAGTGCCTGGCCGGCAGACCCGGGCACCTGGGCGGGGCCGACCGTGTTCTCCTTCGTCGGGCCGAGGACCGTACCAGTCAGCTCCTCGGGCCGCTGAGGGTCATCGTCTGAGGTGCTGATGCGCAGCGGCAGGATCCACTTCCCGACACTGACCACCCACGCGCCCTCGGTCAGTTCCACCGGCTGCGTTTCAAAGCGCGGCAGGGCAGGCGGGAGCATGTTCACCGCCTGGGCCTGTACCTCTTTGAAGTGCCCGGGCGACCCGTCTGTGTACGGTGCCAGGTAGACCGCGTGCGTGGTGTCGCGGCTGAACAGCTCCCACCGGTACTGCACGTGCCGCAAGCCCGGGCAGCGGGGCGACCGGTGCAGCGTCGGGTCCCGGCCGGCGCTGAGTGTGGTCCGGTCCAGCCAGGTGATCTGATCTGGTGAGCAACTGAACCAGTCGCTTTGCCCCGCGGGCCAGATAACAAGCTCTGCCATCGGCTTACCCGTCGCCCCCGTGGATGGCCGGGCAGGCGCATCTGTCAGCCGATGCCATGTCAGCGATGATAATCAGGGCATCCCGGACAGTGTCCCGCCTTCACCGGGCACTCGGCACCAGCAGCCGGAACTGCGTATGGAAACCGAAGCGCAGCCGATCCCCGTCGGTAACCGGGAGCCGTTGCCCTGGCTCCACGGGCTGGCCGTTGACCCACGTCGGGCCTGCGGAAGCCGCGGGCTGCAGCCACCATTGCCCCTCGCAGTACTCGATCTTGGCGTGCTCGCGGCTCACCGTCGAGTCGACGAGCACGATGTCGCTGCCGGGATCGCGGCCGACCGTCGCCGAGTGGCTGGCCAGCAGGTACTCACCAGCCTGGCCCTGTTCGCCCCACAGCCAGGCGAGCAACGGCCCCCCGGAACCCGGCGGCCGGGCCGCGTCCGGCCGCTCCACGCCGGCCTCTCGAGCGGCCGCCGTCCCGCCGGAGCGCGCGACGCCGGTCCGGCCGGCAACCCGGGCATCTGGTTCGTCGACCGTGTCCAGGTCGGCATACGGACCGCGGTCAGCCCGGCCGGCAGGCCAGCCACCAGCCACCTTCGGCCGGTCGTCCGCCGCCATGTCCGTGAGCCATGGCGGGCTCGCCATCGGCTGGGTCTGTTCACCGTGCCCCCGCGGTGCCGCACCGGTCATCGGCGCTCCTCCCCGGCGGTGCGGCCGCCCCCGGGCTCCGGTTGCGCCGCCGGACCGGTGGCCTCCGAGACCGTCTCCAGGTCAACGGTGCCGTGGCTGGGCAGTTCGGCGGGTGCCCCGTCGAGCGTGGTCCCTGGGCTCGGCGGAACCTTCCAGGACCCGGCCTCCCCGGCTGGCGGGCCAGGCTGCCACGGGCCGCGCAGCCGTGCGTTCTTCGGCTCGTGGGTCACCCGTGAGCCCACCAGGAAGGCGGCCTCGGGCTGGCCGTCGATCCGCTTGCGCACGGCGATCAGCTGCGCCCAGATCCGTTCGGCCATGGTGTGCGGGGAGCCGGGGCAACGCAGTTGCGGATCGGTACGCAGCCACTGGCGCACCAGCATGTCCAGGTCCTCGGGCACGTAACCGATGAGGTCGCGGACGGGAACCGGGTCCACCGTGCTGATCAGGTTCGTGATGTCGGGGGAGGACTCGTACTGTCCGGACCGGTCCACCAGGCCCAGGGCGCGGGCCTCCCGGTAGAGCGGCGGATAGCCGGTCAGCATCCGGTACATCACCGCGCCCAGGGCACGGACATCCGCGTTTCTGCTGATCCAGTTGGGCTGGCGGGCCATCTGCTCGGGCGGGGCGTAGAACGGGGTGAAGCGCGCCACCGCGGTGGTGTCGTTGCCGCCGTTCGCCCGCTGGTACTGCTGTGCCAGGCCGAAGTCGATGAGTTTGACCTGCCCGTCCTCGGTCAGGGCAACGTTGGCGGGCTTGAGATCGAGGTGGACCAGGCCCAGATCCCAGGCGGCGCGCAGGCCCGCGAGGATCTGGACGGCGAAGTCCAGCGTCTGGCCGATGGTCAGCATGTCCTGCTCGGCGGCCGCGTGCAGGTGCCGTTCGAGCGTGGTCGGGTACAGGCGAGTGACGATGTAGAAGCCGTGCTCCATATCGAGGTCGCAATCCAGCACTTCGGCGATGTTGGCGTGGACCGGCCCCAACGGCAGCGACATCTCCATCTGGGCATGACGCTGGTCCCGCAGCGCCTTGCTGCCCACGGCGCCTGGCGGCGGCGCGACTATCTTGACGACGGCCTCGACCGGGAATTCCTGCTTCAGGTCTACGGCCACGAACGGAACCCGGCCCGAGTGCGCTGCCTCGGCGAGCGGCCGCTGGACATGCCACCGGTTCCCGATCACCCAGCCCCGGCCGGCAGCGGCGGCCGGTTCCCCGGGGCGGACCGCGTGACCAGTCCCGTGGCCGGCCACCCCGTCGCCACCCTGACCGTTTCCGGCCGCGCCGTTGCCGGTCACCCCGTTCCGGGTCGCACCGTTGCCAGTCACCCCGTTCCCGGCCGCGCCGTTCCCGGCCGCGCCGTTCCCGGCCGCACCGTTCCCGGCCGCACCGTTCCTGGCCGCGGTGACAGTCTGCAGGCCGGGGTAGAGCGCCACGATGCGCTCGTGGTACCCGGCCTCGGTCACGGCCTGGTGGGACTTGAGGTCGAAGTCACGGGTGATGGCCTGCTTGCGGCTCTCATGATCGCTGTCGGCCGCCGCATCGGTGCGCGAGTTGCGTACCAGGCGGACCGCCGCGTTGCGCTGCAGCACGTCGTACACGGTTCCTGGTGAGAACGTCTTGAGCAGGACCGGGGCGAGGTCGATGAACATCAGCGCCGACCACAGCAGCAGGCGCCGCAGCAGGAACCCTGGATTCTGCCGGCTAAGCGTGTCCAGTGCCCGCTCCCGGGCCAGCAGGCCGTTGTCGGCGTCGATCTTCTTGGCCGCTGCCGCGATCTTGGCGGCCGTCTGCGTGCTGAGCGCCGCCGCCTGCTTGCGCGCCTGGGCGGCTGCGCTGCTGGCCGTGCGCTGAGCCTTGTTCTGCAGGCGGACATCGGCCTGCCAGATCTGGTAGTCCTGGGTGGTCTGCGGCCCGGGACCAGGCACCTGGGTGACCAGGCCGGGCGGCAGGTTGTGGCATTGCGCGGTCAGTTCGCAAAGGTAGATCCGGTGCGCCTGGCCGGCCTTCTGGGCGGCGGCCCGCAGGGCCTTCTGATCGGCTGCCACCGGCTGGTTGATGATGGCGAGTTGTCTGGCAGCCGCGGCGTTGATCTGCGCGGTCTGCTGGCTTATGTCGGTGACATGCTGGGCAGCGAGTTGCTGGTTGATCTCCGGGCCGAATATCGCCAGCACGATCGGCTCGCTGATGATCAGGCCGACGAGGGCGGCCATGATGAAGCGGACCGTGAAGTGCACCGCCTTGGACCGCGCCTGCTGCCGCTGGCTCAGCACCGGGTCGTCGGCGGTCAGCGGGCCGTAGTCGAGGCTGCTCACGATCCAGCGGTCGAAGTTGAGCACGATCGCGCCCCACAGCAGCCCCACCGGAAGGTAGAAAGGCCAGTCCCCGGCCGTGAAGACCAGTGAGAGCGCCACGGTGAGCGAGGCGGTGGCCGCGGTCGCGGTGAGCAGGACGATGGCGCCCATCGAGGTATAGCGGACCCGGTCCGGCACGGTCCGCACGTACTGCGGATCCACGCCAGCCACGGCCAGCAGCGCCCTGGTGTGGATCAGCCACCACACCGCCAGCGGCATCAGCACGATCGCGGCACATATCGCCACCAGGGCAAGCCCAGGCATGAATTTCCCCTTCCGCCGGGGCGGACCGGTACCGGGCCGCGGCGGTTATCTGATGACCACCGCGGACACTGGTGCGCTGGACTGCTGGCCCCACCGGATGGCGTCCCCGTCCCTTATGACGTGCTCACTTGTCAGTGGGGTGCCGTTCAGCAGCACTCCGTTGCGGCCCAGGACGGTGATCCGCCACTCGCCGCCCGTGCAGGTGAACGTGGCATGCACCCGGGAGACCGTGGGCTCCCCGGGCAACTGAAGTTCCACCGCGTTACCGCGCCCAGCGCGAGCGCCGGAAACCCGGGTTTCTGCGACGGCGCCGTTCGTGATCAGCCGCAGCAATGGAGTCAGGGCGGGCTCGGCGACCGTCGCGGCGCCCGTCATGAACGCCGGGGCCATCGCCAGGTCGGACCTGGTCCGGCCATCGCGGAAGGGACCGACTCCGGCACTCACCGGATACGCCCCTTCGGCCAGTCCTGGCGCCCTGGCCGGGCCTGACATGCTCATCGGGCCCGGCATGCTGACCGGGACTGGCGCACCGGCCGGGCCTGGCATGCTGACCGGGTAGGCCGCGCACACCGGATCCGCGTTAGTGACCGGGTCCGCACTGGTGACCGGATCCGCGCTGGTGCCGGGATCCGCGCTGGTGACCGGGTCCGCGGCCAGGGTCATGGCAGCTAGCGACGACCGCTGACGGAGCCGGTAACGGCCCGGGGGAACCGCCACGTCCGCGACGACGCCCACCTCGAGCGGGACGTTGCTGACGACCCGCGCGGAGTGTGCGGCAACCTCCGCCGCGTAGGCCTCGGCCGCGCTGGCGTTCACCAGGTTGAGGTCGATCAATTCGGCCAGTGACTCGATGTCGGCAGGGTTCATTCTGAGTTCCACGGCGTTCGGCGCCAGCAGAGAGCCCTGCGGGGTCACAATGAACACCTCGGGCAGATGACGCAGGGCGACCCGCAACACGTCCCGCCCGTCACGCCACGGCCGGCTGGCGGCCTGATGAAACCACGGGTGGTCCCTGCCGAACCCGAACAGCCGCAGCACCACCACCACACCGCCGGCCACGGCCCCGAGCAGGACCAGCAGCACGGTACTTGCCATCAAGGACCCGGAGCCCATCAGGAAGACCAGCCAGAGCCCGGCGATCCCGGCCGCAAGCAGCCATCGCCTCCGGCTCCGCGCCTGCAGTGGCGCCCGGACGCGCGCCGTGGAACCGCGGTAAGCCATCGACTCTCCTTCACCTTGGCGCTGCCCGGCCGCTGTGCCTGGGGTTGCATCCCGTGATCCGCTGCTCAGCATGGGCGGCGCCGCGCCGCGGGGTCAACGATCCGCCCGGACTTCCCAGACATCTGGGAAAGCCCGGGCCGGGGCCCTGCCCCGCGGGTCCTGGACCTAGTCCGGCAGCACCGCCAGGCGCAGCCGACGCAGCCGGTCCGGGTCGGCGATCACGTCGATGGCGGTGATCTGGCGCGCGTCGCTGACCGTCAGGGCCAGCACGATCCGCAGGTGACCGGCGGGCGCGAAGACGATGCCCACGGCCCCGTCCACCAGGGCCAGCCGCGATTCCTGGCTCATTGTGGCGGCCGCGATCGCCCCGGTAGCGACCGTCCGCGCACCGTGCAGCACGGCCGGCCGTCCGGCCGGTACGGCGGCAGCATCGGCGGTCAGCGTAACGTCAGAATCAAGCAGCGCGACAAGGGCCGACAGATCGCCGCCGCGGGAGGCGGCGAGGAACGCGGTGGCCACCTCCCGCTGGCGGGCGACGTCGGCGGCATGGTCCGGGCTGGGCGCACCGCGGACGCGGCGGCGAGCCCGGCTCGCGAGCTGGCGCGTGGCGTCCGGGGTGCGGCCGAGCACGTCCGCCACCTCAGTGAACGGCATGGCGAACATGTCGTGCAGGACGAATGCGAGCCGTTCGGCGGGGGTGAGCGTATCCAGCACGACCAGCAGGGCGAGGCCGACCGAGTCCGCGAGCACGGCCTCGTTCTCTGGATCGCCCAGCCGCGCGCCCGCACCTGTCCCCAGCGACCCGGCCGCCGCACCATCACCGCCGGACGCCTCCACCGAAGCCGGCCAGGAGCCGCCCACGGCCTGCTCAGGGTGGCGCCGCCGCGACCGGAGCATGTTGAGGGACACCCGGGCCACGACCGTTGTCAGCCAGCCACCCAGGTTCTCCACCTCGCTGGCGTCCGCGCTGGTCAGCCGCAGCCAGGTGTCCTGTACCGCATCGTCGGCGTCGCTCATCGAGCCGAGCAGCCGGTAGGCCACCGCGCGCAGGTGCCCGCGGTGCTCCTCAAAGGCACCGGCCAGCCAGTCACTGTCGGTCATCGGTCACATTCTCTCGTTGCCTGGTGTCATCACCCTGACACCTGCCACCACGCCGATGTGACACGCGGGGCAGGTGCCCGAGCGGCCTTCGCCGGAAGGGCGCATTCTGCGAGGAGGAACGATGACGTCACTCATCCTGGTCACCGGCGGCACGGGCACGCTCGGCCGCCGCGTCGTACCACGCCTGCTGGCCGCGGGCTGCCGCGTACGGGTGCTGAGCCGGCACCCTCACGAGGCGGCGGACGGCGTCGAGTACGTGACCGGCGACCTGCTCAAGAACGAGAGAATCGAGACCGCGGTGGCGGGCGCGGAGGTCATCGTGCACTGCGCCGGGGGCCGCAAGGACGACGACGTGGCGACCAGGAACCTGGTCGCGGCGGCGTCCCGGGCCGGGCACCCGCACCTGGTGTTCATCTCGGTGGTCGGGGCCGACCGGATCCCCGTGGCCAGCGCCGCCGACCGGGCGATGTTCGGCTACTTCGGGTTCAAACTGGCCGCGGAGCGGGTCGTGGCCGAGTCAGGCCTGCCCTGGACGACCCTGCGGGCCACCCAGTTCCATGACCTTTCCCTGACGGTCATGAGGCAGATGGCGAAGCTGCCGGTGATCCCGGTCCCGGCGGGAGTACGGTTCCAGCCGGTCGACACCGACGAGGTCGCCGCCCGGCTCGTGGAACTGGCGCTCGGCGCCCCGGCCGGTCTG
>DASXKD010000422.1:0-8227 GCA_036497045.1 Streptosporangiaceae bacterium | reverse complement strand
CAGCCAGCGCCGCGTGCGCGCCCTCGAACGCCTCTTTGAGGGTGCCGCCGCGCTCGTGCACCGCGCCCACCTCGGTCAGCATGCGAGAGAGGAAATGCCGGGTCTGGCCGACGGCCGCCGCGCAGGCATCCGCGCCTTGCGCTACCACGCCGCGCCCGCCGACCAGGGTTTCCGCGCCCAGCGCCGCGACCCGGTCCAGCGTGCCGGCCGCCCACTCGCGGTGGAACGCGTCGCCGGTGTACAGCGCGGCCTGCGCCTCCACCAGGTCGCCGGCGAGCAGGATCTTCTGCTGCGGCAGCCAAGCGACGATGTCGCCCTCGGTGTGCCCGCGCCCGCAGTACTGCAGCACCAGGTCGCCGCGGCCGCCACCCAGGTCGATGGTGAACTGGTCGGTGAACGTCGCGGTCGGCCAGGTCAGCCCGGGGATCGAGGCCGGCTCCCGGAAAAGCCTGGGCATCCGCCCGTACTCCGACTCCCAGTCCTGCCGCCCGCGCTCGGCGATCAGTTCCCTTGTCTTTTCATGCGTAACGATGAGTTCGGCGCTGAACGCGCTCGCACCGAGCACCCGGACCGCGTGGTAATGCGAAAGCACCAGGTAGCGAACGGGCTTACCGGTGTGCTGGCGGAGCAGGGCAAGCCACTCGCCGGCGGCCACCGGGGTGGCCATGGCCTCGAAGCAGACCAGGAAGTCCTCACCCTCGATCGCGCCCACGTTCGGGTCGCCCTCGGCGGTCAGCGCGTAGACCCCATCGGCGAGTATCTCCAGGGTCCGCTCTTTCGCGGCCAGGTCCGCCGAGGAGGCGAACGCTTTGGGAGCCATGACCCACCTCGACTCGATCGGCTTCGATCCTTTGCGGTAATCCGATCGTAGGCGGGTGGCCTTCGCCGAGCAGGCGGCGGTCACCGGCGTCACGGCCAATCAGGGCCGGTGGATGCGGCAGGATGGAGTCATGCAGCAGCCGCGGAACTTCTCGCTGTACGGCGCCGTCGACCTCGGCGCCCGCCAGGCGGCCACGCAGCGCCAGCAGGCCTCAGCCGCCGCCAGTCCGGGTGCTGCCCACAGCGAGTACGTGTTCGACGTGACAGAGGCGACATTCGAGACGGACGTGCTGGAGCGCTCCCGCACCGTCCCCGTGATCATGGACCTGTGGGCCGAGTGGTGCGGGCCCTGCAAGCAGCTCAGCCCGGTGCTGGAGCGGCTGGCCAACGAAGCCGCCGGGGCCTGGGTCCTCGCCAAAGTGGACGTGGACGCCAACCCGCAGCTCAGCGCGGCACTACAGGTGCAGAGCATCCCGATGGTGCTTGCCGTGATCGGGGGCCAGCTGGTGCCCGGGTTCCTCGGTGCCCTGCCCGAGGCTCAGGTGCGTCAATGGCTCGGCCAGGTGCTCCAGGTCGCGCAGCAGCTCGGGCTGCCCGGCGCGGGCGACCAGCCCGAGCCAGGCCCGGAGGACGATGCCGACACCGACGGGACGGCCGGCCTGGACGCACTCCGCGAGCCGGAACTGGCCGAGGCACAGCAGGCCATGGAACGTGGCGACCTCGATGCCGCCGCCGGCGCCTTCGAGCGGATGCTGGCGAACGACCCCGGCCACCCGGTCGCCACCGTGGGCCTGGCACAGGTGAATCTGTTCCGGCGGGTGAACTCCTACGACCCGGCCCAGGCCCGCAAGGATGCGGCCGCGCACCCGGACGGCGTGGCGGCCCAGATCCGGGTTGCCGACATCGAGATGTCCCTGGGCAACGCGGAAGAGGCGTTCGACCGGCTGCTCGGCGTCATCCGCCGGACCACCGGAGAGGACCGGGACAAGGTCAGGCAGCACCTGGTTGGCCTGTTCGAGATCTTCCCGCCCAGGGACCCGCGGGTCACCAAGGCCCGCAGCTCCCTGTCCAGCCTGCTCTTTTAAGTGGTGCCGGCCCGGGGGAGCGACCCCCCAGAGCCCCCCCGGTGGCCCAAGGCCACGTTCCTTCGTCACGGGGCCTTGGCCTTGGCGGGCTGGGCGGGGAGCTGCGGTTAGCGACTGCGGGGGTCGGCGTCGGCCAGCTGCTCCAGGGCCGGGAGCGCGGCGGCCAGCGTGACGCGCTGTTCGGCGGTGAGCGTCTGCAGCCGGTCGGCCAGCAGGATCATGCTCTGCTCGCGGATCCGCTCAAGCACCTCGTGGCCCGCGTGCGTGATGGTCAGCGTGCTGGCCCGCGCGTCACCAGGGACCGGGCACCGCTCCACGTAACCGCTCTCCTCCAGCACGATGACCAGCCGGGTGAGAGTGGACGGGGCGATCTTCTCCGCCGCGGCCAGGTCGCCAAGCCGCAGCGGCCCGATACGGTCCACGGTGGAAAGTGCGGAGAGCTGGGTGGGCGTCAGGCCGGCCAGCTCGTGGCGGCGCAGCCAGCGTGACAGCCGGGCGATGGCCACCCTCAGCCGGGCCACGTCGATCGTCGGCGCGGGCGGCACGGCCGCTCCGGCACCGACCGGGCGGCGCCCGGTCACACTACCCTGGGGCATTCTTGAAGGGTACGTGGGTGCGGGGCCGCCCCGTGCACGCGACGCGAATCCTTTTCCGCTGGCCGTAGGTGCCTGCTGGTCGCGGCTGGTGGCACGATGTGATCGTCGGGCAGTGCCGGGCGCGCTGGGCGGCCGGGCCGGGTGAAGGCGAGGAGCCAGTGTCGGTAGCCCCGAGCGTGTCGTATTCGATCACCGTGCGCCTGGAGGTTCCCTCGCGGGGCCGGGCGGTCAGCGACCTGACCCACGCGGTCGAGCAGGCGGGCGGCGCCGTGACCGCCCTGGACGTGACCCCGTACCGCTATGAGCAGCTCCGGGTGGATGTCACCTGCGCCGCCAGGGACACCCATCACGCCGAAGAGATCGTCCAGGCCATGACGGCGATTCCTGGCGTCGTGGTGAACAAGGTCAGCGACCGCACCTTCCTGCTGCATCTCGGCGGCAAGATCGAAACGAACGTGAAGGTGCCGCTGCGCAACCGGGACGACCTGTCGATGGCCTACACGCCGGGCGTGGCCCGGGTGTCGCTGGCCATCGCGGCCAACCCCGATGACGTGCGGCGGCTGACCGTCAAGCGCAACAGCGTGGCCGTGGTGACCGACGGCTCCGCGGTGCTGGGCCTCGGCAACGTAGGCCCGTATGCGGCCATGCCGGTGATGGAGGGGAAGGCCGCCCTGTTCAAGCGGTTCGCGGGGATCGATGCATGGCCGCTCTGCCTGGACACCCAGGACACCGACGAGATCATCCGGACGGTGCAGATCATCGCGCCGGCGTTCGGCGGCATCAACCTGGAGGACATCAGTGCCCCCCGGTGCTTCGAGGTGGAGCGGCGGCTGCGGGAACTGCTGGACATCCCGGTCTTCCACGATGACCAGCACGGCACGGCGATCGTGGTGCTCGCCGCACTGACCAACGCGCTGCGCGTGGTCGGCAAGAGGCTCGCGTCGGTGCGCATCGTCATGGCCGGTGCTGGTGCCGCCGGGACCGCGGTGCTCAGGCTGCTGCTGGCCCTCGGCGCGTCCGACGTCATCGTCTGCGATGACCAGGGCGCGGTCTACGCGGGCCGCCCGGGGGCGGGGGAGAGCCTGCAATGGGTCGCCGAGCACACCAACTCCGCGCGTTACGCCGGTGACCTGCCCGGCGCGCTGCCCGGCGCGGACGTGTTCATCGGCGTGTCCGTGTCGAACATCCTCACCGGCGAGAACATCGAGACGATGGCGCGTGATGCGATCGTCTTCGCGCTCGCCAATCCCGATCCCGAGGTGGATCCGGACGCTGCGGGTGAGTACGCCGCGGTGGTCGCGACCGGGCGCAGCGACTACCCCAACCAGATCAACAACGTGCTCGCCTTTCCCGGGGTATTCCGCGGGCTGCTGGACGCGCAAAGCCGCACGGTCACCGACGACATGCTGATCGCGGCCGCCCGGGCACTGGCGGGCGTGGTGTCTCCCGCCGAACTGGGCCCGCACTACATCATCCCGTCGGTGTTCCACCCGGATGTGGCGTCCGCCGTGGCCGCGGCGGTCCGTGATGCCGCTGGCGGTCGCCACCGCTGACCGGGCCGGCCCGGCCAGGCGGATTGCGGGTGCCCGGGCATCGGCGAGAATGGAGGCATGGACGAGGTCCGGGCGGGGCGTTTGCTGGTAGCAACACCGATGCTGGAGGACCCCAACTTCAAGCGCACCGTGGTGCTGGTCGTGGAAGACGAGCCCGAGGAGGGGACTCTCGGCGTCGTGCTGAACCGGCCGACAAAGGTACCCGTCGGGCGCGTGCTCGAGCCGTGGACGGAACTGGTCAGCGACCCGTCCGTGGTCTTCAAGGGCGGGCCGGTGGCGCCGAACAGCGCGCTCGGCCTGGCCAGCGTGCCGGGCAAGGAGGAGCCCGTGGGGTGGCGGCCGCTCGACTCCACGCCGCTCACGTCCCGGGTCGGCCTGATCGATCTGGACACCCCGCCGCAACTCGTGGCGGGGGGCATCGCCTCGTTCCGGGTGTTCGCCGGGTATGCCGGCTGGGGGCCGGGGCAGCTTCAGGCGGAGATCGAGGAGGGCGCGTGGTATGTCCTGCCGGCCGGGCCGGCCGACGTCTTCGACCCCGAACCTGAGCAGCTCTGGCGGGCGGTGTTGCGCCGGTCCGGCGGTGCCCTGGCCCTGGTGGCGACCTATCCGGAAGATCCAGGGCTCAACTGAGGCGGAGTAGACTCACCTCCCGTGAGTACCGAAGTGCTTCCCCAGCAGGAAACCCGCGAGGACACCGAGGTCCGGCCGGACCTATCCACCGGTGATGGCGATCACGAGCGGTTCGCCCACTATGTCCTGAAGGACAAGATCGTGGACAGTGTGGTGAGCGGCGCTCCGGTGATGGCGCTGTGCGGGAAGAAGTGGGTGCCCACCAGGGACCCATCGCGGTTCCCGGTCTGCCCGGACTGCAAGCGCATCTACGAGTCGATCCCCGACGGCGAGTAGCCGCGCAGCGCGCGGACGCCGGGGTGCGCCTAGCGGGGTAGCAGTCAGGCGGAGAGTTCGCGTTCCAGGGGGGTGCGGAAGCGGGGAGTGACCCGGGTCGGGCCCAGCCACGCCTGGAGGCTTTCCGCCTCCGCGCCGATTGCCGCGGCCGCCGCGGAGCCCGGGTCTTCGAGCAGGCGGAACACGACCTCGCCGTCCGGGCGCTGCGCCCAGCCGCCCACGATCCGGCCGTCCCACCAGATGGTGGGCCCGATGTTCCCCGAGCGGTCGAACAGGGCTGCCCCGTGGTCGCCGAGGAACCAGCCCCGCTCGCGCCAGCCCATCGGGGTCGGGTCCAGCGCGGGCAGCAGCGCCGCCCACGGTTCGGTGACCGGCTCGGGATCCTGGTCGCCGGCCAGGACGACGCCCGGGGTGCCGTCGAGGTTCACCTCGGCGGTGGCGAGCTGGCCGAGCGCCGCCCGCGCCTGGCTGCCCGTCCAGCCGGTCCACCACTGCAGGTCGGACACTGGTGCCGGACCGAACGCCAGCAGCCAGCGGCGGGCCAGTTCGGCCCGCGCCTCGGCTGCGGAACTGGCCGGCCAGGGATCGGCCGGCATCCACTCGTACTGGCTGGAGGTCCAGCCACCGCGGGGGCGGCCGCGGGCGATCCGCCGCTCCGCGGAGAGCAGCATCAGCACCCGGGTGGTGATGCTGACGGAGCCGCCGTAGCTCTTGCCCTCGGCGTAGACGAGCTGGGTGCGCAGCCGTGGCTCGTCGCGGGCCAGTTCGGCGCCGGTCGCGGCGCCCCGGGCGGTCAGGGCTTTGACCGTGGCATCCCCGACCTCGTCGAGCCAGCGCCCGGCATCGGCGGCGACGCCGGCCGTGGCGAGGTCACGGACGAGCCCCTTGCGCATCCGTTCCGCGACCTGGTCGGTGCAGGCCGCCTGGATGACAGGTGCCAGGCCGGCCGGGACGACGAACATGGTCCGGCGCATGCCCAGCATCCGGAGCAGTTCCTGGTCCTGATACAGGGCCCGCTCGACGGCGGCGTGCCCGATCGCACGATGCCCGTCCGCGCTGCGGGCCCAGGCGGCCAGGTACACGGACGCTGGATCGGTGCCGTGCAGAGCGATCATGGCTGCCACCACCTCGGCAGCCGTCTGCGCCCTGGCTGGCGGCGCCAGAAGGTGCCGGCGGGCCAGCCGAGCCCGCCGCTCCGCTGCGGACCCGAGGATCAGCTTGGTCACCAGAGCATCACCGTGCCCGGTGCTAGCCGGCGGGCTCGAGGATGACGACCGGGATCTGCCGGGTGGTCATCTTCTCGTACTCGGCGAAGCCCGGGTTGGCGGCCTTGTGCGCTTCCCAGATCTCGCCCCGCTCAGTGCCTTCGGCCACCCGGGCTCGGAGCTTCACCGTCTCGGTGCCGATCTCCGCCGTCACGTCGGGGTGGGCCAGCATGTTGTGGTACCAGTCCGGGTTCGTCGGGGCACCAGACTTGGAAGCGAAGACCGCGTAACCGCCCGGCACCGGCCGGTACATCATCGGGTTCACCCGCTGCTGGCCGGTCCTGGCGCCCACGGTGTGCAGCAGGAGCAGCGGCGCGCCCTCGAACGGGCCGCCCACCTTGCCCTCGTTGACACGGAACTCCTCGATGATCTTGCTATTCCAGTCCGCCATCGCGGCAACCCCACTTTCCGGCGGACGCCGCCGCGCCCGCTGCCACGTCCCAGTAGAGGCGGCACCGCGGGTGCCGCCCTCACGACCCTAGCCCCGCTCAGGACCTGGTCTGGTAGGCGGTTATGCCGTGCCGCGCGATTCGTCCAGAACGACTCCGGCGGCCTTCAGCGCGGCAACCGCCTCCCCCGTGGTGACCGGGTCAACCCCGGCGGTCAGCGGGAGCAGCACCCGGGTGGCGAATCCCTCCCGCGCCGCATCCAGTGCCGTGGCCCGGACGCAGTAGTCGGTGGCGATGCCGGTCACGTCGAGCGCGTCCACGCCGCGCTCACGCAGCCAGGCGGCCAGCGGCGTGCCCGCTTCGTCGGTGCCCTCGAACCCGCTGTAGGCCGCGGCGTATGCGCCCTTGCTGAACACCGTCTCCAGCCTGCTGGTGTCCAGGTCCGGGTGGAACTCGGCGCCCGCCGTGCCGGCCACACAGTGCGGCGGCCAGGACCCGGCGAAGTCCGGGTGATCGGAGAAGTGGCCGCCGGGATCGATGTGATGGTCCCGCGACGCGACCACGTGGGCGTAGCTGCCGCCCTCGGCCGCCAGGTAGGCGCTGATCGCCGCCGCCACCGCCGACCCGCCGGTCACGGCCAGCGACCCGCCCTCACAGAAGTCGTTCTGCACATCCACGACAATCAGCGCGCGCATGCGCCGAGCCTACGGCGTCCAGGTGCTAACCCAGCGGGGCGACCCCGGACCCCCCGGAGCCTCGTGCCGCGCGGGATCGTCAGGCGTCGGCGGCGACGGTGGCGGGGGTT
Source organism: Streptosporangiaceae bacterium (assembly GCA_036497045.1). Lineage (GTDB taxonomy): Bacteria > Actinomycetota > Actinomycetes > Streptosporangiales > Streptosporangiaceae > DASXKD01. Next base: position 809 of record DASXKD010000422.1, on the reverse strand, counting down.
CCGCCGGTGATCCGGACAAGTTCGCCGAACGAGGTCGAGAACACCGTGTGCGCGTGGCCGGCCGCGGCCCACACCACGTCGTAGGAGCCGAGTTCGGTGTCCACCAGCGTGCGCAGCGGGGCCGGATGGCCGACCGGGGCCACCCCGCCGATCACCTGGCCGGTGGACTGGCGGACGAACTCCGGGTCGGCCCGCTTGACCTTGCCCGCGCCGACCAGGGCGGCCACCCGGCCGGTGTCCACCCGGTGCGCGCCGCTGGTCAGCACCAGCAGCGGCGCACCGTCGGCGTTGAAGACCAGGCTGTTGGCGATCGCACCGACCTCGCAGCCGAGCTGGGCCGCCGCGGTCGCCGCGGTGGGGGCCGGCTCGGGCAGTTCCCTGATGTCCCCGGTCACGCCAAGCTCGCGGAGCACACCGGCAACCTTGATCGCGGTGGGATGCATGCCCACAGGTTACTGAGCGGCCGGAGGCGCGCCCACAAGTTATCGAATCGGGGCACGCGCCACCGGCCCGGCCTCGGGGGTTCCGGGGGTCGCCCCCAGGGCCAGCACTAGCCGCCGTTCGGCTCGAAAAGCGTAGGAATCGCCGGGTAGCCGCGGGAGAGCTGCAGCGCGTGCGGGGGGAGCTCGGCCAGCACGGCCTGGTGGCGCTCCCTGGCCTTGGCCAGCGGCTCGGCACCCACCACCTCCCCATCGCGGACCAGGGGCTGCAGCAGCGGGCGGTCGGACCGCGACGGCGCGGGCGGGGTCAGCCTGACCACTTCGGCCTCGGCGACCCCCGCCTGGTCGCAGTGCCTGACCGCCCACTTG
>DASXKD010000421.1:0-10760 GCA_036497045.1 Streptosporangiaceae bacterium | reverse complement strand
CGGGCAGGCAGTAGACGTACATCTCCACCTTGTCGAACTGGTGCACCCGGAACATGCCCTTGGTGTCCTTGCCCGCGGCCCCCGCCTCACGGCGGAAGTTCGTGGTGTACCCCGCGTAGAGGGCAGGCAGGTCGGCCTCGTCCAGGCGCTCGTCGGCGTGGATGCCGGCCAGCGCGACCTCAGACGTGCCGGTCAGGTACAGGTCGTCCTTTTCCAGGTGGTAGAGGTTGGACTCCTCGGTGGGCAGGAACCCGGTGCCGTACATGGCCTGCTCGCCCGCGAGCACCGGTGGCAGCACCGGCAGGAAGCCCAGCCCGGCCAGCTTGTCCAGGACGAACCGGTACAGCGCCAGCTCGGTCATGGCCACGTCGCCGATCCGGTAGGCGAACCGGGAGCCGGACAGCCGGGCGCCCCGCTTCATGTCGATCCAGCCGCGCTTGGACCCGAGTTCGGTCGCGTCGCGGGGGGTGAAGCCGAACGACGGCCGCTCGCCAACCTCGCGCAGGACCTGCGAGTCCTCCTCGGCCATGCCGTCGGCCGCGGTGGGGTCGGGCAGGTTCGGGATGCGGGCGAGCAGCGCGTTGCGCTCGTGATCGGCGTGCGCCAGGTCGGCCTGAGCCCTGTCCAGGTCTGCGGCGAGCCGCTTCAGTTCGGCGAGCTGCTCGGGCCCTGGCGGCCCGGCCCTGGAGGACCTCTTCTGCTCCGCGCGCAGAAACTCGGCGCGCTCGGTCAGCTCGCGCCACCGGGCGTCCACGGCGAGCAGTGCGTCGAAGTCGGCAGCAGCCCCGCGCCGGTCAAGCGCGGCCCGATAGCGGTCCGGTTCCTGCCGGGCAGCCTTGAGATCTATCACCGTCGTAATCCTAGTCGGGCACGGCAGGCCGGTCGGCCGAACGAAGCGGCCGCGCGGGCGGGTCCGGCGCAGGCCGGCGCGGGTCCGGCGCAGTCCGCGGCCGCGGCAGGCCGGACCTGGTCGCCAGCACCGAGCCGGACAGGATCAGCACGAACGCGCCCACGATCGCCGGGGTGAGCGGCTCGCCGAGCACGCCCACCCCCAGTGCGACCGCGACGGCCGGGTTCACGTAGGTGATCACGGTGGCCCTGGCCGGGCCGACCTCGGCGATGAGCTGGAAGAACAGGACGAAGGCCAGGGCCGTGCAGAGCACGCCCAGCCCGGCAAGCGAGCCGAGCACCGCGGCCGAAGGCATCCGGGACGGCCAGGTCAGCGCCGCGGGCACGGCGTACACCAGCGCGGCGGCGGCCAGGCAGACGGCGGTCATGCCGATGCCGGGCAGGCCGCCGAGCTTCCTGTTGGCGATCAGCGGGCCGGTGGCGTAGCACAGCGCGACGAGCATCACCTCGGCGATGGGCCAGGCGCCGCCGCCCGCTAGGTGCGGGCCGGCCAGCAGCGCGACGCCGCCCAGGCCGGCCAGCAGTCCGGCCCAGCGCAGGGCGGTGAGCCGCTCCGGGCCGCCGGTCAGCCGGGCAAGCACCAGCCCGATGATCGGGACTGCCGCGATCAGCAGGCCGGTCAGCGAACTGGACAGGTGCCGCTCCGCGTCAGAAAGCAGCGCCCAGGGCAGCATGATCTCCACAACGGCGAACAGCGCCAGCCACCGCCAGCGGCCGGCCAGCACGCGGATCTGGCCGCGCCGGATCGCCAATGGCAGCAGCACGGCAGCGCCGATCGCCACCCGGGCGAACACAAGGACGGGCACCGATACGCCGCCGTCCGCCACCTTGATGAGCAGATAGGGCACGCCCCAGATGACGCTCATCAGCCCGAACAGCACCCAGCCCCGGCGGCTCACCTGCGGCCCCTTTCCTACGGCACGTCCCGGTGCAGGCTACCGGGGCTCCGCAGGGCGCAGTGCTGGCCCGGGGGGAGCGACCCCCGGAACCCCCCGATGGCCTGCGGCCCCACTCCTCCGTCACGAGGCTTTGACCCTGCCAGCCCGGGGAGCGACCCCCCGGTGGCCCGGGCCAAGCGGGCACTGCAGGCCCGCGGCGCGGTTACGCTTCAGGTTGTCGCGGCTATCGCATGGCAGGCGGGGAGGGTGATCACGCTGACCGGCCCGGAGAGTACTCCCGCTGGCCTGCCCACGGCCCTGCCGGCTCCGGACGGATCAGGCGCCGGGCCGGCGCCCGCCGCCTCTGTCCCCGCACCTGTTGCCGCCGGCGCACCCGCTGCTGTCGGCGCGCCTGTCGCCGGGCGGGGGGCATCCACCGGACGGGGGCTGCCTGGTGAGCCGCGCCTCGCGCTCGGCTGGGCCTTGCTGGCCGCCGTGGCCGGCGGACTGATCCTCACCGTCACCTTTCCCCCGGTCGGGGCGTGGCCGCTGGCCCCGCTCGGCCCGGCGCTGCTCGTGGTGGCGCTGCAAGGCCGGAGCCTGCGGGCGAGCTTCGCGGTCGGGCTGCTGTTCGGCCTCGCGCTGTTCGTTCCGCTGCTGTCCTGGCTGATCAACCTGGCCTGGTACGCCTGGGCCGCGCTGGCCATCGCCGAGGCGCTCATCTTCGCCCTGCTCGCCGTGGGCCAGCGGGTGCTGCTGTCGCTGCGAGCGTGGCCGGTGGCCGTGGCGGGCTGGTGGGTCGTTGCCGAGGCGCTGCGTGACCGGTGGCCCTATGGGTTCCCGTGGGGCAGGCTGGCCATGAGCCAGGCGGGCGCGCCCACCGCGCCCTGGACCGCCATCGGCGGTGCGCCGCTGCTCTCCTTCCTGCTCGCGCTCACCGGCAGCACGCTCGCCTGGCTGCTGCTGGCATCCGGCCCGGCGGGTGGGTTGCGCCGCCGCCTGGTTCCCGCCCTTGCCCTCGCCGGGGCGGCGGGACTGGCCCTGGCGGGCGGCCTGCTGCCGGTGGACCCCGTGCCCGCCGGCACCCCGGCGGCTACGGTCGCCGCCATCCAGGGCAGCGTGCCGCACGCCAGGAACGTGCCCGACCTGCTCCGGGCCACCACCGTGACCGCGAACCACGCGGCGGCGACAGAGAAGCTGGCCGCGCAGGTCCGCGCGGGCCGCCGGCCCGCACCTGACCTGGTGATCTGGCCGGAGAACTCCACGGACCTGGATCCCAGACAGTATCCCCCCGTGTTCGGCACGATCACCGCGGCAGTGCAGGCCATCGACCGGCCGGTGCTGGTCGGTGAGGTGCTCAGGAACCCGTTGCGCAACGTCGGGCAGCTGTGGACACCCGGCCGTGGCCCTGGCCCGCTGTACGTGAAGCGGGAACTTGTCCCGTTCGGGGAGTACATCCCGCTGCGCGGCCTGCTTTCGCACATCACTTCCCTGGTGGCGCTGCAGCCGGAAAACTTCACCGCGGGGCGGCGCCCCGTGGTCTTCCATGTGGGGCCGATCCGCCTCGGCGACGTCATCTGCTACGAGGTCGGCTTCGACGGCCTGGTCGCCTCCGAGGTCAGGGCCGGGGCGAACCTGCTGGCCGTGCAGACCAACGACGCGACCTTCGAGGTGGACGGGCAACTCGGGGAGAGCCTGCAGCAACTGGCCATGGCCCGGATCCGGGCCGTGGAATCCGACCGGGCCGTGGTGGTCGCCTCGACGACCGGGGTGAGCGCGATCATCGCGCCCGACGGCACCCTGGTGGCCCGCACCGGCACCTGGCGGCAGGCCATCCTCGAGTCGCGGGTGCCGCTGCTGCACACGATCACCCTGGCCGACCGGGTCGGCGCCGGGCCGGAATACCTGATCATCGCGCTAACCGTGGGCGCGTTCGGCTGGGCGGCATACGGCTGGGCCGTGGCGTGGCGCCGCAGGCGATCGGCGGCACATGCCCTAATCGCTACTGACGCGTGACCTGGCGTGGGCGTGCACCCGCCTGCGTGGCAGCACAATGGGAGCATGTCGTTCTGGCGGCGGTTGGGTAGCGCCCTGGGCCAGCCGGCCCGTTACGGTGCTCTTGTCGCCGGGGCCCTGCCGGTCCTCGCCTTCCCCGCGCCCAATTTGGAGTTCCTGGCGTGGTTCGCGCTGGTGCCCGGCCTGCTGCTGATGCGCGGCGCGCCCTCGGCGCGCGAGGCCGCGGTCCGTTCCTGGTGGTTCGGTGCCGGGTTCATCATGGCCGCGCACTACTGGCTGATCCCCAACATCGGCCCTGCCCTGGTGCTGGTGGCGATCGTCCTCGGCGCCTGCTGGGCCGGGGTCGGGGTGAGCGCCTGGGCGCTGCTGCGGCCGCCGATGACGGCCTGGCGCTGCCTGGCCGCGCTGGTGGTGGTGCCGAGCTACTGGCTGCTGGTCGAGTGGATCCGGTCCTGGCAGGCCCTGGGCGGTCCGTGGGCACTGCTCGGCGCGAGTCAGTGGCAGCACCCGGCGATGCTCGCGCTGGCGTCGGTGGGCGGCGTATGGCTGGTCAGCTTCGCCCTGGTGGCGGCCAACACCGGCCTGGTCATCCTGATCACCGCACCGCGGGCCACGCTGCGGGCGCTGGGCGCGGCGGCGGTGGCCATCGCCGCCGGGGCGGGCCCGGTCGCGTTCGCGCTCACGCCGCCGGTGCCGTCGGCCGGGCAGGTGACCGTGGCCCTGGTCCAGCCGGGCTTCCAGCAGCATCCCTCATCGCTGGGCACGGCCAGCCAGGCGCTGACCGGCAGGCTGGGCCCGCGGCACCCGGACCTGATCGTGTGGGGAGAAAGCAGCATCGGCCTCGACCTGCGGTTCCATCACGCGCTCCTGGACCGGCTCCGGCGGCTGTCCGCCATTGACGGCGCCCCGATCCTGGTGGACCAGGATTCCTACACCCCTGGGGGAAAGTCCAAGGTCGCGGTGCTGATCGACAGCAGCGGGATCGTGGCCAGCTACACCAAGACCCGGCTCGTCCCGTTCGGGGAGTACATCCCGTTCCGCCAGCAACTGGGCTGGCTGACTAAGATCAGCAAGGCGGCGTCGAGCAACATGATCCCCGGCGACGGGGCCCGGGTGATGACCGCGACGCCGCCCGGCGGGCGGCCGCTCAAGCTTGGCGTGCTGATCTGCTTCGAAGCCGCCTTCCCCGACATGTCCCGTGCGGACACGCTGCACGGCGCCCAGGTAATCGTGTACCAGACCTCGGACTCCACGTTCCAGGGGAGCTGGGCGCCCGCGCAGCACGCCTCACTGTCGGCGGTGCGGGCGGCCGAGACCGGCCGGCCGGTGGTGCAGGCCGCGCTGACCGGGGTCACCGCTGCGTTCGACGCTCAGGGACGGCAGCTGGCCTGGTTCAGCACCGCACAGCGCGGAGCGGCTTTTGTCCGGCTTACCCTGGTTCCACCGTCGCACCTCACCCTTTTTGACCGCATCGGTGATACCGTCCCGTGGGCGGCAATCGCGATCTGTGTCCTTGCTGCGCTCGTCGCATTGAACCAGAGGCATCGCCAGCAACGTCTGGTAGACATAAGGGTGGATGGCAACCGCCGGCCCGTCTCATCCGTCTCCATATCGGAGGCTATCGACCGAAATCGGGAACCGCCCGCCCCAGCACCCGGGGAAGGCGGCAGCGATTTGAATGCTGGCGGCCCAGTACACCGCATTGAAGAGAGGCCGTAGCCGTGGGCGTGGCCGCGCGGCTTCGGATTTGGTACCACAGGAGGACCAGAGTGCGGGATAACGAGCGGACACTGACAGGCCGGCATCTGCTCAGGAGCCGGCGGGCTGGGCTGGCCGTCATCGGGGTCGTTGGCGCCATGTGCCTGCTCGCGACCGCCTGCTCAGGCTCATCGTCGTCAGGCACGGCCACGGGCCACCACGGGTCGACCGACGGGACGAAGACCTTGGCCAAATCGGGCGCGGTGGTTTCCATCAGCCCGGCGAACGGCAGCGCGAGCGTGAAGACCGACCGCGGCGTCTCGGTGACCGTGGCGCACGGCAAGATCCAGAACGTCAGCGTGACCTCCGGGCACGCCACGGCCGCGGGCACACTCCAGGGCCAGACGGCGTGGCACACGGTGTGGCCGCTGCGCACGGCGACCCGGTACACGGTGACCGTGACCGCGGTCGGCGCCGACGGCAAGACCACGACCGCCACGAGCACGTTCAAGACCGAGCGCCCGGCGGGAACGTTCAGCGCCAGCACAGTCCTGGGCCACCAGGCCTACGGCGTCGGCATCCCCATCATGATCAACTTCAGCCAGGCGGTGGACCCCAGGTTCCGGGCCGGCATCGAGAAGGCGATCAACATCAAGAGCTCCAAGCCGGTGGTCGGCGCCTGGTACTGGGACGGAGGCCAGACCCTCGACTTCCGTACCAGGAACTACTGGCCGCAGTACACCAAGGTGAGCTTCGACGCGCACTTCAACGGGGCGCAGATCGCCCCCGGCGTGTTCGGCACCAGCAACCTGAGCCAGTCGTTCACGATCGGCAAGTCGCTCATCGGCGTGACCAGTACCCGCACCCACAAGACCCAGATCTACTGGGGCCACAAGCTGTACGCGACCTGGCCGGACAGCAGCGGCATGGCGGGTGACGACACCGCCAACGGGACCTACCTGACCATCGAAAAGGCCAACCCGACGCTGATGAGCGGGCCCGGCTACAAGAACGTCCCGGTGTACTGGTCGGTCCGGTTCACCTGGAGCGGCAACTACTACCACGCCGCGCCCTGGTCACTGGGCGAGCAGGGGTTCACCAACGTCAGCCACGGCTGCGTGAACCTGTCCCCGACGAACGCCGAGTGGTGGTACCTCCGGTCCAACCCCGGCGACCCGATCACGATCACCGGCAGCCCGGTGGCAGGCAAGTGGGACGACGGGTACACCGAGTGGTTCCTGACCTGGAAGCAACTGCTGCGCGGCAGTGCGACCCACGAGGCCGTGGAGGCCAGCCCGACCGGCAGTACGTTCGTCAACCCGGACACGCTGTCGGCCACGTCCAACTCGCGGCTGCACGGTTCCAAGCCGCACAACTACCTGGCCGGCCCGGGCTAACCGCCTCCGGGGGCCCGTCCTCGAGGTCGGCTCATGAGCCAGCAGGGCAAAAGGCCCCGTGACGGAGTCACGGGGCCTTTTGGCCACCGGGGGGTTCCGGGCCATCGGGGGTCCGCGGGTGTCCCCCGGGAGACACTGTGCTCCCCCGGGCTAGCACCGCCGCCGCCGTTTCCAGGCCCCGGGCCATCCATGCGGCAGGGCGGGGCGCGGCACCGTCGGCCAGGCCGTTCCAGTAGATCGACCAGGTGCTGGCCACCAGCTGGCGGACGACCGGGGCGGTTACCAGGCGCATGCTGGCGGACGCCGCCCACGGCCGGCGCAGCAGTGCGCGCTGCAGCGCGCTGGCGCCGGGCATGTAGCGCCCGAACGTCGCGTCCATGGCGCGGACGTAGGCGGGGCCCGCCCGGCACGGATCCGCGAGCACCGCCTCCGCCGCCAGCCGGGCACTGATCATGGCGGGCGCGATGCCCTCGCCCTGCAGCGGGTTGATCAGGCCCGCCGCGTCGCCCACCAGCAGGACGTTGCCCGCCGCTGCGGGCGTCCCTGTCCCGCCCATCCGCAGCCAGCCGCCGATGACCGGTCCCGGCTCCGCGGCGGGCCGCAGGTCGCCCCGCGAGCGCAGCAGTGCGGTGAAGCGGTCCAGGTCCGCGCGGAGCGGCGCGGAGTGCCTGGTGCCGCCCATGCCGATCCCGATGCCCACGTTGGCCTGCCCGTCCGCGCCGGGAAACAGCCAGCCGTAGCCGGGGTAGATCCGCCACGGCGCCGACTCCAGCAGGACCAGCAGCGGCAACGGGACCTCGCCCGGGACGTAGGCCCGGACCGCGAACCCCCACAGTGCCGCGGCCGAGTCAAGCATCCCGGTCAGCCGGGCGACCGTGCTCAGCGCTCCGTCGGCGCCGATGATCACATCCCCGGCCAGGCGCTGGCCGTCGGCAAGCACCGCGCGCACCGTCTCATCCGGGCCCTTCTCCACGGCCGTAATGCGCGCCCGCACCCCGACCGCCCCCGCGGCCAGTGCGGCCTCGCGCAGGGCATTGTCGAAGGCCACCCGGGGAACCACGATGCCGTGGCCGGGATAGCTGCGCCCGGTGAAGGCAGGCAGCCGGCTGCGGTGGCCGGACGGGCCGACCGCGAGCAGGTCGGAGCCGTGGCCGACGTCCGGCACGGTCAGCCCGAGGTCGGCAAGCACCTGCACGCCCCGCGGCCCGATCAGGTCGCCACAGGCCTTGTCCCTGGGGAAGGCCGCCTTGTCGGCCAGGGCGACCCGGGCGCCGCCGCGGGCAAGCACCAGAGCGGCGATGCTGCCCGCTGGCCCGGCACCGACCACCACGGCGTCATAGTGCGGCCCGGTCACCGGACCAGCACCATGGCCAGCGCGACGGCGCTGGTCGCCCAGACGAAGTAGCGCAGCGCCCGCTCGATCGGGGCGAGCAGGTCGGCGCGGCCGAGTTCGGCCGTGGTCCCGTCATTGAACGTCAGCCGCACCGCGACCTCGCTGGTCCGGCGGCGCAGCATCCGGGCGGGCGTGCTCAGCGCGCGCTGGCCCAGCGAAAGGAAGAAGGCGGCCACCGCTGCCACCCCCGCCGCTATCGACAGGGTCCAGTGCTGCGCGTAGGCCCCGACCAGCACGGGGAACGCCCCCCAGGCCACCGCGAACCAGATGTCGCTGTGCAGCACGCCGCCGAACAACTCCAGGTTGTACCCGTAGACCAGCACCCCGCCGGCGATCACGAACGGCAGCAGCTTCCAGCCGCCGTTGACCAGGCCGAGCACCATCGCCGCGGTGATCGCCACCACCGCCGTGGCTATGAGCATGGTGGTGCTGATGCCGGTGCCGAGCGGCCGGCCGTGCAGTTCGTCCAGTGCATGCGCACCGATGCCGACCGCCAGGAAGAACGCGACCAGCGTGCCGGCCAGCCGCCACAGCACCAGCGGCGGCATGACCGCGGCGCCGATCGCCACGTACGAAAGGTGCCACAGCGTGTAGGGCGGGTGCAGCAGCGTCACCCAGTCGCCAGGCCCGCCGGTGCCCCGGCCGACCGCGTAAAAAGCCGACCGGTCCCCGGATGCCCTCATGAGGCGGATCCCTTGCGCCCCGACATGACCAGCCCGCCGCCCAGACTCATCAGTTCGGTCCGTACCTCGGTCAGGCCCGCCGCCTGCCAGGCGGCGACGTGCCAGGCCAGCGGGTGCTGCCGGTAGTGCCCGGAGATGCTCGGGCCGAGGAACCTGCCCACCCGGTACCAGGCCGGGCCCCCGGTGAGGCCGCCGAGCACCGGCAGCGCCAACCGGGTGTAGCACCACCAGGCGGCCCGCCAGGCCGGCTGCGGCGGGACATTGAACTCCAGGCAGGCCAGCGTGCCGCCGGGGCGCAGGCAGCGGGCCATCTCGGCGACCGTGGCCGCCGGGTCGTCCACGTAACGCAGCAGGTAGGAGAACGTCACCGCGTCGAACGTCGCGTCGGCGAACGGTAGCTGGTCGGCGCGGCCCGCGGCGACCCGGACCTGGCCACGCGGCAGCGGCCGCCGGATCCGCGGCAGGCCGGCCCGCAGCATCGGCTCGTTGAGGTCCACACCTGCCACGTTCGCCCCGGTCGCCTCGGCCACGGCCAGCGCGATACCGGCGGGGCCGGTCGCGACGTCGAGCGCCAGCCGCGGTGACCCCGCGGCGGTACGGGCGACCACCGCGCGGCGCCAGCGCCGGTCTTGGCCGAACGAGAGGAGGTAGGCGAGCCGGTCGTAGCGGCCGGGCAGGCCGACGAAAACCTCACGGGCCACCGGCTCGCCGCGCAGCGGACGGTCGGTGGAAGCCTGGTCGGACACGGCGGTTACCGGGTTGGGAGCCACGGAAGCAGGTTCGCATGCCAGGTCAATTCCGGGCAAGGCCGACGGCACCGAGAGCCGCCGGTTGCCATGCCCGGACTGCGGCAGGCCATGGGGAGCAAGGAGAGCCGCTGAACGGCTCCTTGGGCGGTTTGGGCCACCTCATCGGCAGGCCCGGCGGGCCCGCCTGCACGCCGGCCCGCACAGGCCGCCCGCTGGTCAGAGGTCAACGCTGGTGCCGGGCTCCAGCCGGGTGTACTTGGCGTCGTGGGGTCCCGCGGCGAGGCCGAGGAACATGTCGAGCACGGCCAGCCCGGTCTCGGACAGCAGCGCCTCGTGGATGATGAACCCGCGGCGCGGGGCCACCGCGCGGGCGTAGTCGATCATCTCCGACGTGCTGTGCCACGGCCCGCTGCCCGGCAGCAGCAGCGTGCCGGCGCTTTCCTCGGGCACGGTGTAGGAGTCGCCGGGGTGGAAGACCTCGCCGTCGACGAGGAAGCCCACGTTCGCGCACGTGGGGATGTCGGGGTGGATCACCGCGTGCTCCGAGCCGTAGACGTGCACCCCGAACCCGGCGGCGGTGAACTCCTCGCCGTGCGCGACCGCCTTGGCCCGGTCGCCGAACTCGCCGAACATCTCGGCCACCGGGGCCGGTGCCCACAGCCGCAGGCCCGGCTGCGCCGCCAGCGCGGCGCGCATGCTGTCGGGGACGACGTGGTCGAAGTGCTCGTGGGTGACGAGCACCGCGTCGGCCCCGTCCAGGGCGTTGTCACCGCTGAACGCCCCGGGGTCGATGACCAGGACCCCGCCGTCCTTCTCCAGCCGTACGCAGGCGTGCCCCAGCTTGGTCAACTGCATTGTTCCTCCTCGCTACCGGCGCCAGGCAAACCTACTCCTGCCCCCGGCAGGCCCTGCCAGCCGGGGGAACGCCCCCCGAACCCCCCGCCGGGCCGGGGCCCGCCTCAGGTCAAGCCAAGCACGCTGGCCAGGGTGCGGGCTGCCGCGCCGCCCGCCTCGGCGGCTAGGTTCAGCGCGGCAGG
>DASXKD010000420.1:0-8038 GCA_036497045.1 Streptosporangiaceae bacterium | reverse complement strand
CCGATGCCCGAGCCGGCCAGCCGGGCGGCGGCCAGCCCGATGCGGCCGAGGTCCACGGTGTCGTTGAACCGGACCACCCGGCCCGTACAGCCCTCCTCTTCGAGCCCGGCCAGCAGTTCGGCAAGCACCTCGGGAACGATCATCCCGGACAGGCAGCGCCACACATCCCGGCCGACCGCAGGGGAGACCCCGATGACCACCTCGCTCGGATCCTGGCCGGGCGCCACCTCGCGGCCACCTGCGCTTCCAGGGCCGGCCACGGCCGCGAGCAGCGGAACCGCCGAGGTGGCCTGCTCCGCGCGCAGATCCTCGACCCCGCGGGCCTGGCGGATCGCGTCGATCTCGGCCTGGCGCTCGGGCCCGGGCTCGAAGCCGGTGCCCGGCCCTGCGTAGTCGTTCGGGTCGGTGACCAGCGACAGCACGCGAAGCTGCTCGTCGAAGATGGCCGAGGTCTGCAGGTAGTCACCGGCCAGCCGCTGCGCCGTCATGGCCAGGATGCGTTCGGCCGCGGCCTCGTACCCGGTCTCATCCAGGGCCGCGACCACGTCCACCACGGTGATCCCGCCGTCCCTGATCGCCTGGGCGGCGCTGACCACGGCCAGCGTGTCGGTCTCGCCGAGGTCCTTGGATCCGGCCGCGTCCACCGCCCGCTCCAGGTGGTCGTCGGCGAAGTCGGCCAGGCCCAGGTGCTGGTACACGGCACGGCACATCTGCGCGGCCTCCCGGCGCAGCTGCGCGATCCGGTCCGCGGTGAGGGTCCGCAGCCCGCCGTCCACGCCCCAGTCCCGCTGCATGGCCAGGAAGTCGTCGATGTCCTCGGCGTTGAAGTTGCTCGGGCCGAACATGTTGTCGTAGCGCTGGATGCTGCCGAACCCGCTGAACATGAAGTCCGAGCCGGCCAGCACGATCGGCAGCGTGCGCGAGGTGCGCCGCATGTCCGACTCGCTCATCAGCGCGTCATTGCCGGAGCAGGACTCCAGGTTGCGCATCATCACCATGAGGTTCTCTGACATCAGCTCGCGCAGCCCGGAAGGTACCGCGGCGGCGACGCTGGCCCCGTCGATGCCGCCGTTCTGCACCCCCTGGGCACCGATGGCCCTGGCCAGTGCCACGCAGCGGGATTCAAGGTAGAGCATGGACTTGCGTTCCGCACCCGCCATGAGGACCTCGGCCCCGGCGCCAGAGGAGACCCGCATCTTCATGCCGCGCGACGCGTACGCCGAGGTCAGGAAGGCCTTCGACCAGGGCGTGTCGTCGCCGTCCGTGAACACCTGCTCGGTGCCGTACAGCGAGACGGTCTCCGCGTAAGAGGTGAGGCCGCGCATGCCGAGCTCCAGTTCCAGCGCCTCCTCGACCGAGCACTGGATGAGCACGCCCTGGGCGCCGGCCGCCGCCCCGACCAGGCAGGCCACCGCGTTGCTCGGCGCGTCGGCGAGCACCGGGACCGTGGTCTCCACCTCACGGAACCCGAACCCGGCGGCGGTCGCCGCGTCCGCCGCGAGTAGCAGCGGGTCGTCCAGCCGGTTGGTGACGTGCGCCTGGTTGCTCGGGGTGCGCCTGGCCCGCATCTTCGTCATCGCCTGGCACAGCTCCGCCGGCCGCAGCAGGGCCAGCACCCGGGCCAGCTTGGCCGGCGTGGCGCCGGCCGACAGCCGCACGATCTCCGACCTGGGCACGTCCGGGCGGACCAGCCTGCGCGCGAACTCCACATCGGGCAGGCTCATGGCCTCCTGCGCCACGTCGAGATCCAGGCCGTGCCCGGCGATGTAAGCGTCGATGGAGTCGAAACGGTCCGCTGGCACCCCGTCCAGTTCGGTGACCCGGCCGTCGCGGATCACCAGGCCAGGCTCGGGATCGTAGGGCGAGCGCATCGCCACCAAGCCCAGGTCGGCATCCTCGACCGCGAACCCGTCCAGGTTGACCCGCTGGGCGTCCATGAACCGGACCCTGCCCACCGGCCGGCCGGCCGCCGCGTTAGCCTCCGCCGTCATGCCCGGCTCCTCCCCTGTCAAGGCACTGCGCGGCCCCGGCCGCCCGGCACCCTTTCCTCCGCCGTCATCGCCGGCCCGCCCGGTTCTCATGGTGCGGCCTGGGCCCGCAACTCGATCACTTGCCCCCGGCCCCGCGACGCCCGCGTCACGCTGCCCTTGCCCGGGGTGCGCACCACGATCCGGGTCCGATCACCGCGGAACAGGTCGTGGGAGAACTCGATCGGCTCGTCCCGGCCGTCGGTGGTGGTGCGGGTGATGGACAGCAACGGGGCACCAGGGGCCACGTCGAGGATCATCGCCTCGTCGGAGGACGCGCTGACCACCTCGATGCGCTCCACGGCCTCCTTGGGCCTGGTGTCATAGCGCTCATCGAGCAGCTCATACACCGACCCGCCCAGGGGCATCTCCAGCATCCCGGGGAACCGGTCGGCGGGCAGCATCAGGTGCTCGACCGAGAACGGGCTTCCGTCCGCCAGCCGGATCCGCACCAGGTCGATCACCAGCTCACCGGGGCGCAGCCGAAGTGCCCTGGCCGCCGTCTCGTCGCTCGGGGCCAGCCGCGCGGACAGCACCCTGGTCCCGGCCACCACGCCTTGGCTGCGCAGCAGGGCCGGCACGCCGACCACCCGGGACAGGTCGCGCTCGATCTTGCCCTTGCTGACGAAGGTGCCGCCGCCCCGGCCGGGCACCCGGCGGACCAGCCCGCCCTCTGCGAGTACGGCCAGCGCCTGGCGCAGGGCCGCGCGGCTGACGCCAAGGTCGGCAGCGAGCGCGCGCTCGGCACCGAGCCGCTGCCCCGGCCGCAGCCGCCCGGCGGAGATCTGGTCCGCCAGGATCCGGCGCACGTCCTCGTGCGTGCGCGCTGGCTCGGTCATCAGCCGTCCAGGGCTTCGAGCGACTCCGGCAGCACCTGACCGCCGTCCACCACGATGGTCTGCCCGGTGATGTAGCCCGCTTCGTCGGTGGCCAGGAACAGCGCGGCGTACCCGATGTCCTCGACACTGCCGAGGCGGCGCAGCGGGATGGACGCGGCCATCCCCGCCATGTAGTCCTCACCCAGGTCGGCCAGGCCCTCGGTGATGATGTTGCCGGGCAGCACCGCGTTGACCGTGATGCCGCTGGCGGCCAGTTCGATCGACGCGGTGCGCAGGAACCCGAGCTGGCCGGCCTTGCTGGCGCCGTAGTGGGACCAGCCGGGGAACCCGGTGATCGGGCCGGTGATGGACGAGGTGAGGATGACGCGCCCGTGCCCCGAGGCGGCCAGCGCGGGCAGGCACGCCTGCACAGAGAGGATGGTGCCCTTCAGGTTCGTGCCGAGCACCTGGTCGATGTCCTCGTCGGTCATCTCGGCCAGCGTTGCCGCGGGGAAGATCCCGGCGTTGGCGCACAGCACGTCGATGCCGCCCAGCCGCTCGGCCGCCGTGGCGGCGATCCGCTGGCAGTCCTCCCGGCGGCTGACGTCACCGAGGACGTAGGACGCCTCGCCGCCACCGGCGGACAGTTCGGCCACCGTGGCCTTGGCCGCCTCCTCGTCCCGCCCGGTGATGAGCACGCGCGCGCCCGCGCCGGCGAACACCCCGGCGATGCCCTTGCCGATGCCGCGGGTCGCTCCGGTCACCACGACGGCCCGCCCCGCGATGGATGTGAACATGCTCGCCTTCCCTTTCCCGGCCGCCCGCTGGCTGGCCCTGTCCGTCTTGCGGACCTGTGCCGACACCTCAGCCGAGCCGGCTGAGGTAGGCCTCGGCCAGGTCGCAGCTCCCGGCGGTGTATCCGGCTCCGAGTTGTTGTGCGATGTCGACCGCCGTGTGCGAGCCGATCCACGCGACCAGCAGCAGGCGGCGGTAGAGGATGAACGTCCAGATCTCGGCCTCGTCCTCGGCGGGCAGGTCGAGCACCCGGCGGTACCCGGACAGCCAGGCACTGACCAGATCGGGGACGTGCGGCTCGTGCTCGAAGAAGCTCACCGACGTGCCGACGTCGTAGAGGTACCAGCTGAACCCGCAGTCGTCGAAGTCGATGACGCTGACCGCATCACCGTCGGCCAGCAGGTTGGCCAGCCGGGTGTCCGCATGGACCAGCCCGTACCGCTGCGGCCCGGTGCCGAACGCGGCCAGCCTGGCTCGCAGCGCCGCGTCGAGCCGCCCGAGTATCTGCCGCTCGGCCGGGCCGACCCCGATCCCGTCCTGCCACCGGCCCCACCGGGCGCCCGCGCCGAACGCGGCGCCGTAGTCCCAGTGGAACCGGGTGAACCCGGCCGGGCGCTGCCAGCCCCGCGCGTGCCGGTGCATCCGGGCGGTGATCTCGCCAAGCTCGGCGAAGTGCGGCAGCGAGTCGCCGGCCGGCTCGGTTCCGGCCAGGAACTCGAACCTGACGCAGTCGCGCTTCTCGCCGCTGGCCTCGTCCACCACGGTGACGATGCGCTGGCCCGCCAGGGCGGGCAGCACCCGTGGCGTACGCACCCCTGCCTCGGCCCGCAGCGCGTCCATCCAGGCCAGCTCCGAGGCGATCTCCGCCTGGGTGTGGTAGCCGAGCCGGTGTACCCGCAGCACGGAAGGCCCGGCATCCGGGTCGTCGATCAGATAGGTCGCGTTCTCTGACACGTTGATGAGCCGGACCGAGGCGCCGGGGTGGCAGCCGTATTCAGGCAGCGCCCGGGCCGCACAGCGAGTGACCCGGGCCAGCACATCGCCGCCGACGGACAGGTCATGCGCGGACATGAGCTGCCTCGCTCTGGTCCCGTCCTTCGACGGTGGCCAGCACGTCCGCCATCGCCCGCTGCGCCCTGGTCACGTCGGTGGTCTGCCCGGCCAGGTAGATCCGGCCCGCCACGCCGATCATGGACACGTCGACCAGGGTCACCCCGGGTGCGGCCCGCTCGGCCTCGTTGGCGGCCACGGCCGCGAACAGCGCCGGGGTCACCTCGCAGACCCCCAGGCTGTCACCGGGGATCACCATGGACCCGCCCCGGTTGCGGTTGATGATGACCGCCTGCCGGTCGGTCAGGTCCTCGATGACGTCGGCGAACAGGATCCGCGGCCGGAGCTGGTCCGCCGGGTCCGCGTCCAGGCCCGCCAGGATCGCCCGGCCCGCCTGCTCCACGTCGGCGAGGCCGGCACCGTGCACCTCAAGCACGCCGAACTGCCGTTCCACGTACAGGATGCCCGGCTCGACCGTGGGCACCGCGCGCAGCGCCAGGTCGGTGACCCGCTCGATGGCCAGCGCGGGCGCGACCTCCACGATCAGCGAGTGCTCACCGGCGAACGGCGGGTAGCCCCGGGCTCGGGTGGGCGTGCCCAGGTAGGCGGCGAACTGCCGCTGCAGGTCCTTGACCAGCAGGTAGACGCGCAGCTCAGGGCGCGGCGGGACAGGCGGGGCCACGTTACTCGGCGCGGATTGTGAAGTGCCTGCCCAGCTCGGCGTGCGGCCGCGGGATCACGTGCACGGACACCAGCTCACCGACGCTGGTCGCGGTCTCCGAGCCCGCCTCCGTGGCGGCCTTGACCGCCCCGACATCCCCGACGATGGTGACCGACACCAGGCCGTCGCCGACGTCCTCGCGGCCCACGATGGTCACGTTGGCCGCCTTCACCATGGCATCGGCCGCGGCCAGCGCGGCGACGTAGCCCTTGGTCTCGATCATCCCTATCGCGTTATCCGCCATGTGCCTTTCCTCTCTTCCTGTCCGGACCCGCTGCCGCGGTCGCACCGCTGCTGGCCCGGGGGAGCGACCCCCCGGAACCCCCCGACGACCGCCGGCCCCGTTCCTTCGTCACAGGCCCGCCGCCGGCCGGCTCGTCGATCGAGCCGATGATGAGCGCGTCGATCGGCGGCGCCTTGCCGGGGAACCAGGCGGCGGCGACCGAGCCCTGCGCGACGAGGACGCGCTCGCCCACGCCGCTGCCCAGCACGTCGAACGCCACCAGCCGGGTACCCGTGCCCTCGGCCTCCACTTCCAGGAAGGCCCCGTTCGGTATCTCCGCCAGCCGGCGGGTGGACCAGACGCTTCCGACCACCGTCGCGGTAAGCATCAGCGCTCCTTCACGATCTCGACGCCAGTGGCACGGGCGCGGTCGCGGGCGAGCGGCGTGAGCACCGCGCGGCGGCCGAGCACCAGCCGTGCCCCGGCCCGGGCGGACGCGGCGACCATTGCCTCGGTGACCGCGCCCTTCTCGATGCGGTGGCTGGGCTGGGCCGAGCCGCCTGCCGTGGGCGCCGCCAGCCGGAACCGCAGGCGGCCGGTGCGCAGAGCGTCCCTGTGCTTCGGGTTCTCGAACAAATGCAACAGATGCAGAACGAAATTTCCCAGGTCGGCGTCCGTCCTGATCGACACGGCCTCCACCGACTCGACGTGCTCACGAACCGTGTGCGGCAACCCCTCCTGCGCGGGCACCCCGCCGCCCGGGGCAGGCCCACCGGGAGCGGCTCCGCCCGGGCCCATGGAATCCACTGCACCTGGGTTCCCGGGAACCCGGCCGGCTGCCGGGAGCAGGTCGGCGAGCACCTCCCGCACCAGCGCCCGGATGACCTCGGTGTCTGCCCCTGGCTGCCCGGTCATGCCAGGCTCCGTAGCGCATCTTCGGCCGCTTCTGCCGCCTGCCGGACGTCGGCCTCGGAGCCCGACAGGTAGACCCGCCCGGTGGCCCCGATCATCCGGTAGTCGACCACCTTGATCCGGGCAGCCTTCTCTGCCTCGTTCGCCGCGAGGATCGCGTACGAGGCGGGCTGCATCTCCAGCACGAAAAGGGACTCACCGGCGAGCGCCATCGACCCGATCTTGTTCCGGTTGATCAGGAATGCGTGCTGCGGATCCAGCATCGAAATGATCTTCGACGCCAGCACCGCCGGCCGGATGGCGTCCCGTGCCGAAACACCCAGCGCGTCCAGCACCGCGGACCCCGCCGCCTGCACCTCGTCGTTCCCGCCGTGGATCTCCAGGTACCCGAACTGCCGCTCCACCACCAGGATCCCGGCGCGCACCCCCGCGTGCTTGAGCGCCACGTCCGTCAGCGGCTCGATGTCCAGCCCCGGCGCCACCTCGATGATCTGCGCCGCCACATTGCTGCGTGGCAGGCTCCCCCGAATCCACGTCCCCAGGTAACACATCGTCTGCGGCTGCAGCCGGTTCAGAAAGATAAACGACCTCAGCTCAGCCACGGAATCCCCCCGCGAACTGCGCCAACTCTTCGACGACCAACTGCCGGATCAGTTCCCGCAGGGCATGAGCGTCCAACCCGCCGTATGCGGGTCCCCCCGCCTGCTGCTCGTAGCCGGCCAATCCTGAACCCACAGTCCCGCGTCCACCCCGCGCCAGATTCGACGCCACCGGATAAGGCGGGACGGGACCGGCCGGCGCTTCCCACGGAACCAGGCCCGAGAAGTTCCCAAACACTTCGTCGGCCTCGGCGTTGTAGGCCATCCGGGTCCACTGCACCAGATGCTTGGGCTCCAGGTTCTCGGTCAGCGACGACCGCCCGAAGAACCCCGTCCCCACGGTCATCGAAGGCGCCAGGGCGGTCGAGATCCCCGAACTGCCCAGGCTGTTCCCGACGTTGACCGACACCCGCAGGACGTCCACGCTGGCCCCGAAATCCATGATCGTCCGGGGGTCGGTGCTGTGGATCGCCGCCGAGTGCCCGCGCCCGGTGATCCGAAGTACCGCCCGGGCCACGTCGATGCCCCGGCGGGCGTCCGGCACCTGGACCAGCCCGAGGACCGGGCACAGCTTCTCGTGCGCGAGCGGTTCTTCCGGGACGGCCATCGAGAACGGGGCGAGCAGGATCCTGGTGGTGCCGGGTACCCGCAGTCCTGCCTCGGCCGCGATCCACGGCGCGTCCTTGCCCACGAAGCGGACGTCGAAGTGCCCGCCGGGGAACAGCAGCGCGGCGACCTTGGCAGCCTCGTCCGGCTCCAGCAGGTGGGCGCCTTCCCGCTTGAGGTGGCGCAGCAGGGTGGCGGCGACGGAGTCCTCGACGATCAGCACCGACTCGTTGGTGCACAGGATCGAGTTGTCGAAGCTCTTGCTGTCCACGATCCGCTTGGCCGCC
>DASXKD010000419.1:0-3819 GCA_036497045.1 Streptosporangiaceae bacterium | reverse complement strand
AACTCTGGGCCGCGGCCCGCGAGGTGCTCTCACCCCGCCCAGTACAGGTCGCCGCTGGGCTGGCGTCTCTACGATCTGCGGCATTATGCGGACCGGCTGGTTATGTGCCCTGCGGCGACGTTCCCGCTGGCAGAGGCGGCGGGGCTCGTGTTTTTGTCCGCATAATCAGTGGCCGAGCGACTCGAGCCAGCTGAGCAGGGAGGAGTCTTGGGCCCAGTCGGGCATGGCGTCGGGGGTGAGCGGCTCGTAGGCGTTCTCGATTGCCTTGCGCCGGGCTTCGGCGTCGGCTCGGGCGTAGATCTCGGTGGTTGCGATGTCGGCGTGGCCGAGCAGGTCACGGATGTAGATGAGGTTGACCCCGGCCTGGATCAGGTGCATGGCCCGGGACCTTCGCAGCGTGTGGGGCGTGATCGCAAGGCCGGGAGCCCAGTTCGGGTCGCGGGCGCGGACGGCCCGCACGTGCCGGGTGAGGATCTTCGCGATCCCCGACCGGGTCAGCCGGGAGTGGTTCGGCCCGCAGAACAGCGGGTCAGCGTCCGCGCCGACGCCGGGATGCCGGTGGCGGTGGTCGAGGTAGTCATCGACCAGATCAGCGGTCGGGTTCATGACGGGCACGTACCGGACCTTGGCTCCTTTCCCGTGGATCACCACGGTCATCGGGCGGTCGCGGCGGATGTCGGCTTCGTCGAGGTCGCATAGTTCCTGAACGCGGGCGGCGGTGTCGTAGGCCAGGGCGAGCAGCACGGTGTCGCGCACCGCGCGGGTGGTGGCGGTGCCGGGCTGGGCCAGCAATGCCTTGATCTGGTCGCCGGTCAGGTGCCCGAGTTCGGCGGCGGGGGTTTTCTTCTGCCGGATCGCCAGGATCTGGGTGATGTCGCCGAGCCGTTCGGGCTGCTCGGCGGCGATGTAACGGCAGAACGACTTGATCACTGCCAGCCGCTGGTTGCGGGTGGCCGGCGAGCAGCCCCGCTGTGCTTGCAGCCAGTCCAGGAATCCCAGCACCGCGGCCCGGTCGATGTCGGCCAGGCGCAGCTTTTCCGGCGGGATGTGCTGGGTGTGGCTGAACCAGGTGAGCAGCAGCTTGACCGCGTCCCGGTAGGACGCCATCGTCTGCGGCGAGGCGGCTCGCTCGCCGGTCAGGTGGTGGGTGAAGAACTTGCTGATCCACCGCCCGGCCAGGTCCGCCGGCGGCACCGGCCGCGCCGTCATGGCTGGTCCTTGGCCGGGGCGGGGATGACGTAGCCAAACCGGACCTGCGCGCGGGCGATGACCTCGGGGTAGGCATCTGCGGTCAGCCGCAGGTAGTACTGGGTGCCGCGCAGGTCCGCATGCCCCATGTAGCACGCCAGGTAGGGCATCATCACGGCCAGGTCCGCGCCCGCTGCCGCCCAGCGCCGCAGGTTGGCGACCGCGAAGCCGTGCCGCAGCGAGTGCGGGTGCGGGCCGCCGGCGAAGTGGGGGATGGAGGCGTCGGCGAGGTAGCCGCGGAACCGCACGTAGATGCACGCCTGGCTGATCGGGCTGCCTGGCGAGCGGGAGTAGAACAGGTGGTCGCCGGGCTGCGGGGCCGGGTGCGCGGCAGCGATGTAGGCGGCCACGGTAGAGCACAACCGGGTGGTGATCGCCACGGTCCGGCTCTCGCCGTTCTTCGAGTCGCGGATCCGCAGCGTCCCGGTGCCGGTGTCCACATCGGCCAGCGTCAGGTGCAGTGCCTCGGAGATCCTCAGCCCGGTGCCATACAGCACCCGGAACAGCACCGGGTCGACCAGCGCCTTGTTGGAATAGCTCGACATGGGCTGGGCGTCGATCGCGGTGAACGCGCGGGTGATCTCGTCGTCGGTGAGCACATACGGCGGCGCGTGGCGCACCCGGACGGTGGTGACCGCGGGCGGGATGTACGCGGCCCAGCCGTGTGCCTGGGCGAACTCGCCCAGTTGCCGCAGGACCAGTTCGTTGCGGCGCACGGTGGAGGCCCGCAGATGCCGGCCGTAAAGGAACCCGTCGACTGCTTCCTTGGTGATCGACTTGCCGGCGTAGCCTTCCCGCGCGCAGTGCTCGGTGAACTGGCGCAGCACCCGTTCGGGGACTTTGAACCGGTAGCCGCCGGCGTGGCGCACCGCGACCAGGCTGGCGGCAAGGCCCGCCAGAGTCGCCTCATCCATGACGCTCACCTGGCCGTGCGGCGTCCAGGACGTCTTCGACGTCCAGCGCGCAGTGCCGCAGCCGCTCGGTGTCAAACCGCAGGTAACAGGCCTGCGTCGTGTCGGTCGAGGCGTGGCCCAGGACCGCTGAGACCACCGGCATCGGGGTGTCGTTTCCGATCATCGCGACCGCCAGCGCGCCGCGCAGCGAATGCATCCCGCAGGCCTTGCCCGGCGCGAACTCGATGCCGGCGCGGGCGGCATGGTAGGCCAGCCGGTCGCCGGCCGACCCCGCGGTCCCGAAGGTGTCGAAGGGATAGCGGTGCTTGACGAACACCTTCGGGCATGCCGTTTCGGGGCGGCCGTGCCGGATGTAGTCGATGATCGCCCAGCCGACGTCGTCCAGCAGCGGCAGGCTCAGCGGCCCGCCTGTCTTGTGCTGGATGAACGTGATCGTCTTGGCCCGCCAGTCCAGGTCGCCCAGTTCCAGGTGACGCAGATCGGAGATCCGCAGGCCCAGCCGGGCGACCGTCAGGATCATCGCGTAGTCGCGCTTGCCGGCGGCAGACTGCCGGTCGATCGCCGCCAGCACCCGGCGGATCTCCCCTGCGGTCCACAGGTGCGGCTCGGACTGGTTGCGGACATGCCGCTGCGGCGGCAGCCGGTCAGACAGGCCCTTGGGGGCCTGGCCCGCCGCGGCGGCGAAATCCAGGAAGTCGCCCAGCAGTGACCGCATCGACGCGAGCGTCTTGCGCCGCAGATGACGCTGGTGCACGAAAAACCCCGACAGCTCCCGCACCCCGAGCCCGGACAGGCCCGGCGCGCCTTCGCCATCTAGGTAGGCCAGGAACCCACTGGCCGTCCTGTCCTTTGTCGCCACCGTCGCCTCGGCGTTGCCGCGTGCCCGGCACGAGACCAGATACTCATCCCGCACCGCGCGGAACCGCGCGGGACAGCCGTCATGCGGCGGGACTACCAGCCGGCCAGCCTCGACCGCCCGCCCGGCCAGCGCATCGGCAACCAGGACCAGCGGCCGGCGAACCGCCTGGACCGCCTTCTCCCCGACAACCGGATCTGACAGCGACATCAGCCTGACGCCGGTCTGCTCCGCGAGAAAGTCCAGGCACACCTGCTCGCTCACCGCGGCCAGGCCGCGCCCGGCCACGAACACCGCGAACCGGTCCAGCACCATCCGGTAGCGGCGGATAGTCTCCCCGGACCTGCCCACCGCGACCAGCGCCGCCACCACCTGCCCGGCCGCCGACGTGACATCTGCTTCTCCCACGAGATCACTCCTCTATCCGGAACTGCGCCAGCAGACAGAAGAGATTCTTCGTGGACAAGAACATAACGGGCTAATCAGTCAACAAGCCTCAGCCCAAGTGCCCCGTGAGGTGCTCAGCTGGCTCGAGTCGCTCGGCCACTGATTATGCGGACAAAAACACGAACCCCGCCGCCTCTGCCAGCGGGAACCTCGCCGCAGGGCACATAACCAGCCGGTCCGCATAATGACGCTTATGCGGAATTCCGCATAAGAGGCACGCCTGCGTCTCGACATGGCTTAACGGCGGGATCCCGCCCGCCCAGGTCGCCGAGTGGGCCGGTCACAGCGTGGCTATCCTGCTCAAGATCTACGCTAAGTGCCTCGACGGCCAGGACGCTATCGCCAAGCGGCGCA
>DASXKD010000418.1:0-1621 GCA_036497045.1 Streptosporangiaceae bacterium | reverse complement strand
CGGGTGATCATCTCCGCTTTTCTCTTCCGAAAAATTGAGCGAGGATCACCCGTGTATCTAGCGTTATACGGCCGAAGGGAAGTGATCTGATCTTCGATCACCCGTATAACGATGCTCTTATGTTTTGTCAAGGGGCTGAATAGCCTTTCGGCGCTGCAGTTCTGGGGTTGCGGGGTGGGTGTTCTGACCGGGTTATTGCTGGGTTGCGGACAAGACAGGGATGGGCCGCTCCAGATGGAGCGCAAGCTCTTATGAGGTCACGCCCAGCAGGTCAGATGTGGCCGGGGACGGCCGACGAATCGTTCGCAGGCCAGCAGGTTCGCGGCAGCCGATTAGCGGGTCAGGCCGTCCCCGGAGCTTGGGGCGTTACCCGGCGGCAGGGCGGAGGTGGGGGTAGACCTCGCGGGCGACGTAACGCTTCAGGCAGCGGATGATCTCCGCCTTGGACTTCCCTTCGGCCGTGCGGCGCTCGGCATAGGCGCGGGTGGCCGGGTCAGAGCCCAGGCGGGTGAACACGATCCGCCACAGGGCATGATTGGCCTGCCGGTCACCGCCGGGATTGAGCCGGTGGCGGGTGACTTTCCCCGACGATGCCGGGATCGGGGCGGCGGCGCACAGGTGCGCCCAGGCCGCCTCGGAGCGGAGCCGCCCGGGGTGATCCCCGGCCGCGATGAGCAGCAGCGCCGCGGTGCGCGGGCCGACGCCGTACACGGCGAGCAGGCCCGGGGCGCGGGCGGTCACCAGCGGGACGATGAGCTCGTCCAGCCGCCCGAGCTGGCTGTCCAGGAACCGGGCGCGCCGCCCCAGCTCGCGCAGCGCGACGCGGGTGGCGTGGCCGGCCACGTCGCCGGTGCGGGGCCGCAGCGCCGCCAGCCCGGTGATCAGGGCCGCCGGGGTGTGCCTGGCGAACCGGGCCCGCAGGTCATCAGGGCCGGTCAAGACCAGGGCACGAGCCTGGTTGATGGTCCGGGTACGCTCTCCGGCGGCGCTGCGCCGGGCGACCATCAGGGTCCGGATCGCCTCCACGGCGCCATCCCGGCCCTTGGGGGCGCCGCGGGCCCGGCCGGACTGCGCGGCCCGGGCGGCGCTGACCGCGTCCAGCGGATCGGACTTGCCCTGCCGGCGGCGGTCCTGCCGGTCCGAACGGTCCACCTCCACGACCCGGACACCAGCCGCGGTGACGTGGCGGGCCAGGCCGGCGCCGTAACTGCCGGTCCCTTCGATCCCGACCAGGCAGACAGTCCCGAACCCGCCCAGCCAGCCCAGCAGACGGGCGTAGCCAGCCGCAGTGGCCGGGAACTCCCGGACGCCGAGCAGGCCGCCGATGGGATCGAGCGCGGCCGCGACATGCACATCGGCGTGAGTGTCCACGCCGCCGGTGATGGGACGTGCTACTTCGGTGATCGGGCGTGCTTCTTCTACGATGGTCACTGTCATCCCTTTCTCAGGTTGAGGGATGGCACGCACCCGCTGGCCGCCCGGACCTGTGAACCCCGGCCTCTAGCCAGGCCAGGCAGATCAGACCGGCAGCGCCGGTGGGTGCCAAAGACTGGGGCCCGGCCGACAGATCGTTATCAAGACAGCCCGAGCGGCGTCGGCCGATTAGCAGGTCAGGCCGGGA
>DASXKD010000417.1:0-7515 GCA_036497045.1 Streptosporangiaceae bacterium | reverse complement strand
GATCAGCTTCTGGAAGAGGTAGGCCTCCTCGTTGGAGCACTTGGCCGAGCCGAAACCGGCGATCGCGCCGGGCCCGCCGTCGGCGTAGACCTCGGTCAGCCGCCTCGCGACCAGTTCCAGCGCCTCCTCCCAGGTCGCCTCCCGGAAGTGCGGCAGCACCTCGGCGTAGTCGACCAGGCCACCTGGCCTGCGCCTGCGCCGCCGTTCGCCCTCCTTGCCGCCCTTGCGGCCGTCGCCCGCGGTCCTGCCGCCGGTCTCGCCCGGCGGGCCGTTCATCTCGCCGCGTACGTCGCTGGACAGCGCCCCCTTGGGGTAGGCCGAGTCGCGGCGGATCAGCGGCGTGGTGAGGCGCTGCGGCGAGGCGGCGTAGTCCCAGCCGTACCGGCCCTTCACGCACAGGCGGCTCTTGGAGCCGGGCTGGTCGCGGCCCTCGGCGTAGGCGATCGCGCCGCGCTCGGTGTCCACGTGGTAGGTCAGCGCGCAGCCCACACCGCAGTACGGGCAGACGCTGTCCACCTGCTTCAGCTCGGTGCGCGGCCGGATCGGGACGTCGTGGATCGGCTTGTTGGTCAGCGCGCCGGTCGGGCACGCTGCGACGCACTCGCCGCAGGTGACGCAGGACGACTTGCCCATGGGGTCGTTCAGGTCGAACGCGATGCGGGTCGCCGCGCCCTTGCCGCTGCGCCCGATGACGTCGTTGCCCTGGATGTCGTCGCAGGCCCGGACGCACCGGTCGCAGAGGATGCAGGCGTCGTGGTCCACCGCGATGACCGGATTCGAGGTGTCGGTACCGCGGCCGGAGGACAGCGGCAGCCCGCCCTCGCGGGTGACCCCGTACCGCTGCGCCAGGGCGAGCAGCTCGTTGTCGCCGGTGGTGGTCTGTTTGGGGTCGCGGCCGGCCGGCGGCTGGTCGGCGAGCAGCAGTTCGGTCAGCGTGGCCCGGTTGCGCTCCACGTCGGGGGTGGCGGTCTTGACCTCCATCCCGTCTTCGCAGGGCCGCACGCACGCCGCGGCGTAGGCGCGGGCGCCGGTGTCCACCACGCACATGCGGCAGACCCCGACCGGGTCGTAGCGCTCGTCGTGGCACAGCACCGGGATGTCGATCCCCGCCGCCCTGGCCGCGGCCCAGATCGTGGTGCCATCGGGAACTGTGATCTGCTGCCCGTCGATGGTGAGCGTGACCGTCCGCGTAGTGGCAAGGACCATAGGGACAGTATCTGTCGCGCTCCGACCTACCTCAACCCGAGATCGGCAAGGTCGGCCGGTGCCGGGCGGCCCTGGGAGTCCAGCCCGCGCGCGGCGTAGTAGCCGCCGATCATGGCGCGCAGCCGCTCCGGCGTCAGCGCCGCGACCCGGCCCGAGCCGGTCTCCAGCGGCTGGGACAGCAGCCGCTCCGGCAGCCAGTCGTCGCCCGGCTGCCAGCCCTCGCGGAGGTTGAACACCCGCTTGGCCAGCACGATCCGCCGCGCCGTGCGGCGCAGTTCGGCGCCGTCGACGTCCCAGCCGGTCACCGCGGACAGCAGCGGCGCCCACTCGTCGAACGGCTCGCGGAACACGCCGCGCAGGAACTTGCACAAGATCATCGAGTCCATCACCGCGGCCCGGTCCTCGGTCTCGACCGCCGCCGCGACGTGGGCGTCGCCGCCGGAGAAGCGGTCGAGGTCGCCCGACAGGTCCGCCTCGTAGGCACCGGAACGGTTGTGGTCGGCGCCCCGGGAGTTCACCGCCAGGCCGAGCGCCATGGCGTGCATGGTGCGCGGCTCATAGCCGGGCAGTTCCAGGCCCTTGACGTGCGGTGCGAACTCCGCCGAGCCGCCGCCGACCTGCTGCGCCGCCCGCCGCGAGCCCTCGGCGAGCAGCGCACCGAGTCCCTCGCGTGCGCCGATCTCCGCCAGTGCCCGCATCAGCCCGCCCGCGTCACCGAACCGCAGCCACGGCGCATCGATCAGGCCGCGCTCGGCGCACTCCATCGCCCAGGCGATCGTGCCGCCCGCCGAGATGGTGTCCAGACCCAGTTCGTCACACAGGGCGCTGGCGGCGAGCACCGCGTCGGGATCTGACACGCCGCACATCGGGCCGAGCGCGAACACGTTCTCGTACTCCACCCGCATCGTCTTGCCGCCGCCGGAGTAGATGTGCTCGCAGCCGATGGTGCAGGACGCGCAACTGTTGCGCGCCACGGTGCGCAGTTCGGCGAGTTCCTCGGCGGCCAGCCGGGGCGCCCCGGCGAACGTCGCGGCCTGGAAGTTGCGCGTCGGCAGGGCGCTGATCGCGTTGAACGCAAGCAGGTTGGCCAGCGTGCCAAGTTCCCGGTACTTCGCCGTGGCCGGGCCGAAGGAACGGGCCCGCAGGTCCCGCGCGGCCGCGAGCACCGCGTCCGGGTCGGCCGGCGCGACCTTGGTGGCGGCCCGGACCGCGACCGCCTTGAGCCGCTTGGCGCCGAGCACCGCGCCCAGCCCACCGCGCCCGGCGTGCCGCCCGTCATGGGAGATCGTCGCGTAGCGGACCTGGGCTTCCCCGGCCGGCCCGATCGCGGCGGCGCGCCAGCCGCGGCCCAGCCGTTCTCGCAGCCGCTGCTCCGCCTGTGCCGCGGGCAGGCCCCACAGGTCCGAGGCGTCCGCCAGGCGCGCGCCGTCGCCGTCCACCAGCAGCACCGACGGCCGGTCGCAGGCACCGCGCACCACGATCGCGTCGTGGCCGGTGAGCTTGCCGGAGATGGCGAAGTGGCTGGACGAGAGGGCGTCGTTGAGCATTCCGGTGAGCGGGGACTTGGCGACCACCGCGAACTTGGCGCTGGTGGTCAGCGGGGTGCCGACCAGCGGGGAGAACACGAATGCCAGCGGAGCCTGCTCGCCCAGCGGGTCCGCGCCGGGCGGGGCGATGCGGTGCATCAGCCAGGCGCCGAGGCCGACCCCGCCGAGGTAGCTGCGCAGCACCTCGTCGGGCAGTGGCAGCACGCTGGCGTCGCCCGTCCCGGCGTCCACGACGAGTGCCCGCCCGAAATAGCCGCCCGGGGCCATCGGCTCAGCCCCCCGCGTCCGCGGACAGGAAGAACACCGTGTCCCCCGCCGCCAGCGGCGTCTCGCCGTCCCTGGTGATCTGCTCCCCGTTCAGCGCCGCCACCACGTGCCCGTCCAGCGCCACCCCGGTGGCGGCCGCGGCCCCGGCGACGGTCGCAGCGCGCACCAGGTGCGGGCCGCGGTGGCCGTCGGCCAGGATGCCGAACCGCTGGACGGTCACCTCCGGGGCCTGCCGGGCCCGGGCGCTGGCGTAGTCGTCCGGGGAGTTGACGTTGACCACCGAGTCCAGGTCCGGATCCAGGGCGGCCAGCACCGGGTCGGCGCGCAGCGCAGCCTCGTCCAGCCGGGTGACCTGGCACTGCTCGAACAGGAACGCCGGGCGCAGCCGTTTTTCCTCGACCAGCCGCGCGGCCACCGGCGCCAGCGTGACCCGGTAGGCGGCCGCCAGCGGCTGCGGGTAGCCGCGGGCCAGCGGCAGGCCCACGTCCGCGCCGTCCGCCGCGGCGCGCAGCACCCGCCGGACGAACGCCGGGTGCAGGAACGGCATGTCGGTGGAGCTGACGAACGCGATGTCGGCCCGGCCGCGGAGCGCCCCCAGCCCGGCGGCCAGGCCCTGCACCGGGCCCAGGCCCTCGGCGGGGTCCTCGACGATCTCGACCTGCGGCGGCAGCGGCGGCAGTTCCTGTCCCGGGGCGCGGACCACAAGGACCGGACCGCCAGTCACCCGGGACAGGATGCCGGCCGTGCGGCGCAGCAGCGTCGAGCCATGCCATTCCAGGGCCGCCTTGGGCGTCCCCATCCGGGACGAGCGCCCACCGGCCAGCACGATTCCCGCGGTATCAGGCACAGTCTCGATGGTACGGGCCGGGTGTGGCTGGTCTGCCTGCTGTGTGCGCTGGCGGGGGCGCGAGGGTGCGGTGCGTTACGCCGATGCGGGGTCGGTCATACCCCGGCGCCGCCGGATCTCGGCGTCGGCCTTGGTGAACAGCGTGTCGATGATGATGCCGAGCACCAGGATCACGATCATGATCGCGATGGCGCTCGCCATATCGGACTGGTCCTGGAACGCGGACAACAGCGCACCGATCGACGGCTGGCCGAGGATGATCACCAGCAGTTCGCCGGCCATCAGGCTGCGCCAGGCGAACGCCCAGGCCTGCTTGAGCCCGGACACGAAGGACGGCAGCGACGCGGGCAGGATCAGGTGCCGGTACAACGCGACCCGGGACAGGCCCATGGTCTTGCCGGCCCGCAGCAGCTGCGGCGGGATGTAGTCCACCCCGGTGATCAGCCCGTTGGCCACCGACGGCGCGGAGCCCAGCACGATCACGAAAATGATCGCGTTCGTGGTGGCGCCGAACAGGATGATCGCGAACGGGAACCAGGCGATCGACGGCATGGTCTGCAGGGCGGTGATCAGCGAGCCGGTGGCCGCGCGCAGCGGCTTGATCCGGGACACCAGCGCACCGATCACAGCGCCGATGAGCACCGACAGCGCGAACCCGATCACGGCCCGGCGCAGTGTGATGTCGATGGCCTGCCAGAGCACGGCGTGCTGCATCTGGTCCCACAGGTTGGCGAAGACCGTGCCAGGGCCGGGCAGCACGAACTTTTTCCACCCGGTGAGGTGGACGATCTCCCACACCCCGATGACCAGGCCGATCGCCAGCAGCTTCGGCCAGACGACAGCCCAGATGTTGCGGGCGCTCCACGGATGCCTGCCCGTGGTGGGCAGTTCCAGGCTGTCCAGCCCGGTGAGGGCGGCGGCCTCCGGTTCTGCGACCGTGGTGAGCGCCTCCGCGGTCCCGTTGCGGTTACCGAGCCTGGCCATGGCGGCTCATCTCCTCGCGCAGCCGGTCGGTGATCGTGCTGGCCAGCCCGGCGACCTGCGCCGAGTCGATCCGGCGCGGGCCCGGAATGGGCACCGCGAACTCGTCGATGACCCGGCCGGGCCGGCTGGACAGCACCACCACCCGGTCGCCGAGCCGGACCGCCTCCCGCACGTTGTGGGTGACGAACAGCACGGTCAGCCCCCGTTCCATGCAGATCCGGTCCAGTTCGTCGTGCAGCAAGTCCCTGGTCATGGCGTCCAGGGCGCCGAACGGCTCGTCCATGAGCAGCACGTCGGCGTCGGTGGCCAGCGCCCGGGCCATCGCCACCCGCTGGCGCATGCCGCCGGACAGCTCGTGCGGCCGCTTGTTCCCGAACCCGTCCAGGTGCACCGCTTCCAGCAGGTCCGCGGCCCGGCTGCGCCGCGCCTGCGCGGCCATGCCGCTCGGGCGCAGCGCGAGTTCCACGTTCTTGGCCGCGGTCAGCCACGGGAACAGGGCCGGCTCCTGGAACATGAGCGCGACCTTCCGGCCGGAGGTGTCGATCGTGCCCGCGGACGGCGTGTCCAGGCCGGCCGCCAGCGACAGCAGCGTGCTCTTGCCGCAGCCGGAGGCGCCGATGAGGCAGACGAACTCGCCGAGCGCCACGTCCAGTGACACCCGGTCGAGGGCGAGCAGCGTGGTCTTGCCGTGGCCGAAGGCC
The DNA here is from genome assembly GCA_036497045.1 of Streptosporangiaceae bacterium. GTDB lineage: Bacteria > Actinomycetota > Actinomycetes > Streptosporangiales > Streptosporangiaceae > DASXKD01. Next base: position 1,963 of record DASXKD010000417.1, on the reverse strand, counting down.
TTGGACACCTCGCTGATCGAGACGGCGGTGGTGCCGTCCGCGCCGTTCAGCGCGTCGCTGGTCATGGCGCCGGAACGGGCTGACGCCCCCGGGACTCCCGGGGGCGCAGCCTGGCGCTGGTCAAGGCTCACGAACTCACCTGCGGCTGCCCGTCCGCCTTCAGTAGCGCGTTGAGCGGGCCGAGATCGTAGATGCCGGACAGGTTCTTCACCGGCGTGAGCAGCCCGACAGCCACCGCGTGCTGGGCGTCGGTGGCCAGCGACGACGCGATGGGGTCGTTGGTGAAGTGGATATACGGCAGGGCCGCGCTCAGCACGTTGGGCTTCAGGCCCTTGCCGAGCAGCTTGGTCAGCTCGGCGTTGGCCACGCTGGCCGCCGCGGTGCCGTTTGAGTTGATGTAGGAGTTCGCCTGGATCTGCCCCTTGAGCAGGCCGTTCACCGCGGACGGGTGAGCCTTCAGGAACGACTGGGTGACCACGAGGTTCGTGGTGACGAACTTGCCACCTGGCCACAGGCTGGCCTCGTTCACCAGCCGGGTCCCGCCGTCGAGGACCATCTCGGTGGCGTAAGGCTCGGGCTCCCAGCCGCCGTCGATCTGGCCGGAGGCGAACTCCAGCACCGCCGCCGAGTTGGGCTTGATCGGCTTGATGGACACATCACCGCCGCCGGTGGGCGTGGTGGCGAGGCCGTGCTCCTTCAGCCAGAAGCGCAGCGCGACGTCCTGGGTGTTGCCCAGCGACGGCGTGGCGAGCGACTTCCCCTTGAGCTGGGCGGCGCTGGTGATGCCCTTCTTCACGACCAGGGAGGCGCCCCCCGAGGCCGCACCCGAGATGATCTTGATAGCGGTCCCGTTCGACTTCTGCCACGCGTTGAGCGCCGGGTTGGGGCCGACGTAGGCCGCGTCGAGCTGGCCGGCCAGCAGTGCTGTCGTCTCTTCCGTGCCGGTGCTGAAGATGCTGGTCTTCAGCGTGACGTTCGTGCCCAGGTCCTTGCTGAAGAAGTTCTTGGCGATGCCCACCAGCGCGGGCTCGTGGGTGATGTTCGCCAGAAAGCCCAGCCGCAGCACCACGGGCGACGAGCCTGAGTTCGACGCCCCGGTCGCGGACGAGGCGCAGCCTGCCGCCAAAAGGCTGACAGCAGCTACTCCTGCCGTGAGTAGCACACGCCGCATTGAGTTCCACCTTTCCCGATCACTTTAGTATCCAGATCAACTTAATAGAGAATATGCCGGAGCACAACCAGAACCGGTCAGACGAGCGTGCCGAGGGCGAAGAGCAGGGCCATAATGAGCCCGATCACCGCCACGAGCCCGCTGGTCAGCAGCGCGGCCGCACGGCGCTGCGCACGGTCAGCACGATGGTGTTCAGGAGCAGCGCCAGCCCGCTGAGAGCCAGGCGGGCGGCCCTCAGGGAGTGGCGCTGACCTTCGGCGCCAGCACCTGGTGCCCGCGGAACAAGATGGCTGCCACCTCGGTCAGGGTGTCGGTGCCCGCGTGGTAGCCGCCGTGGCCGTTGAGGCTGTTCATCATGGCCAGCGTGTACCGCTGGCGCGGCCCGGCGAACCCGACCGAGTTGATGATCCAGCCGGGCCGCTCCACCGACCAGCCGTCCTTGTTACCCGGGTGGCTGGCGCTGCCCGCGCCCCACACCCCGAAGTGCTGGTCGGTAGCCACGTGGCTCAGCGTGGTGACCAGGTAGTCGCGCAGCGAGGCCGGCATGTCGTCGAGCACGTAGGCGATGACCCGGCTCAGGTCCGCGGCCGTGCAGAGCATCTCCCCCCAGTACGGCGGGGTGATGCCGGGCGCCGCCACATACCGTGCCGTGGCCAGCCCGATCCGCGGGAAGTAGCCGGTGTAGAACGGGGCGCCGAACTTGAATCAGAGCGTGTCGGCCGCGGTGTCCGAGCTGACGTGCAGCATGTCGTGCATCACCGACATGTCCTTGGCGGACAGGTGGATCACCCC
>DASXKD010000416.1:0-5489 GCA_036497045.1 Streptosporangiaceae bacterium | reverse complement strand
ACTCCCGCGAGGACCCGGTGGCCGGGGCCAGGGCCGCCACCGGCGGCCGGGGCGCCGACACCGTGTTCGACTGCTCGGGCAACCCGGCCGTGGTGGCCCAGGCGCTGCGCTGCGCCCGGCGCGGCGGGACCGTGGCGCTGCTCGGCCTGTCCGGTGGTGCCAGCGCGGAACTGCCGGTCGACCTGGTCACCCTCGACGAACTCGACGTGCTTGGCATCCGGTCAAGCCCGAACGCCTACCCCGCCATGATCGCGTTGCTCGCCTCAGGCGCGATCCGCACCGACCCGCTGACCACGCACATATATCCGCTCGCCGACGTCGCCACCGCTTTCGGCGCACTGGAGCGCCGGGAGGCCATCCGCCCGATCCTCATCCCCTGAGCGAGGAGCCGTCCCGTGGTCCACATCTGCACTCCCGACTTCTCCGCCACCTGTGGCCGGGTGGGCTGCACGTTCGGGCCCTGGGCCGGCGGCGACGTCTTCGGCGAGCCGGTCCCGCTGAAGGTCACCCGTTTCCGGCTGGACCCGGGCGCCCACGTGGACCGCATTCGACTGGGCGGCACCGAGGCCATGATCTATGTGATCGCGGGCTCTGGAGCCGCGCTTGCCGCGCCTGACGACGGGGAGAGCTTTGCCCTCGGTCCCGAGAGCGTGCTCTGGCTGTCGGCCTGCGACGAGCTCACCACCGACGCCGGGGCCGACGGCCTGGACCTGATGGTGGCACAGACCACCGGGTCAGCTCCCGAGGGCGGCTTTGCCCCACTCCGCAAGGTTTTCGCCGCCGCCGAACTGCCGCACCTGGTGTCCACCAGGGACACCAGGGACCGGCTCGACCTGGTCACCGAGAACGTGCCGGTGGGCGCGCGGGCGATCCGCGCGGACCGGATCATCTATCATCCGGGCGACACCGCCGCGGCGCACTACCACACCGACTGCCACCACGTGTTCTGCGTGCTGTCCGGGTCCGGGCTGCTGTACGACGGGGAGCACGCCCACCGGCTGGAAGCCGGGGACAGCGCCCTGGTCGGCCCCGGCGAGGTGCACTGGTTCGAGAACGACACCGGCGAGAACTTCTCGTTCGTGGAGTTCTGGGCACCGCCCCCGACCGAGACCATCTGGACCGTGACCGGGGACCGGTGCACCTGGGCACCCGCGGGCTGAGGGGCGCACCATGGACGAGCGGCTGGTCTCCATGTATCGCCGGTTCACCTGGCGGATCCTGTCCAACTACGTGACCGCGTGGGAATTCGAGCAGCTCAAATCCGAGATCACCGACTACGAGCAGTGGTGCGCAGCCTGGAGCCAGCACGCCGCGCGGCACGTCGAGCGCGGTGACGCCGCCCTGGCCGCCGGGCGGAGGCTCACCGCGGGAGACGCCTACCTGCGCGGTGCACTCGCCTACCACTGGGCCAGCTTCGTGTTCAGCCACGACCAGGCCCAGTTCCGCGCCGCGCTGGGGGCAATGGGGGCTGCGTGGGTCAAGGCCGCCACGCTCGTCGCGCCGCCGATGGAGCTGCTGGGCGTCCCGTTCGAAGGGCTGGTCATGCCGGGCTACCTGCGCGTGCCGGACCAGGCCAGCCGGCCGCCAATCGTATTGCTGCTGCCTGGGGCTGATTCGGCAAAAGAGGAGCTGTACAACCTCGCCGACCACATAGTCGCCCGCGGGCTGGCGGTGGCCGCCTTCGACGGTCCCGGCCAGGGAATGCTGAGCCTCGACAGCAACCTGCGGCCAGACCAGGAGGTCGCCATCCAGGCGATCATCGGCGCGCTGGCCGACCGGCCCGACGTGGACGGCTCGCGCCTGGCCGTGGGCGGCATCTCCTATGGCGGCATGTTCGCCATCCGCACTGCCGCGGCAGACGAGCGGGTGCGGGCGGTGTTCGCGATCTCCAGCTGGTACACCCCGGCGGGGCGGTTCGCGGAGATGGACGACCTGACCCGGCCCGGGCAGTACCAGCACCACGGCCCCGACCCGGCCGCCAACATGGCCGCCATGACGCTGGCCGGTGCCGCCGCCCGCGCCCAGGTGCCGCTGCTGCAGCTCTACGGCGGCAACGACCCCGGGTCGCCGCCGGTACACGGGGAGCGGATCGCCGCCGAGTACGGCGGGCCGGTCACCACGGTGATCTACCCGGACGGCGTGCACATCCTCAACAACCTCTGGTACCAGGCACGGCCGCTGGTGGCCGACTGGCTCGCTGAAACACTCTGACCGGCGGAGGCGCACCATGGACTACTCGAAGGCAGAGGCCAAGCTGGCGGCACGGGAGCGATTCACCGGCCTGTGGGCGGCCATCACGGTCCCGTTCGGCGCCGACGGCGGCATCGACGAGGCAGCGCTCCGCGCCGACCTGGACCGGCTCATCGGCGAGCTGGGGATCGACGGGATCTTCAACGGTGGGGTGATGAGCGAGTTCTGGGCGCTGTCCGGGGCGGAGCGGCGCCGGCTCACCGAGCTGGTGGTGGAGCGGGCGAGGGGGCGCTGCCCGGTTCTCGCCCACACCGGGCAGCACAGTGCGGCGGAGACGATCGAGCTGACCCGGCATGCCGAGGCGGCCGGCGCGGACTTCGCAGTCGTGATCAACCCCTACTACCCACCCGCCTCAGACGAAGGCCTCTACCAGTGGTTCGCCCACGTCTGCGCGAGCGTGGACATGGGGGTCTGGCTGTTCGACACCAGCTACTCGGGGGTGGCCCTGTCCACCGGGCTGATCGAGCGGCTGGCCGGGATCGAGAACGTGGTCGGCATCAAGGTCGGCCGCGACCACGCCAGGTACCTGGAGCTGCTGTACCGGTTCGGGGAGCAGATCCTGGTCTGCTCCCCGCATGAGGAGACCTGGCTGGAGAACATGATCTCGCACGGCCAGCGCGTTTACATGTCCTCGGCCGCGCCGTACCTATACCAGGTGCCGGGCTGGCAGCCGATGCGCGAGTACACCAGGCTGGCGCTGGCCGGGGAGACGGCCAAGGCCGCCGAGGTGGCGGCCACCCTGGACCCGGTCCGATCGGTGGCGGCCAAGTGGCTGCAGGGCCATGAGCGCCGGATCGACACCCTCGCATCGATCAAGGCCTGGGCCGGGCTGACCGGGATGTCCGGCGGCCCGGTGCGCCCACCGCTGGTGTCGCTGACCGCCGCCGAGCGCGACGCGCTGGCCGCCGATCTGGCAGCCACAGGGCTGTGCTAGCCCGGGGGAGCGACCCCCCGGAACCCCCCGAGGGCCTGCGGCTCCTGCGACTTCGTCGCGGGAGCCTTGGCCGTGCTAGCCCGGGGGAGCGGCCCCGCTAGGCCGTGGCCAGTTGGTCTGCCAGCCAGTCGGCCGCCTGCGGGCGCCACCGGTAGGTCAGGTTCATGCAGACGTGGTTGCCCTCGTCGAACATCCACAGCTGCGCCGTGGGCGCCTCGGCCGCCACCCGTTCCGCGTGCTGCCACGGGACCAGCCGGTCGCGCTTGCCGAACACCACGACCATCGGCTGGGCGATCCGCTCCGCCACGCCCGCCAGGGTCATCCGCTCCGCGACCTGATAGGCCTCCTCGTCGCTGGCGGCGCCGCAGCCGTAGCGGAAGGTGGCGAAGCTGTGCGGTGACCGGTCCCGGATCAGCGCCCCGTAGTCGTAGCAGCCGCCGCAGACGACGACCGCCTTGAGCCGGGGCTCGAAGGCCGCGGCCCGCGCCGCGTAGTAGCCGCCAAGGCTGACCCCGAGCGTGCCCACCCGGTCGCCGTCCAGGTCGGCGCGCTGGCACAGCACGTCGAGCACGGCCGCGACCGGAGCCTCGAAGTCCGGGCGGATCTTCACCGCCCTGGCCGACTCGCCCTGTCCCGGCCCGTCCAGGGAGAAGGTCGCCAGGCCCCGGGCGAGGAAGGTGTTCTCCACCGCGAAGAACTCCTCCTTGGTGGAGTCGAGCCCCGCGATCAGCAGCACCAGCGGCGGGCGGTCCGCGCCCGGCGGCCGGCGCAGATTGCCGGCCAGGGACGCGCCGCCGAACGGAATCTCGATCCGCTCCGCGGCCGGGTCGAGCAGTTCAAGCCCGCGGTATATCGCCGCCACGGCCTGCGCGGCGACCGCGTCGTGCGCGTCCATATCGAGCATCCAGACGAACTTGCCGAAGTGGTAGCTCACCGCGGCCCGGATCCAGGCCTCGCCGGCGGTCCGCGGCCAGCCCCGGCCGGCCGCCTCGCGGGCCAGCCCGGCGTGCAGGTCGCCGTTGTCCCGCCAGGCGGCGAGCCAGTCCTCCCAGCGCTCGATGCCAGCGGTCACCCGGGCGAAGTCCCCGGGATCAACGCCTTGCGCGGTGAACCGGGGTCCCCAGTTGGCGATGGCGGAAGAGACCTGCGCGTCAGCCATCTGCCCGCGCTCCCGCGGAGGTGACTCCGGCGCCGGACATGACCTCCGCCGGGTCGTGGCCGAGGTCGGTGAGCAGCACGGTGGCCGCGTTGCGCCCGGGGGCGCCGGTGATGGATCCGCCCGGGTGCGTGCTGCCACCGGTCTGGTACAGGCCGGGGATGGGCATCCGGTGGCTGGCCCAGCCGGGCACGGGCCGCAGCGCGCCGCTGAACGCCGGCCCCCGGTTGCCGCCGTGGAACGCTCCGTTGATCATGTGCAGGTTGAGCTGCTCGATGTCCGCCGGGGATTTGGTCAGGTGCGCCAGGATGGTGTCGTCGGTCAGGTTGGGCGCGTGCCTGCGCAACCGGTCAAGCAGCCGGCGAGCGTGCTGTTCCTTGACGTCCTCCCAGCCGCCCATGCCGTCGGGGAGCCGGTAGGTCTGCGGGCTGAGGATCTTGACGGTGTGGCAGCCCTCCGGCGCGCGGCCCGGGTCGGCCAGGGTCGGCGTGGCCACCAGCACCCACGGCGGATCCGCGATGTACCGGCCAGCCCGCAGGTCCGCGCCGAGGTCGATCATGTCCTCCGGCCAGCCCGCCAGCCCGGCGGAGACCGCCGTCCGCGGTCCGTGAGGGGAGGCGAACTCCGGTGCCGCCGTGGTGCAGTAGTAGGCCGCGAACCCCGGCACCCCCACGTCGTAGGTGTCCACCCCGTAGTGGAACTCCTCCGGCCACGCCTGCGCCGGGGCCATGTCCCGCAGGTGCTTGACGTGGACCGTGGACACCACGGCGGTGCCGGCCAGGTACTGCTCGCCGTCGTCGGTCTCCACGCCGATGCAGCGGCCGTCCTCCAGCACCAGCCGGGTCACCCGGCGGCCGCAGAGGATCGTGCTGCCGTGGTCCTCCAGGTACCCGGTCATCGCCGCGGTGAGGCTCGCCGACCCGCCGACCGGGATGGACCAGCTTCGCTGCTGGCGGCCGAACGTCTGCTGGTAGGGCAGTACCCCGGAACCGGGCGTGTCCAGTGGCTGGAACACCTGGTAGGCCATCCACAGCAGGAACGCCTGAACGTGCCGGCTGGTGAACTCGTGCTTGACCACCTCCACCGCGGACAACTGGCGGCGCCGTGCCCAGATCCGCCCCCGCGGGTGATCGGCGAGCATCTCCTCCA
>DASXKD010000415.1:0-8827 GCA_036497045.1 Streptosporangiaceae bacterium | reverse complement strand
ACGGAATCGAACCGTAGACCTTCTCCCTTCCCATGGACAACCAGCAAGTCCCCCTAACTGTCGCAGCAGCTTTGAACTGCTCAAACGCGGGCTCACACGAGCTGACAGAAGCTGCAGCGAGCGCTCGCTAGCTGGGTTCTGCCCCCCGAACTGCCCCCCAACATGATCTTCAGGGGCTGGCCGTCAGAACCGCCCTATGGTAGGAACGCCTTCCTACCGAGCGGCTATGATAGGGACATGACCGTACGGAAACTGTCGATCTCCGTCCCTGCTGAAATTGAGGAAACGATCAAGGCGGCTGCCGCCGAGGAGGGCAAGCCAGTTTCGGCCTGGCTTGCCGAAGCCGCCACAGAGAAAGCGCGTGCCGCCGCCCAGCACGCGGCCGGCCGCGCCGCTGCGCGGGAACTGGTGGCCGAGTACGAAGCCGAGCACGGCCCACTGCCCGAAGCTTCGCGGCAGCGCGCCCGCCAGTTCCTTCTGGAGACCGGGCTGATCGATGACCAGCCGCAGCGGGCCGCCGGCTAGTGGCCTCCATCGTCTACGACACCGGCGCGCTCCTGGCCGCCGAACGGCGCAACCCTGACTTCCTGGCCCTGCATGACGAACTCACCGCCGCGAGGATCCGCCCAATCGTGCCGGTCGTGGTGCTGGCCCAGGCCTGGCGCGGCGGCCCTCAGCATCAGATCAGCCGAGTACTCAAAGCCTGCGAGATCGTCCCTGACGACGAGCGCACCGGCCGGGCTGCCGGGGTAGCCTGCGCCGCCTCGGGCACTGCCGATGTTGTCGATGCCATCGTCGTCGCGACCGCTGTCCGCCACCAGGCACCTGTAGTCACCAGCGACCCCGGCGACCTCAGCCACATCGCCGCGTCGATTGGCATGAAAATACAGATCTTCCCGACCTGACCAATCAGCCTCGCCTGATAGGCCCGGAAACGATCAGCCTCGCATATCGCGTGATACACGGGTGATCATTGCCACCCATCGCGCTGACGATTGAGTAATGATCACCCGTGTATCAGCCGTTATACGCCCGAAGGGCTTGGTGATCTCCGATCACCCGTATAACGGCGGGTCGGCGCGCGTTCTCCCTGACCTTGTCCATCACTCAGCGTCGCCGTCTATCGACGTAGCCGGTGCGGCGTGACCGGGCCCGAAGATCGTGGTGGGCCCGGCGCCCATCGATGCTGCGATCGAACGGTGCGGCCGTGGCATCAAGATCTTGCCTGACCAGGGCGCGCCCTATGCGTCATGCAGCAGCGGATGTGCGGGGTCGTCTAGCCCGCGACTAGACCAGCGTGATCCCAGGCTGACCTGTTCCTGCGGAGCTTGACCGGCCCGATCGTGCTGGTGGGCCACTCCTACGGCGGCAATGTCATCTCCGTGGCCGCGGCGCGCAACGACCAGGTGCAGGCGCTGGTCTACTTCAACGGCTGGATGTGCGACGAGGGCGAGACCCAGCAGCAGCTCCTTGAGCGGTTCGAAGGCAGCCTGGTGGGCCCCTCGATCCGTCCGGTGCCGTTCACCGGCCCGGATGGGAGCGAGGGCACCGACCTGTTCCTCGCCGCTGAGGCGTTCGGCGAAGCCTTCGCCGCTGACGTCGACCCCGACACGGCCGCGGTGATGGCCGCAGCCCAGCGGCCCTACGCCGTCGCCGCGTTCGCCGCCGCGCCGTCGGGCCCACTTGCCTGGAAGACGCTGCCGTGCTGGTACCTGCTCGGCACCGAGGACAAGGCGATCCCCCCAGCGCTCCAGCGGTTCATGGCCGAGCGCGCCAACGCAACGATCGTGGAGGTGCCCGCCTCACACGTCTCGTTCGTGTCCCAGCCCGAGGCCGCGACCCAGCTCATACTCCAGGCGGTCGAGGCAACAGCTCAAGCCCGGTAGCAGCGGGTTCCGACACGGCGGAGCAAGTCTCACCGCGACCAGCCCCGGAACGGGCCAGCGTGCGCGGCTCCGGCGGCGGGAGCCTCGTTCTCCCACTACGCCCAGGGTAGAAGAATCTGGCCGGACGGCTCCTGACATGTCCGACCCCCAGCCACAAGGCCAACAGCGATCCTGGCAGAAGATCAGGCCTCAGAAAGGAACGGGTAGCACTCACATCGGCTGCTTGCTGCAGACCCCGGCCACAGCTTCCGATCCGGCGGCAGAGCCAAGCGGCCAGGCCGGGTTGACCATACGGCGCTGCTGCCGCTGCCGGATGCCGGCGGCCGCCGCCGGCTGATCCGGCTCTGGTGATCTTGTTCCACTTGCCCGCCCGGGCTGACATCAGGATCCTGACCGCTGGTGGCCATAAAGAGGGTGGAGATCTACGGAGAGTAAGCGAATTCCGTACCTCGCCGCCAGGGCGTAATGCCAAACGATGCCGACTCGGTGTGCGTGTGGCCCGATGATTTTGTGGTGTCGCACATGGCTGTATCCGCGTGTTCTGGGCGGTGGAATTGGTGCTCGATCGATCGCGGGAGGCTCGGCTGGCGGCTGCGGGGTGGCGATGGCTGGCTGGCTGGCGGGCCCGGGTGGCCGCTAGCAGGCCGGAGTGGCGGTTGGGTGCGTTTCACGCGGTGAGCGTGGCGAGCTGGGCCTCGAAGAGCTGGCCGGGATCGAGGCCCATGGAGGCGAAGTTCCCGGCGATTTCCAGGCTCACCAGGCCGTGCAGGGCGCTCCAGGTAAGTACGGCGCGCAGGGCAGTTGCCGGGCCGATGCCGGGGTCGTGCGCCACCGCCAGGGCGGTGAGCTGGGATGCCAGCGGCTGCGGAAGCGCGGGGGCGGTGCAGTCCCCGAGCTCGCGCAGAACGCCGAGCAGCAGGCTCATCGCGGCCCGGGAGGCGTCCACGAGTCGTCGCGCGTGCGCGTCGTAGCCGGGCAGCGGCGGCCCGAACAGCAGCCGGTAGCGGTGCGGCTGTGCCAGCGCCCAGGACCGGTAGGCGCGGGCGAGGGCCTCGAACCGGGCCCGCGGCCGCATGCCCGCATGTTGTTCCGCGGCGACGCGTAGCGCCTGCGCGAGGTCATCGTAGGCATCGATGATCAGCTCGGTCAGCAGTTCGTCGCGGCTGGCGAAGTAGCGGTACAGCGCGGGCCCGGAGACCCCGAGCTGCTTGCCGATCGCCGAGACCGACAGGCCCGCCGGCCCTGACTGCTCGAGCTGGCCCAGCGCCGCCTGCTTGACCTCCTTGCGCACCTGCGCCCGGTAGCGCTGGCGGATGGTCGGCCGCTCGGGCACGGGACGGGCCGGCATCGATCCTCCCTCCGGCTTGACAGGAGCAGCATAACAGGTAGTCTCTGAAGTTAGATATCATAACTAAATCTAGATGTAGTTACCGAAGGCGCCGCCGACGCGACGCCCGCACTCATGCCGCCGGGAAGGGAACACCACCATGTCCACCGAAGCCAGTACCGCGCTCGCCACCCAGTGGAAAGACCTGTGGAACGGCGACCTCGGAATCGCCGATAAGATCATCGCCGAGGACTTCCTGGCTCACGCCGCACCGCTGACCGGGACTGGGCCAGATGAAATCCGCGGCCGCGAGGCGCTCAAGGGCTGGATCAGCGGCATCCACACCGTCCTCACCGGCCTGACCTTCGCCATCGATGTCGGCCCCATCACTGACCGCGAGCACCTGGTCGTGCGGTGGAAGGCGCATGGCACCTACGGCGGCGGCTTCCCCGGCGCGTCACCCGAGGCGGCCGGCCGGGAGGTCACCTTCACTGGCGCCGACATACTGCGCACCGCCGGCGGCAAGCTCGCCGAATACTGGGCCAACGCCGACAGCCTCCTGTTCTTCCAGCAGCTCGGCGTCCGCGAGATACCCGTTCAGTGACCGCGGGTGATCTATGAACCCAGCTGACAGGCAATCTCGGCAGGCGCTGCCCGGGCAGCCGCGCCGCAGGGCGACGACAAGCAGAGCGGACCTGTTCCTGCCCGGTAAGGAATCATGCGCGCAGCCGGAGAACGTAAGGAGCCGGGCATGACCGAGATGAACGCCCCCACCGTAACCGTGACCGAGGTGGTACTGCCGGGCAAGGTCGAGCCCTCCGGCCTGCAGCTGGTCCAGCGCGCCCTGCCGCCACCCGCCGCCGGCCAGGCCCTGGTGCGCATCGAGTCCACGGCCGTGTCCTTCGCCGAGACCGCGATGCGCCGCGGCCGCTACTACGGCCAGCCCCCGTTCCCATTCGTGCCCGGCTACGACCTGGTCGGCGTCGTCGAGGCCACCGGCCCCGGCGTGGACCACGCGCTGACCGGCCGGCGGGTGGCCGCGCTGACCAAGACCGGCGGCTGGGCCACGGCCGCCCTGCTGGCCGCCGCCGACCTGGTGGAGGTGCCCGACGGGATCGGTGCCGACGAGGCGGAGACGCTGATCGTCAACGGGGTGACCGCCCACCAGATGCTGCACCGCAGCGCGAAGGTGCGGGCAGGGCAGACCGTGCTCGTGCTGGGCGCCAGCGGCGGGGTGGGCTCGATCCTGGTCCAGCTCGCCCGCCATGCCGGCGCGCGGGTGATTGGCACGGCCAGCCCGCGCCACCACGACGCGCTGCGCGCGCTAGGAGTGGAGCCAGTCGACTACCACGACCCCGACCTGGCCGCCCGGGTCCGGGACCTGGCCCCCGGCGGCGTAGACGCCGTATTCGACCACCTCGGCGGCGCCAGCCTCACCCGCTCCTACCGGCTGCTCAACCGCACCGGCACCCTGGTCTCCTACAGCATCGCCAGCAAGCGTGACGACACCGGCCCCGTACTGCCCGGCTTCCTGCGGCTGCTCGCGAAACTCGCGTTCTGGAACTACCTGCCCACCCGCAGGCACGCGAGCTTCTACAACATCTGGGCCGGGAAAGGAAAGCCCGACTCCGCCAAGCGCGAAGCCTTCCGGGCCCGGCTCCGCACCGACCTCTCGCACCTGTTCACCCTGCTAGCCGACGGCGTGCTCACCGCCAAGATTGCTGCCCGCTACCCCCTGACCGAGGTAGCCGCAGCCCTGGAACTGGCCGAGTCCTCCAGCCGCGCCGCCCTCGGCAAGATCATCCTAGTGCCCTGACCGCGGCCCCACCCTGGCCCGCGAACCACCTCACTGGAGGGAAACCCACCATAAAACAGCGGTCTCAGCGGACTCGCGCCGGCTTATCAGTCATAGAACTCGGTCATGTAGAGGCGTTCCTTGCCATCGCCCGGACGGGCGGCTTCGCCAAGGGATCCACGGCCTTGCACCTGTCCCAGCCCGCGATTAGCGGTAGTTTGTTAACTCAGGATGTAGAGGTGCAGGCCGCCGCCTGCCGCGACCGAGTCCATTAAGGCTTGGAGCTGCGGCGGCGGGGGCGCTGTGGACCATGCCGGCCACCAGCGCTGCAGCGCGATCCAGGGGGAAAGCCAGGCGCGTATTGCGCGCAGTGCCCGTGGCCATGAGGGCGCTGGTGGGGGCTGGCCGCCTGCGGCCCCCCTCTCTCCGCGGCTGGGTGCTGGCGCGGTGCCGCAGGCTGGTGCGGGGCGGGCTGGTCGTGGAATCAGCCGTCCCAGCAGAAGCTGAAGGCGCAGTTGACCAGGGCCTGGTGGCGGCGGATGGCGGTGTCGGAGCGGATCTGGAAGTCGGCCCAGCCCAGCTCGTCTTTGACTTGTTTGTAGCTTTGCTCGATCCAGTGCCGGATGCCGTAGATACGTGTGATCTCGGCCAGGCTGCCGGCGGGGTGCGGGCTGTCTGCCTGGCGCGGGCCGCCGGGGCGGGGCAGGTTGGTGACCAGGTACCAGGTGGCCTTGGCCGGCAAGGTGGCGGGGTCGGCGGTGGCCACCACCAGCCGCCGGGTGCCGTCCGGGCCCCACCAGCCCAAGGTGGCCTCGGCGGCATACCAGGTCTGGGTGTGCCCGCCGCGGAACGTGCGCGTCACCGCCTGCCAGTCGCCGGGATCCTCCGGGCCGCTCCGAGCCAGCGCGCGGGCCGCGTCCACCGGGGTGTGCGCGACCGGGCCGTAGGCCCAGGTACCGCGGCGTGGCTTGAGCGCCATCACGAACGGCAGCCCGGCCTCGGCGAGCTCGGCGCGGAACCCGTCCTGATCGCCGTAGGCGCTGTCGGCGGCCACCGCCCGGAACGCAAACCCCGCGTCCCGGGCCCGGATCGCCAGGTCCGCGCCGATGGCCAGCTTGGTGCGGAACGCCGGGTCGTTCTTCCCCTTCACGAAGTGCTTCGCCGGGGTGTAGGGCATCGCGTGCACCGGGTAATACAGCCGCTCATCGGCCCACACCGTGGTCACGGTGACCACCCCGTTGCCGGTCTTGCCGTACCGGCCCAGCCACTGATCACCCACGTGCGCGGTCTTGGCCCCGTCCTTGCGGTCCCCGCTGTCGTCGATCACCAGCACCCCTGCATCGTGCGGCGCGGTCACCGGCCCGGCCAGCAGCAGCTCCAGCCGGCGAGAATTCACCTGGTCAGCGTCCCACCGGGACTCCGACAAAAGAACTGCAGCCGCTGCGCCGCCGGGTGGCCCGGCCCCGTTACCGGCTCGGCCCCGGCCAGCGCGGTCAGCGTCTTGTTCCGGTCCCGTGGCGCCAGCAAACCGGCCAGGTACTCCCGGAACCCCCGCCGCTGTGCCAGACGGCCGAACAGGTCATCAAACCGGGCCGCATACTCCTCCAGCAGGCCCGGCACCAGCCGTTCCTGATTGACGATGGCGGATACAAGACCAGGGTGCGGATCCGGGCCGTAGCGCAGCCCCAGGGCACTGACCTCCGCGCTGAGCGCGGTCGGCAACCTGGCGTCGAGCGCGGGGTATGCCTCGCGGAACTCGCGCAAGCGCCTGGCCAGCGCGCTGCTGGCGAGGGTGCCGACGAGGGCAAGGGTCACGGCGCCATACCCGGTGCCGCGCACGGCATGCACCGCGGCGGCACCGTCACGCGTCGAGGCGAGCAGCGCCTGGGCGTGCGGCAGAAAGGCACGCCCGGCGTCGGTAGGGTCACTCCCCGCCCCAGCCGGTCGAACAGCGGGGTCCCCAGTTCGCTCTCCAGCAGCCCTATGCGGCGGCTAGCGGTAGTTTGTTAACTACGGACTGGCGGTATACCGGGAATGGTGGTGCGCTGTTCCCGGGGAGCGTGTGATGACACGACGTCGGCCATGTCCTGCGGCACCCGGTATGCCCGCCCGGCCATCCCGCTGCGGCCGGTGGCCCGGACCTAGCCGCCGCCCTGACGGGGCAGCGCTGGCTCAGCCTCCCGCCGCGGCCCGGCACGCGGGACGAGCCATACGCGCTGGCGCTGCAGCAACTGCTCGCCGCGCACGGCCTCGGCGGCGCGGAAATCGTGCTGGTGGATAGCCTGACCGCGCAAAAGCGCCTGGCCGAGGCCGGCTTCGGGCTGGCGATATTGCCCGAGAGCAGCCTCGATGAAGAATTCCGGGCCGGAACACTGTGCGCGATCGACGCGCCCGCACTGACCACTACGATGCCGGTCGCGCTCATCCACCGCCGCAACGCGTTTCAAAGCGGCGCGATGCGAGCGCTCGCCGCCGCGCTAAGCCCGGCCCAAAGCCGCGCCGCCTAAAACCTGACTTCATCACGATCATGGAGTTCCGCTGACCTCGGAGCGTTGACCTGCGGGGGAGTTCTCGCCTATCACGTCTGCGCGGAGGGGCATCTGTGGTCCGGGGATGAATTCCGCCAGAGCGGGTTCTCCAAGAAACGCACAACAGCCAGATCTGTGCCTGTCAGCGCGCCACCCTTGCGCCTGCTGACGCGTGCAGAGCGGCGGCAGTGTGCGCAGTCTGCGAACCAGCCCCGGTCGCTGAACGCGGTCCGTCACTGGCTCCCGTTACCCGCGCCTGCCAGGGCTTCTTCCAGGCTGTGGTAGATCGGCAGCGCCGCGTCAACGCCTTGTATTTGCAAGACGCGCAAGACGTTTGGACACGGCAGCAGCAGCCGCAGGCCGGCACCGTGGGCGGTGGCCTGCTTCTTGGCGCGGATCAGTATGTTGATGCCTGCCGAGTCGCAGAACGTGGTGCCGGTCATGTCGGCGATCACTACGTGCACGCCGGGGGCAACCGCGGCGGCAACCTGCTCGCCGATGGCGCCGGCAGTGGCCATGTCGATCTCGGCGGGGAAGGTCACCACGGTCAGCGCGCCTATCGCCGCGGTCGCGGTGTCCGCCATAGCAGTCACCTCCAGCGGGCCGAAAAGGACAACGGTCTCACCACCTGGCCCACGTCCGGTCAGGCACATGAGCCGCAGTCCTTTGGCCCGCGTTCGTAAGCAGGCTCCCGCTCCCCAGCACCAACCAGTATGAGCACGGCAGAGCACATGGACGGCCAGATGAGAAACCTCTCATGCCAGGCCGGGGCATCCGTTGGCTCCGCGCAGCCACGCAGCGGCTATAAGCGCGCATTAGCGATCGGCTGCGAAGCACCCGACCGGCCAGTTCTGCGCGCACCAGGGATGGCTCCCCCGCCCGCCAGTAGCCACGCCTATCGGCGGAGCTTCAGTGCTGGCCAATCAAAGCCAAGGATTGAGGCACTTTCGGTGTCGATCGAAGCCGACCCAAAGATGATCTTGCCCCCCGAACTGCCCCCCGGAGCGCCAGCTCATCTGCCCCGACGCGTTGCCACAAACCACCGTGAGCCTGAGCTGTGGCACGTCCCCGCAGCTCACCGAACCCTGACCTGTTCCTTCCATCGGAACAGATCACCGGTTCACTCTCGAAAAACGGCTCTGACCTGGGAGAGGTCTTCACGTTTGGGGCTGACCTGCAGGAACGAGGGTTGGCTGGAGGGCTGCCCACAGGTTAAGCGGAGTTAGCCCACGTTTTCCGGACCGCGGGTCTCCGGTTCCGGGTTCTGCTGCCGGGGACTTCCGGCCTCGAC
>DASXKD010000414.1:0-7235 GCA_036497045.1 Streptosporangiaceae bacterium | reverse complement strand
GAGCTGCGCTCGATGTTCGAACTGTCCGCGGAGGCCGTCGGTGACTGAGGGCCCGGGCAGCCAGCGGCCGCGGCGCTGGTTCCCCGCGGAGCCGGCCCGGCCGCTGGCCGTGGAGGGCGGGCTCAAGGCGCGCAGCACGCGCGGCGCGATCGGGCAGACCTGGTGGTCCGGGCGGTTCATCGCGGTCTTGGAGGCCATCATCGTGGGCGGCCGGCTGGGACGCGGCCGCAACTACGCCCGCCGCGGCCAGGTTCTTTCCATGGATGTGACGGCGGGAATGGTCAGCGCACTGGTCCAGGGCAGCCGGGTGCAGCCGTACCGGGTCCGGATCGGGCTTGACGCGTTCGGCACACCGGAGTGGGACGTGGCCGAGCGCGCGCTGGCCGCCAGCGCCTGGTACTCGGCGAAGCTCCTGGCGGGCGAGATGCCTGAGGACATCGAGGACGTCTTCGCTGAACTGGGGCTTGCGCTGTTCCCGGCCTCGGCGGCCGAACTGTCGATGTACTGTTCCTGCCCGGACTGGGAAGTCCCGTGTAAGCACATCGCGGCCGTGTTCTACCTGCTGGCCGAGGCCTTCGATGACGACCCGTTCAGCATCCTGGCCTGGCGCGGGCGCAGCCGGGAGGATCTGCTGGCCGGCCTGCACGCGGCGCGCGGCGGGGTCACGGTGGACCCTGGCGAGCCGGGTGGGGTCCCGCTGGCCGACTGCCTCGGCTCGTTCTTCGCGATGCCCGCGCCACTGCCGGTAACCAGCCCGCCCGCCGCGTCGAGCGCCTCGGTCCTTGACCAGGTGCCCCCGCTGGGCCTGGCGCCGCGCGGCCGCGCGATCGCCGACCTGCTCCGCCCGGCCTACGAGGCCTTCGCCGGCCTGTCCCCCTGACCCCCGCCCCGACCCCGCACCCCCGGTTCGTGATCATGGGGATGTGGCCCGTGGGGGGTGGCATGCAAATCCGAAACAGCCTCCGCAGCCCTGAGCTCCATGATCACGGGATTCTGTTCACAGCATGCATGTACAGAGTCACTTGGTCATGGAAGCGGCGCACCTGGGTGGGCCACATCCCCATGATCATCGCCGCTGTGGGCGTGGCGGGTGGCCTGGGACGGTGGGTGCGCGGGGGTTACTGCTCCCGGAAGCCGCCGAGGAACCGGCGGAACAGGCCGCCCTCGCGGGTCAGTGCCGGCGCTGGCGGCGGTGCCACCGCGCGCTCGGTGGCGACAGGCTGGTCGTAGTCGGTCCGGGCGATCGCGTCCACGGTCTGCGCCTCGTCGAAGTTCTCGGAGCCGTCGATCTTGGGCACGAACCCGACCAGATCCCCGTCCTGCATGACCTGCGCTTCAAGCCCGATGGTGCCGTCGGTGTCCCATTCGGCCTGGCGGCCGTCGTGCAGGTTCACCCGTACCCCGAACTGATCTACACCCGCGTGCAGCATGTGGGCATCGATGCCGCGGTCGCGCAACTCATCGACCACGCGGCGGGCCCGGTTCTCTTCCACCGCCCCAAACTAGCTGGTCCTCGGGACTGCAAGATACTCTTCGGGCCTATGGTGCAGCGCTTGGGCCCGCTGGCGGGTGACCCGTCGGCAGAGGGCCCGCTGGCTGACGATCCGTTGGCGAGCCCACCGCCCGCGTTCGGAGACGAGGCGGCCCGGCAGATTCTCCACGACGGTTTCGGTGTGACAGGCTCCCTCACCGCGCTGGCAGGCGAGCGGGACCAGAACTTCCGGGTGGACACCGCCGGCGGGCAGCGATTCCTTTTCAAGATCTCCAATCCGGCGGACACCCGGCCGGTCCTGGACATGCAGACGGCCGCCCTGCGCCACATCGAGCAGGTCGATCCCGGCCTGCCGGTGATGCGTGCGATCCCGTGTACCAGCGGGGACCCGTGGGCGGAGGTGCCCGGTCCGGACGGCCGGACCTACCCGGTGCGGCTGTTCACTTTCCTGCCCGGACGGACCATGGCGGCGGCGGCGCTCAGCACCGGTGCGCTCCGGTCCGTCGGGCAGATCACGGCCCGCCTGGGCCGGGCACTGCGTGGGTTCTTCCACCCCGCGGCAGACTACGAGATCCTCTGGGACATCACCCGCCTGCCAGCACTGCGCCCGATGCTCGGCCATGTCACCGACGACGCGCGCCGGGCGCAACTGGCACGGGTCCTTGACCGGTTCGAGGCCCAGGTGGCGCCGGTGCTGCCCGGCCTGCGGGCGCAGGTGATCCACGCCGACCTGAGCCTGAACAACCTGCTGCTCGGGGAGGATATGCAGGTCAGCGGAATCGTCGACTTCGGGGACATGACTCATGCCCCGCTGGTGTGCGATCTGGCGGTCGCCATCGCGGACGTGCTGCACGGCCGGGACGACGCGATCGACGCGGCCGAGGACATGATCGCTGGCTACGTCGCGGTGACACCGCTGGACGACGAGGAAGCCGGCCTGCTCGCCGACCTGGTGGCGGCCAGGCTCGCCGCCGATATCACGCTGACCACGTGGCGGCTCGGGGTCTACCCGGACAACGCCGCCTACGCCGCGGACAGCGAGGCCGGTGCGCCCGCCTTCCTGGACAGCATCGAGGCCGTGGGCATTGACGCGGTTGCCGAGCGGTTCCGTGACGCCTGCCGTGGGCTGCCTTACCACAGGTCCGCGACCGCTTCCCTGGCCGCGCGCCGCCGCCGCGCGCTGCCCCGCTCCCCACTGTTCTACGACCACCCCGTGCACCTGGTCCGCGGCGAGGGTGCCTGGCTGTTCGACTCCAGCGGCCGCAGATACCTCGACTGCTACAACAACGTGCCCGTGGTTGGCCACGGCCACCCCCGGGTGGTGCGCGCGGTGGCCGAGCAGCAGCGATTGCTCGCCACGCACAGCCGCTACCTACACGAGGCGATCGTCGAACTCGCCGAACGGCTCCAGGCCACCCTGCCGCCCGTGCTGGACGCGGTGATCGTGGTGAATTCCGGCAGCGAGGCCAACGACCTCGCCTGGCGGATCGCCCGCGCCGCCACCGGGCATGCGGGCGCCCTGGTGACCGAGTTCGCCTATCACGGGCTGACCGAGGCCACGCACGCACTGTCGCCCGAGGAATGGGCCGCCGGGGAGCGGCCCGCCCACGTCGGCACCGTGCCCGCGCCCGACGGGTACCGCGGCGCCTATCGCCGTGACCAGGCCGGCTGGGCGGAGCGGTACGCCGCCCACGTGGACGAGGCCACAGCGGGGCTCGGTGAGCGCGGGCTCGCGGCGATGTTCGCGGACCCGGCCTGCACCGCGGACGGCATCCTGGCGCCACCACCCGGCTACCTGCGCGAGGCGGCACGGCGGGTGCGGGCCCTTGGCGGCCTGCTCATCGCCGACGAGGTACAGGCCGGCCACGGCCGGTGCGGCAGCCACCTGTGGAGCTTCCAGCCGTCCGGAATCGAGCCGGACATCGTAGTGATGGGCAAGCCCATGGGCAACGGCTTCCCTGTGGCCGCGCTCGTGGCCAAGTCGGACGTGCTCGGGGCGGTGCCGGAGGAGACGGAACTGTTCAGCACGTTCGGCGGTAACCCGGTCGCCTGCACCGCCGCGCTGGCGGTTCTCGCGGTCATCGAGGACGAGGGCCTGACGGAGAATGCCGCCGAGGTGGGCGGCTACCTGATGGAGAGCCTGCTGGCGCTGCAGCGGCGGCACCCGGTCATCGGGGACGTACGGGGCGAGGGCCTGCTGCTCGGCGTGGAACTGGTCGAGGACCCGGAAACCCTGGAACCCGCGGCCAGTCGGGCGGACCAGGTCGTGGAGGCCATGCGGGACCGGGGGATACTGCTCGGCACCACCGGCCCGGCCGGCAACGTGCTCAAGATCCGGCCGCCCCTGGTCTTCCGGCGCGACCACGCCGACCTGCTCCTGGAAACCCTCGACGACGTCCTCGGCGCGTGAGCCGGCGTCCTTCGAAATGACGTAGGCGTTCTCTACGATCGTGGCGTGGTACCGCGTTACGAGGTGTCTGAGGTGCCGCCCCAGGGCGGCTACCTGGCCAAGCAGTGCCCGGTGCGGGCGCAGTGGGACCTGATCAGGCCGTGTGACCCGCTGCCGGTGTCGCGGGTGCTTGAGCGGCGGTTCGCGGCGGGCCGCCAGTTCGAGGCCGAGGTCGTCGCCCAGTTGGTACCGCTGCACCCGGATGCCTGCGTAGTGGCCGAGCCGGGCCGGGACGAACGGGAGGCGGCAACGGCGGCCGCGATGAAGGCCGGTGTGCCGGTCATCGTGGGCGGACGGCTGGCCACCGATCCGGCAGGCCGCCGGGTCGGGGAACCGGATCTCCTGGTTGCCGCGGCCGGGTCCGGGTACCGGCCGGTGGACGTCAAACATCACCGCTGCCTGGACGCTGGCGACGGTGGCCTGCCCGCGGTGTGTTCCGGTCTGGACCGGCCGGCCTGGGAGGCGGCCGAACTTGCCCCGGACTCGTCGGCCCGCAAGCGCCGGGACGACCTCCTGCAGCTAGCCCACTACCAGCGGATGCTGGAGGCCTGCGGCATGGCCGCGCCCGATGGCCGGCACGGCGGCATCATCGGCGTCGACGGCGTCGTCACCTGGTATGACCTGGACCTGCCGGTCTGGCAGACCCCGTCGGCCAGCGGCCGAGTCAAGCAGCGGTCGACCATGGATGTGTACGACTTCGAGTTCACGTTCCGGCTGGACATCCTCGCCGTGGCCGCCGGGCACCAGGCCGATCCGGACGTTGACCTGCTGGTGGTGCCGGTGCGGATCGGCGAGTGCGCGGAGTGTCCGTGGTGGTCGTGGTGCGGCCCGGTGCTGGAGGCCGGCTCGGGAGATGTGAGCCTGCTGCCGGGCGTCGGCTGGCGGGCTTGGCGCGTCCACCGCGAACACGGGGTGACCAGCCGGGCCGCGCTGGCGGCACTCGACCACCGAACCGCGGCCCTGGTCGCTGCCGGGGTCGACCTGCGGCCGGTCATCGGGGCCCTGGGCGCGATGCCGGATGACACCCCGCTGCCTGACGTCATCGGCGGGCGCAGGAAGGCTCAACTGCGGCGGCTGGCCGGGGCAGGCGTCGACATGCTCGGCGATGCCCGGACACTGGCCCCGGGCACCGCCGCCTACAGCGATGCGCCCATGCGCGACCTGCCCGGGCAGATCGACCTGGCCCGGGCCGCGCTGGGCAGGTCGCCTGCCTACCGGCGCCGGGGCGTCACGCGGGTGCGGGTGCCGCGCGGCGACATCGAGGTCGACGTGGACATGGAGAACACCGAGGGCGGCGTCTACCTGTGGGGCGCCCTGCTCTCCGCCGGGCCGGGGCGGGCCAGCGAACGAGACGGATATCACCCGTTCTGCACCTGGGAGCCGCTGACCGGGGACACCGAAGCGGAGCTGTTCGTCCGGTTCTGGGCGTGGCTCACCGGGCTGCGCCGGGACGCGGCCGCCGCGGGCCTGGTGTTCCGCGCCTACTGCTACAACGCGACCGCGGAGAATACCCAGATGCGGCGGATCGCCGCGGCCGCCGGGCTGGCGGACGAGGTAGCGGCCTTCATCGGGTCCGGCCAATGGATGGACCTGCTGCGCGTGTTCGACAACCAGCTCATCACCGGTGGGCCGGCCGGCCTCAAGCAGGTCGCGGCGCTGAGCGGCTTCACCTGGGACGTCGAGGATCCGGGTGGCGGTGAGTCGATGCTCCGGTACGACCAGGCCGTCGGCTCCTCCGGTACCGGGCCCGCCGGATCGCACGACCCGGCCGTCGGCTCCTCCGGCATCGGTCCTGCCGAGGTCGCGGCGGCGCGCGATTGGCTGCTCACCTACAACCGCAACGACGTCGAGGCGACCCGGTCGCTGCGGGAATGGCTCGAACATGCGGCCAGCGACTGCCCGCCAGTGGAGGCCCTGGGGCCGTGACGCCGGGCCCGCCCCGGGGCCGGTCATGGCGACGGAGCCAGGGTGGCACGGGGAGATGCGCTCCTGCCTGGGCCTTAGGCCCTACCTCTGTCCCGGCTCGTGGCCGCACACGTCCGGCAATCGGCGAATTCCTGCCCGCCCGCGGCCATGCCTTTGGCCCGCGTCGTCGACGCCAGGCCGACGGCGTCGTGTGGGTGCCGGATCGATCAGGTCGGCCCTCACATGCGCTTGCCCAAGAGAGCGAGAAAGCCTGAGGGCCGCGGCGGTTCACCGGGATGGTTCCGGGACCGGGCGGCCCGAAGGGACGGCGCATCGTGTCCGGTGCGGGGGTCACATCCTGACATCCAGGCAAAAAGATACATATTGACTGCAAGTTATTGAGCTGCTTAACCTGAGATTCAGCATATATCCGCTGTACATTGACTGGGGTTAACCCGCCGAGCTGGGCCGGCCATGGAATGGGCGGCGGCCATCGGCAAGGGGCCGATCTTGTCCGAAGTGAGGTAAGTAAATGACAGCATCGAGATCTGAATTCGAACAGAGGTTCACTGAAGTGCTGACGTCGAGGGCGACCGCTGCAGCCCGCGGAGCCATGACTGCTGGCGCGTACCGCTGTCCTGTCGCTGGCGTGCCGGTCAGGTGTTGCGGGGGGCCACCCCAGGCCATGGTTACCGGGCAGGAGCCGTCCTTGGGGGCTGGCTCTGTTGCTGCAGGTAGCAAGATAAATTACAGCTTTTTAGCAGAACTTTGGCTGTTCAACTTGAACAGCCTGCTTGCTGGGCCATACAATACATGTTGTTTGTATGGGAAACTGGGGCTGGTTGATCCACAGCTGTACTGGCGATGACTCACAACGAAACCCGCGCCGAGCACAACGGACAGCGGCTCGGGAGCAACAAGGAGGAGTCATGGATCGTGACCGGCAGCCCCCAGGTTTACCTCCGAGGGGAGGAGCGCACGCCATGACTGCCAATGCCGACAGTGGCTTGGAGCCCGGAGGAGTTACCGTTGCCCGAACGCCGGCCGTGGTGGACCGCATCACGGTGGCGTTGATCCCTAAGGCTGGCGAGGATCTGCAGCGACTGCAGGACAGGACAAGCCTGTCCAAGACCGACCTCGCCAATCGCGCGATCACCCTGTACGAGTTCATCGATGCCCAGATGAGGGCAGGCAGGGACGTACTGATCCGCGACAATACGACCGGCGAGACCCAGGTCGTCCGTCTCCTTTGAGCTAACCGCGAGCAGCAGCTGACAACTGGGCAGCGGGTCTTGTCCTCCTACGGGCCGAGGCCCTGATCAGCTACCCCGCGAAGCAACTCGTGCCCCATCAGCAAGGTTTACCCGGTGGCGATGCGAAGCTAGCTGC
>DASXKD010000413.1:0-2999 GCA_036497045.1 Streptosporangiaceae bacterium | reverse complement strand
GGCCCAGATCGACGCCACCGCGTACTCGGCGTAACCGCCCAGGCTGAACAGCAGGGCCGTGACGCCGTCGCCGGCCGACGTGCCGGTAACGCCGGGACCGACCGCGTCGACGACGCCGGCCGCCTCGAAACCGAGCACGGCCTCAGCTTGTCGTTTAACCTCGGCCGTCTTGCTTGGTGTAGGCCTGCTGCGTTGTGCGGCGTGTCGCGGTGATGCCAGGCGGCCACCGCGTGATCATCTTCGGGTTCCTTCCACAGAACTTGAAGACGGTGGCGGTGGCCGTGGCGTTCAGTATTGCGTGGCGTGAGCTAGAGGTCGAGGGCGGTGTGCAGGATCAGGCGCGGGGGGTGCTGGCAGCGTTTCGCGCCGGGCTGTACCGGTGCTTCAGCAAACGGCCGGATGCGCTGTTCGAGCTGGCTGATGCGGTGTTGTGCAAGCCGGAGCGGGTGCACATGCTGGCGGAGCTGTCGCTGGAGCCGGAGTGCCGCCGTGGCCACGGCGCGGTGTATGACGCGGTCAGCTGTGGGGAGGTCCGCATCGCGCGGTTGCGGCGGGCGCTGGCGGGCCTGCCGCTGCCGGCCTGGCCTGATGGCCGGATCCGGCTGGCGGCCGATGTGAGCAACTGGTTGCGGCCTGATGCGGAAACCAGCGCGGAGCGATTGTTCTGCCATTGCTATGCGCGGGGCAGGGGGAACGCGCAGATGATCCCGGGCTGGCCGTACTCGCTGGTCGCGGCGCTGGAGCCGGGCCGCACGTCGTGGACGCTGCCGCTGGATGCGGTCCGCCTGGGCCCCGCTGATGACGCCACCGAGGTGACCGCCGCCCAGGTCCGCGAGGTCGTGGAACGGATCATCGAGGCCGGGCATTGGCACGCCGGCGACCCGGGCATCCTGGTCGTCTTCGACTCTGGCTATGACCTGACCCGGCTGGCCTGGCTGCTGGCCGATCTGCCTGTGGAGATCATGGGCCGGCTGCGCAGCGACCGGGTGATGTACTTCCCGGCCCCGGCCCGTCCTGCCCGGCCGGCTGGGACGGGCGGGCGGCCGCCCCGGCACGGGGCCGTGCTCAAGCTCTCCGACCCGCAAACCTGGGCCGTCCCGTCGGTAACCACCAGCACCCAGACCGCCCGGTACGGCACCGCGCGGGCGATGGCCTGGGGCCGGCTGCACCAGCAACTGGCCAGCCGCGGCGGCTGGGAAGGCCACGGCGGCCCGCTGCCGGTCATCGAGGGCACCCTCATCCGGCTGGCCGTCGATCACCTGCCCGGTAACCGCAGCCCCGAACCGCTGTGGCTGTGGTCCTCGCGCGCCCAGGCCTCCACCGCCGAGGTGGACCGCACCTGGCAGGCGTTCCTGCGGCGGTTTGATCTTGAACACACGTTCAGGTTCGTCAAGCAGGTGCTCGGCTGGACCCGGCCGAAACTGCGCGACCCGGCCGCCGCCGACCGGTGGACCTGGATCATCATCGCCTGCTACGCCCAGCTCTATCTCGCCCGCCACCTGGCCGCCGACATCCGGCTGCCCTGGCAGCAGCCCTGCCCGCCCGGCCGGCTGACCCCCGCCCGGGTCCGCCGCGGGTTCCGCAACATCCGCCAGGCACTGCCCGGTCTGGCCAGCGCGCCGAAACCCAGCAAACCCGGCCCCGGCCGCCCGCCCGGCTCGAAGAACCGCCATCCGGCCACCCGCCACGACGTGGGCAAGACCCTCAAGCGAGGCGAGACCATCAAGAAAACCCGCAGGCAGGCAGGTTAAACGACAAGCTAAGCCGCGGCCGGCTCAGGCCCGCGGCCGGCTCAGGCCAGCGGGCGGCTCAGGCCAGCGGGCGGCTCAGGCCCGCGAGCGCTCCGGTGCGGTAATGATGGCAGTCATGACGTTGCGCACACCGTTCACGGAGTACTTCGCGATACGGCACCCCATCGCGCTGGCGCCGATGGGCTTCTCCGCCGGGGGAGCCCTGGCCGCGGCGGTTTCCAACGGCGGCGGCCTGGGCCTGCTCGGCGCCGGCCGGGGGGACCGGGGCTGGCTGGAACGCGAACTGCCGATAGTCGCCGAAGGCACGGACCGGCCCTGGGGCGTCGGCTTCCAGTCCTGGTCTGCCGACGTCGGCCTGGTGGAACTCGCGCTGACCTACCGGCCGCGGGCCGTCATGCTGTCCTTCGGCGACCCGGCCCCGTTCATCGAGCCCATCCGGCGCGCCGGGGCGGCGCTGATCATTCAGGTCACCGACCTCGACGAGGCCAGGCAGGCGCTGGATGTGTGCGCGGATGTCATCGTGGCGCAGGGGATCGAGGCAGGCGGGCACAGCGGTGGCCGGGGCAGACCGACGCTGCCGTTCGTCCCGATCGTGGCCGACCTTGCGGCGCCCACGCCGGTGCTGGCCGCTGGCGGGATCGCCGATGGGCGGGGCCTGGCGGCGGCTCTGGTCCTCGGGGCGGCCGGGGCGCTCATGGGGACCAGGTTCCAGGCGACTCCGGAGGCGCTGGTCGAGCCCGCGATCACCAAGGCGATCCTCGAAGGAGCCGGCGAGGACACCGAGCGCAACACGGTCCTGGACGTTGCCAGGGGCTCGCCGTGGCCGTCGAAATATCGGGCTCGCACCTTCGGCCACCCGTTCCTTGACCAGTGGCGCGGCCGGGACGAGGACCTGGCCGCCGACGCCGGCGCCCTGCTCGCCTATCAGGAAGGGGTACGGCGCGGCGAGCTACCGCCGACACCGGTGTGGGCCAGTGCCGCCGTCGACCTGATCACCGATCTGGTGCCCGCGGCCGATCTCGTCGGCGCCCTGGCGACCCAGGCGGAGAAGGCACTGGCCCGGGCCGGTGGCGCTGACCGCCCGGCTGGTGGCTAGGAAGCCGCTGCGTTACGCCTGCCGTAGCCGGTCAGCCGCCACGCGGGCCGGGTGGGCCGGGCGGGCCCGCGGCGCCGGAGGTCCGTGCCGGGGATTCCGCTCGCACGCTCATCTGCCCACCTCGCCGTGCGCGGCGTCCGGCCCGGCTGTGG
>DASXKD010000412.1:0-7243 GCA_036497045.1 Streptosporangiaceae bacterium | reverse complement strand
CGCTGGCGACGATCTATCCGGCCTGGCGCGCCTCACGCACCGCACCCGCGCAAGCCTTGCGCCATGAGTGAGCTTCGATGACGCAACCCATCCTGGAAGCCCGTAACGTCCACAAGAGCTTCAAGCAGGGCCCCGTCACGCTCGAAGTCCTGCAAGGCGTCGCCATGTCTGTTGCGACGGGCGAGCGCATTGCCATTGTGGGAGCTTCGGGCTCCGGCAAGACCACACTGCTGCAACTGGTGCCACGGCTGGCCGATCCGACCGCCGGGTCGATCACCCTGAACGGCATAGACATCCGCGACCTCCCGCTGCCGGTGCTGCGCACCCTGATCGGCAGCGGGTTCGAGGATCCCACCCTGTTCTCGGTGAGCGTGCGGGAGAACGTCACGTTCGGGGCGCCGGACGCCACCGATGAGCAGATCGAGCAGGCCCTGGCGATAGCCCACGCGGGCTTCGTGGCCCGGCTGCCCTGGGGCCTGGACACCAGGATCGGTGAGCAGGGCATGGCGCTGTCCGGCGGCCAGCGGCAGCGCCTGGCCCTGGCCCGGGCCATCCTGGCCAAGCCGCCCGTGCTCGTCCTCGACGACCCGCTGTCCGCGCTGGACGTGCGCACCGAGGAGAAGGTGACCGCCGCCCTGCGGGAGGCGCTCACCGGTACGACCGCGCTGCTGGTCGCGCACCGCCCGTCCACCGTGCTGCTCGCCGACCGGGTGGCGCTGCTCGCCGGCGGCCGGATCGTGGCGACCGGCACCCACGCGGAACTGCTCGCCACCGAGCCCCGCTACGCCGAGCTGATGGGCGACGTGGCAGCAGCCGACGAGCACGACGACACCGAACAGGCGGTGGCCAGGTGAGCCAGCAACCATGGCGCGGCGTCGCCGCCGAGAACACCGAGGACGTCACCGGCAAGCTGTCGGCGCTGCTCCGCAGGAGAGCCAGGCGGCTGCTCACCTCGCTGCTGCGGCCCTACCGTCGCCAGGTGGCCTGGGCACTGGCGCTCATCATCGTGGCGAACCTGGCGGCGCTGACCGGGCCCTGGCTGGTTGGGGTGGCCATCGACCGTGGCATACCGCCGCTGGTGCACGACCGCGACGTGGCACCGCTGGCCGCCATCATGGCCGCGTTCTTCGTGGCGGTCGCGGTGCAGGCCGTCACCACTCGCGCGTTCGTCCGGGAGGTCGGCCAGTTCGGCGAGGGCGTGGTCAGGGAGCTGCGCCGCCGGCTCTTCGCCCACTTCCAGCGGCTGCCGGTGGCCTTCCACGAGCGGTACACCTCGGGCCGGGTCATCTCCCGGCAGACCTCGGACATCGACTCGATCTCCGAGTTTTTCGAGGAGGGCCTCGATTCGCTGGTGTCCGCGGTGCTCTCGCTGCTGCTAGTGGGTGTGGGCATGCTCCTGCTGGACTGGCCGCTGGCGCTGGTGGTCCTGGCCGGCTTCGGCCCGCTGGCCGGGCTCACCCTGTGGTTCCGGCGCGAGTCGGCGACCGCCTACCGGCGCAGCCGGGAAGCGATCGCGGACGTGATCGTCGCGTTCGTGGAGACGTTCGGCGGCATCCGCGCGGTGCAGGCGTTCCGCCGGGAGCGCCGCAACGAAGAGATCTTTTCAACGCTGAACGGACGCAACGCCGCGGCCACCCTGCGGTCGATGCGGCTGATCGCGGTGTACTCACCGGGGATCACATTGGTCGGCAACGTGGCCACGGGCGCCGTGCTGCTGTACGGGGGGCTGCGCGTGGCGAACGGCGACATCAAGGTGGGCGTGCTCGCCACGTTCCTGCTGTACCTGCAGCGCTTCTTCGACCCGCTGCAGGACCTGTCGCAGTTCTACAACTCGTTCCAGTCCGCCGGAGCCGCGCTGGAGAAGATCTCCGGCGTGCTCGACGAGCCCCTGGCAGTGCCCGAGCCCGAGGTTCCCGAGGAACTGCCGCCCCGCAGGGGGGCCGGCCGGGAACTGTGGCTGCGCTCGGTGCGCTTCGGGTACCGCGAGACGATCGTATTGCCGGATATGAACCTGCGGATTCCGGCGGGCCAGACGGTAGCGCTGGTCGGCGAGACCGGCGCGGGGAAGACCACCGTAGCCAGGCTGGTGGCGCGCTTCTACGACCCGGGCGAGGGCAGCGTCCTGCTCGACGGCACCGATCTGCGGGATCTGGCGGCCGAGCGGCTGCGGTCCGAGGTGGTGCTGGTCACCCAGGAGAACTTCCTGTTCACCGGGTCGATCGCGGACAACATCGAACTGGGCAAGCCGGGCGCCAGCCGGGCGGAGATCACCGCTGCCGCGGAGGCGATCGGCGCCGGCGCCTTCATCACCGCCCTGCCCGGCGGCTACGACGCCGAGGTTGGCAAGCGTGGCGGCCGGCTGTCCGCGGGCCAGCGCCAGCTCATCTCGTTCGCGCGGGTGTTCCTTGCGGCGCCCTCGGTGCTGGTCCTCGATGAGGCGACGTCGCTGCTCGACCTGCCCGGCGAGCGTGCCGTGCAGGCGGCGCTGCGCACAATCCTGGCCGGGCGCACCGCGCTGATCATCGCGCACCGGCTGTCCACGGTGGCGATCGCCGACCGGGTGCTGGTGATGAGCGGAGGCGAGATCGTCGAGGACGGGCCGCCGGACCTGCTGCTGGCGGGCAGTGGCCGGTACTCTGCCCTGCATGCCAGCTGGCAGTCCAGCCTCGCGTAGGGATTCGCCCGCGGGCAGAGGTTACCGGCACGCGGCAGCCGCCGCGGTGGGATCATGATGGCGGGAGATGGTATGGCGACAAACCCGGCCCGGGCCCAGAGCGACCATCCCGGCCGCTGGCGGCAGGTGGCCAGGCCGCGCCGCCCCGCTCACCTGGCACTGCTCGCGCTGATCTTCACCGGGCTCGCGGTGTACGCCTGGCTGGCCGCGGCCGCGGCCCCCTTCAGCCGCGGAGCCCTCATGGGGGTGGTCATTCCCGGAGCGGTGCTGGGGCTCATCGCCTTCGGCAGGCCGCCGGAGCGCATTCCGCCGCCCGCCGAGATGGACATGATCGGCATGTCGTACTGGGTGATCTGCCTCGCGGCGTTCTTCGAGTGGGAGGCGTCGGCCTGGCGGGACAACTCCTGGCCCTGGCATCCGTCCTTCACCAACCTCCTCGACCCGCTGCTGGGCCCGCACCTGATCAAGACCCTGGCCATCCTGGTGTGGATGCTGGCCGGCTGGGCCCTGGTAAGGCGGTGAGCATGCCCCCGATCCCCACTCGCGCCATCACCATCGCCGGGTTCGCGGTAGCGGTCGCTGCCATGATCGTGCTGGAGATCCTGGCCCGGCGGCCCGGCTCGCGCATCCCCACGGTCGGCCAGTGGTTCGGCTACCTGATGCGGCCGAAGATCGGCCGGGCGCTGGTGCTGGTCGGCTGGTGGTGGCTCGGCTGGCACTACTTCGCCAGGTGAATGGTTGGCTAACCCATGAAACCCCGCGCGCCACGCGGCTGAGTGCACCGGCGGGTGCTCTAAGCTGGGCAGCGTGATGGCAAAGCGCACGCCTGTCAGCCCGGAGGCGGAAGCCAAGTACGACGCCGACGTGGCCCTGGCGCAGCAGTTCGACGACCTCTTCGCCCAGGCGCAGGCGGCCGAGAAGGACCTGCGGGATGCGCAGGCCAACGGCGCCAGCCTTGAGGAGCTGCACCGGGCAGGCAAGCAATTCGACAGCGCCCTGACCGACGTCATGCGGGCCGGGTTCGCCGCGCAGCGGGCGGAGATCGGGTCACGCGGCTACGACGACCGGATCTACCGGCGCAAGGCCATGGCCACGGCACCGGTCAAGGCCTGGACCATGGAAGCAGAGCGACTGCTCACGCTGCGGGAGAGCCACCGGCTGACCGGGATCGTCCGGCTGCCGAGACAGCCAGCCGGGCTCGCGGGGGCCCCGGCGAGACCGGCTGTCATCGATAACCAGACTGTAGTGGCGTGAATACGACGTGTGACTTTCGGCCCGTCCGAACGGCCCGACGACGCGCCGGTCACACTGAAGCGAAAAGGCACGAGAGCACACTTGACTAGGGGACCAGCCATGTGCCCACACATGCCTCAGTGTCCGCACGCACACGCAACAGACCGCGAGGCGGCCCGCGCCGTCGCCAGCCACCCGGAACAGGGCTGGACGCTGCTCTGCAACGGTATCGTGATCTTCGAGGACACCGGCGAACTGCTCCCCGATGGCGAGATCATCGAACCGCACCGCACCGCCGCCCTGCGCTAGGTACTTGCAGGCTCCCCAGCCAGCACCTCCGTCAGCCACGAGCCGACCACCCGGCGGATCGCACCGCCCTGGCCCGCCAGCGCGTGGGTCGCGCCAGGCAGCACCACCACCCGGATCGCTCCGGCCGCCTCGGGAATCCCGAACGGGTCGGCCGCCCCATTGACCACCAGCACCTGGCTGCCCGCGTCCGCCAGCTCGGCGGCCCGGGACCGCTCCGGGCGGCCCGGCGGATGCAGCGGGAAGGCCAGGGCCAGTACGGCCAGGGCACCTGCCTCCCGCGCCGTGCGGCAGGCCACCCTGGCTCCATTGCTCCGGCCGCCCTGGATCAGCGGCACCCCGGGGAACCGCCGCCGTATCTTGACGATGATCTCCAGCCAGGCCTCATCCTGCCTGAGCGCTGAGCCCGGCGCGCGGGCGCCGCGCAGCCGGTAGGGCTGGAGCACCCGGGCGACCGCGGCACCCTGGTCCAGGCCAGCCTGCCGCGCCGCCAGCAGGTCGGCGCTGCCCGTGCCGCCCCCCGCCCCGTGGGTCAGCACCAGCAGGAACGGCGGATCCGCGGCGGCGTCGAGTTCGGCACTGGCCGGGCCCGCCGCGGTACGGACTTTCATCTCACGCAGCGTAACCGAGGTTGAGGCCTACGGCGCCCCGGCACTAGGGTGCGGCTCATGGCCGGTTCCTGGCCCGCGTGCTCCTACGAGACCTGGCGGGCAACCTGCGACACACTGCACGCGCACACCCAGGTGCTTGGCAAGCTCGCCGCCGGGCTCGCCCCGCCCGAGCCGCAGTTGCAGCACGCGGCGCTGCGGCTAACCGCGCGCGGCTGGGAGACCGCGCCGCTACCGGCGCCGAACGGGTCCGGCGCCGTGGCCGTGCTGCTCGACCTGCGCGTCCACGAGGCCGTCGTGGAACACAGCGCCGGGTTCGCCGAGCGCATCCCGCTCACCCCGGACCGGGCCGTCGGTGAGGTGACCAGGGACGTGCTGGCGGCGGTCCGCGCCGTGGCCGGCGAGGTGGTGATCGACCCGGCGCCACAGGAGGTCGGCTGGAGCGTGCCGCTGGACGCGGACACCGAGCATGCCAGCTATGACCCGGCCCAGGTGAATGACTACTTCGCCGCGGCCACCCGGGCCGCCATGGTCCTCGCGGCGTTCCGCGCGCCGTACCGGGGCCGGTCCACCCCGGTCCACGCCTGGTGGGGCTCCTTCGACCTCGCGGTGAGCCTGTTCTCCGGCGAGCCCGCCGACCCGCCCTCGGACAACTTCATCATGCGCAACGCCATGGATGCGCAAGAGGTCGCCGTCGGCTGGTGGCCCGGTGACCCGCGCTACCCGCGGGCGGCGTTCTACGCCTTCGCGCACCCGGCCACGGAGGACTTTCCCGGCAAGGCCGTGGGCCCGCCCGCGGCGCACTGGGACGGGACGCTGGGCGAATACGTTCTCGGCTGGGATGACGTGCGCACCGCCGCGGACCCGCACAAGGTGGCGCTGGACTTCGCCCAGTCGGTTTTCCGGCACGCGTGCGCGGTGTGCGAATGGGATCCGGCCCTCGCCGCCAGCGCCGATTCGATCCCGCCGCCCATCGTCTAACCTGCGTGAGGGAGCGCGGCGGGCCCGCGGCGCGGGCTAGAGCTGGCCGACGTCGGTGATCCGCAGGACGGCCGTGCCCGCCGCGTCCGAGGCCGCCAGGTCGACCACGGCGCTGATCCCCCAGTCGTGGTCGCCCGCCGGGTCGTCGAAGATCTGCCGCACCGACCAGCGGCCCGGCTGCTCGTCGATGATGAGCAGGGCAGGACCGCGGGCGTCGGCTCCGGTGCCGATCTCATCGTGCTCGGCGAAGTAGGGCTCAACGGCCTGCGCCCAGGCCGCGGCGTCCCAGCCGGTCTCCGCGTCCAGCTCGCCGAGCTCCTGGTAACGCTCCAGGGCGGCGAGCTCGACCCGGCGGAACAGCGCGTTGCGGACCAGCACCCGGAAGGCCCGCGGGTTGCCCGTGACCGGCGGCGGCCGCTCGTCCAGCAGGGCTGCCTGCTCCTGTGCGGGGCTGCGCAGCCGCTCCCATTCGTCGATCAGGCTGGAGTCGGTCTGCCGGACCAGCTCCCCCAGCCACTCGATCAGGTCGGTGAGCTCCTCGGTCCTGGCCTCCTCGGGGACGGTCTGCCGCAGCGCCTTGTAGGCACCGGCTAGGTAACGCAGCACCAGCCCTTCGCCGCGGGCCAGCCCGTAGAAACCGATGTACTCGGTGAAGGTCATCGACCGCTCGTACATGTCCCTGGCCACGGACTTGGGCGACAGCTCATGGTCGGCGACCCATGGATGGCCCCCCCGGTACATCTCGTAGGCGGCGTCAAGCAGATCGGCGAGCGGCATCGGGTAGGTGACATCTTCGAGCAGCTCCATCCGCTCCTCGTACTCGATGCCGTCCGCCTTCATCTGCGCCACGGCCTCGCCGCGGGCCTTGAACCGCTGCGCCGCCAGCAGCTCGCGCGGGTTGTCCAGGGTGGCCTCGATGACCGACACCACGTCCAGCGGGTACCCGGGCGCGTCCCGGTCCAGCAGCCCGATGGTGGCCAGTGCCAGCGGCGACAGCGGCTGGTTCAGCGCGAAATCCTCCTGCAGGTCCACGGTCAGCCGCCAGCGGCGGCCCTGCTCGTCCGGCTCGTCGAGCCGCTCCACC
Source organism: Streptosporangiaceae bacterium (assembly GCA_036497045.1). Lineage (GTDB taxonomy): Bacteria > Actinomycetota > Actinomycetes > Streptosporangiales > Streptosporangiaceae > DASXKD01. Next base: position 357 of record DASXKD010000412.1, on the reverse strand, counting down.
ACGCCACCGGCCAGCAGCGCACGGTAGATGGCGAAGGCGCGCCTGATGTGGCGGCGCTGCGCGGCAGGCGGCTCGTCATTGTCGGTGAGCAGGTGCCGCATAGCGGCAAAGGCATCCCCCGGCCGGCCGATGACGCCGAGCAGCATGGCGTGGCTGACCACGAAGCTGGACTGCAGCGGCTCGGGCTCGGCCGCCACCAGCCGCTCGAATGTCGGCTTGCCCCAGGACACGAAGCGGTCCGGCGGCTTCTTGCGGACCACCTTGCGGCGTTTCTTCGGATCGTCGCCGGCCTTGGCCAGCGCCCGCTCGTTCTCCACGACATGCTCGGGGGCCTGCACGACCACGGCACCGGCCGAG
>DASXKD010000411.1:0-12930 GCA_036497045.1 Streptosporangiaceae bacterium | reverse complement strand
CTTGCCATCCCAGTGTTCGGCCAGCGTGGTCTGCTTGGTGAAGTTATCGAGCGCGGCGACGCCGACCGCGGTGCAGTCCGATGGCGACACGCAGGACACGGCGCTGATGCCGATCGCCGCCGCACCGGCGGGCTCGGGCAGCGGCGGCTGTACCGTCCAGTTGGTGCCGTTCCACTCCTCCAGCAGCACGCCCGCGGTGAGATCGGTGTTGTCATTCCGGTCGCCCACGGCGAAGCACAGCGAAGGCCCGCCGCAGGAGACGCTGTTCAGGAACGTGTTCAGGGTGCCCTTGGGGTTGCCGATGGCCTGTATCGACCACGCGGTGCCGTTCCACATCTCGATGAGCCGCCGGTGGTCGGCGAAGTTGAAGTTGCCGACGCTGCCGACGGCGAAGCATTCGGCCGGGGCGGCGCACGCGATGCTGTTGAGGTCGTTGGGCTGAGTGTGGTTCACGTTCACGGGCACCTGCGGGCTCCAGCGTGCGCCGTTCCAGCTCAGCGCGAGTATCTGATCCCGCTGCATGTGGCCGGCCCGCCCGCCGACCGCGACGCACGCCGCGCTGCTGGTACACGACACGCTCGCGAGGAACGAGTGCGGCCCCGTGGTGGCGGCGCTGGCCGGCGTCCCGGCGGCCAGCCCCGTGACCAGCGCAACCGCCGCCAGCGCTGCTCCCGCGGCCCTGGCGGCCACCTGTCCGTTTCTCATCCGCTGAATGATCATCGGGGTCCCTCCGTCCCGGCGTGTGCCACGGCGAGGTCGCCATGGGAACGGATAAAACCGGCAACCGGTTCACTCCAGAAAGGTACTGCTTCTCATTCGCAATTTGTCCACAGCAGCATCCGGTGGGACGCACGAGCACGCGGCGCCTCGTCCACAGAATCCTGCGAGTTACCCACAGGGCGCACCTGGTGTGGTAACCGTCGTAGTGGCGCCTCCCCGCGATTCCGGCGTTGCGGGGCAAGCCGGGACGGAGGGTGCCCGCCATGGAGCCGCTGGACGGTCAGGCCGGCCCGTTGACCGACGTGGCCGCGGTCGCGCGGGCGCTGGCCGGGGCCGCCCCGCCGGTGCTGCTCGACGTCCGCTGGCGCCTCGGCGGCCCGCCGGGCATCGAGGCCTACCGCGGCGGGCACCTGCCGCGCGCGATCTTCGTGGACCTGGACGCCGATCTTGCCGCGGAGCCTGGCCCCGCGGGCCGGCATCCACTGCCCTCGGCCGGCCGGTTCCAGGCGGCGATGCGCCGGGCCGGGGTCAGCACGGGCCGCACGGTGGTCGTCTACGACGAAGCGGACGCCACCACGGCGGCGCGCGCATGGTGGCTGCTGCGCTACTTCGGCCATCGCGACTGTCAGATCCTTGACGGCGGGTACCGGGCCTGGACGGCGGCGGGCGGGCAGGTGGCCACGGGGGACGGCGGGGCGCCGGGCGGCGGGGACTTCACCGCACGGCCCGGGCATATGCCGGTGCTCGACGCCGACGCCGCGGCCGGCCTGGCCCGCCGGGGCCACCTGCTGGACGCGCGCGCCAGGGAGCGCTACCGGGGTGAGCGGGAGCCGATCGACCCGGTAGCCGGGCACATCCCCGGGGCGGTCAGCGCGCCGACCACGGCGAACGTCAACGCGAACGGCCGGTTCCTCCCGGCGGCGGGGCTGCGCGCCAGGTTCGCGACCCTGGGGGCGGCCGGTGCCGGGATGGTGGGCGTCTACTGCGGCTCCGGGGTCACCGCAGCCCACGAGGTACTGGCGCTCGAACTGGCCGGCATCCGCGCGTCGCTCTACGTCGGCTCCTGGTCCAACTGGGTGGCCGACCCGGCGCGCCCGGTAGCGACCGGCCCGGAGCGGGGCTAGCGGGGCCGGGGCCAGCGGGGGTCGCCCTCCCGGGCTAGCGGGGCCCCGGCCCGGTGACGGAGGAACCGGGCCGTAGGCCAGCGGGGGTTCCGGGGGTCGCCCCCCGGGCTAGCGGGGCCCCGGCCCGGTGACGGAGGAACCGGGCCGTAGGCCAGCGGGGGTTCCGAGGGTCGCCCCCCGGGCTAACAGGGCCGTCGTAGCGGCGCCCGGGCAGGCCGGGGTTGAATGGGCAGCGTGACAGCGGGTGAGGCCTGGGCGCCGCCGCCTACCCACGAGCTGGCCGTCTCCGGCGGCCGGGTGGTGCGTTACTGCTGCTACGGGCCACAGGCCGGCCTGCCGGTAGTGTCGCTGACGGGCACACCGGGAACACGTTGGGAGCGGCCGGGTGTGGTCAGTGCCATCGGGCTGCAGGGCCTGCGGGTGGTGGTGCCCGACCGGCCTGGATATGGCGGCTCTGACCGGCATCCGGGGCGCACCGTGGCCGATGTGGCCGCCGACGTGGCGGCGGTCGCGAGCGCGCAAGGCTGGACGCAGTTCGCGGTCACCGGTCTCTCCGGCGGCGGCCCGCACGCGCTGGCCTGCGCCGCGCTGCTGACCGGCAGGGTGACCTGCTGCGCCGCGGTGGCCGCCCCCGTGCCGCCCGGCACACCCGGCGCGGACATCTTCGCCGACCACGCTCCCGGCTCGGCCGAAGACCTCCGTCTCGCCCTGCGCGGCGAGCAGGCACTGCGGCCCTACCTGCAGGACCGGGCCAGCAATGCCCTGGCCCAGCTCGAGGCGGTCGGCCAGGCCCGGGTACCGGGCGAGCCGGCCGACGACCCGGGCCGGGTGATCCGGATCCGGGCCTCCTACCTCGGCCTGGACGGCTGGATCGACGACGTCATCGCGCTTGCCCATCCCTGGGGGTTCGACCTCGGCAGCATCGAGGTCCCGGTGAGCATCTGGTCCGGTGCGACGGACACCCGAATGCCCCGCGGTCACGCCGATTGGCTGCTGGCTCAGTTGCCGACCGCGCAAGGCTATGAGCACCCAGGCGGGCACGATCCGAGCGACACGAGTTTCCGCTCAATCCTCGGCTGGATCGCCGCGGCTTCCTCTGCGTGATCAGGAAAGGCCGTCCCTCCCCCCATGAGGGAGAGCCCCTACGGATTATGGAAGTCACCTGAGCCTGGGAACCAGACGCTCCCGTCGGGCGTCCAAGTGTGTGCGGGTGGGTTTGGGGCAGCCAAGCCGGCCCGCACCAACACCGAACGGCGGGCGCGCGCGCACCTGGCCCGGCCCGCCCCGAGACCGCGGGGCCGGCCCCGGGCGGCCGGGCCGGCCCCGCGGATTCCGCCCGGCGGGGGGACCGCGGCGGGTGAACCAGCAGGGCGCGGCCCGGGTAGCGCTCTGGCCGGAAGGGAGTCGCGATGAGAACGCTGGGCAGGCCGGAACGTGCGGCCAGCCGCGCGGCGCTGGGCGGCATCACCGCCGGACTCATGATCGGGCTAGCCGCTTGCGGCACCACCGTGGCCGCAAACGGAACCGCCGCGTCAGGAACGGCGTCGCACGCACCGGCCGTGGGGGCGACCGCCCGGCCGTGGGTGAATCCCGGCGGAGTCATGATCGGCGCTGGGCCGGCCAAGGACACCGCGCTGTGCCGGGCAGTGCCGAAGCTCACCAGGACGACGTTCATGCTCTCCACCCGGGCGCCGGGCCAGCACCTGCGTGAGGTGCTGCCGGCCGGGTTCACCATCAAGAACCGGGCCACCGTGCGGCAGCTGGCCACGCTGCTGTGCGCGCTGCCCGCGGTGCCGCCGGGCCAGATGGCGTGCCCGAACGACATGGGCGCCAGTTACCGCATGTACTTCGTGGCCGGCGGGCGCGGGTTCGGCGTGGTCACCGTCGAGGTATCCGGCTGCCGCGTGGTCACCGGGCTGGGACCGCCGCGGTCCTGGTCCACATCCACGGCGCTGGAGCAGGCGCTGAGCCAGCACTTCGGCATCCACTTCCCGCTGGGACCCTAGCCGCCATGGTGCGGTCATCCCGGTGGAGCCAGGTCGTGACGGGCGGTCACGGCCAGCCAGGTCAGTGCCCCGGTGATGAGGGCGGGTGTGGCCGGGCGTGGGCCGGCGATCAGCGCCACCGCGATGCTGACGGCCGCCGCCGTGGCGATCCGCAGCGCGAGCCTGGCCGGGCGGCCCCCGCGCACCCGGGACCACCATCGCCCCGCCACTAGGCCGGCGGCCGGCCGCCGTCGCCGTCTCTCCCCATCGGCGGCCGGTCGCCAGCGGCGCGAACCGGGCCCGGCGGCTTCCCGCCGCGCGGCCCGGTGCGGGTGGCGACGGCCCAATCCCGGGACCTGGGCCGGGAGCCAGCGGCGCACCCCCGTGGGCTGGGCCAGATCGGCCAGCGCCTCGGTCCGGCCGAAACCGGTGCGGATGGCGGTGTAGGCGGCGGCAGCAGCGGCGAACCGGGCGGCATCCCCGCCGTCGGCACGATCCGGGTGGGTGGCCGCGGCGATCCGCCGCCAGGCGGCCCGTACCTCGTCGTCGGTCAGCCCTGGCCGGGCCGGCAGCCCTAACACCGTGAACGGGTCCGCCTGCCGCGCTGGCCTCATGGGATTTCCCTTGCCGTGTGGTTCCCCGGCCGAGTGTAGGCAAAGCCGGAGCGGGCGGGAAGCACCGCGCCCGGGGCGAGACACGATGCCGGGCGCGCGGGTCCCCCCCAAGGAACGCGCAGGGAGCGAACCCCCGTGCGCGCTCCTTGCCCACGCCCGCGCCCGCGGCCCGGCTGGCCGCCTTCCGGGTGACCGGAAGCCCCTCCAAGCAGGCCATGCCGTGCCTCGCCCCAGGCTTGCCTGTAGCCAACCGCTCCGCGCGCCCGCTGGCCATCCCCGGATTCCTGGATCTGCCCTGTGCAGCGCCCGGATCTACACTTGCGCTACCACATCAGTGCCGGTTACCGCAGACAGGAAGCGATGGCGTCCCCCCAGCCCAGCAACCCGGCCGCCGCGCGTGTCACCACGCCCTCGGGCCTGGTCGTGGGGATCCCCGAGGGCAGCAGGCTGGTGTTCGGCCGGGGGCCGGACGCGGACCTGACGATCGCCGCCGGGCGGGGACTTTCGCGGCGCGCCGGGGTGATCAGCGCGATGGCCGCGGGCGCGTGGATCGCCAACATCAGCCGCACCCACGCGCTCTACGCCGAAGGGGACGGCTACCGGATCCGGCTGCCCCGGATGGAGGAGCGCGACGAGCCCTCCGGCGGCTGGTTCGTGCGCGAAGGGACGGTGCTCGTCGGATCCCGGGCCATGCTGGACGAGGGACGGCCGCTTGCGGTGATCGTCGCTGGCGGCGACGACCGCTGGGCCGTCCGGGCGGACGGGGCCAGGGCCCGGGGTGACGCCGAGGCGACGCTGCTCCCGATCTACCTGGACCCGATGACCAAGCTGTTCCTCGTGGCGCTGATGTGGTGCCGTCCCTGGCTGCTCGACCCCGGCGCGGTCACCCCGCTGCCGCGGACCCCGGAGATCGCCAGGGACGCGCTCCAGGTCACCGGTGCCTACCACGAACTTGAGCGGTTCGACAGCGACCCCGCGTTCCGGGACCGGCTGTCCGCGCGGGTGGCCGAGCACATCAAGGTGCTCCGGCACAAGATCACCGACCGGGGCCTGGTCAGCACGGACACCCGGCTCTCCGACGAGGTGGTGGTGCGGCTGCTCATCGAGCACGGCATCGTCACCACGGCGGACCTGGGCAAGCTGAACGACCCGGCGTGGTGCTCCCGCCAGGAGGATCTGTGGTGGTCCCGGGACGGCTGAGCCGACAGGCAGTCGCCGCGCCGGTCAGGGTGCGGGGGAGGGAACACCAGGCTGGGGCGGTGCCAGGACCTGGAAGGACGTGCTGAGCCGGTGCCCGCTCGCTCCAGTGACCACGACATCGTGACGGCCCACGGGTATCGGCCCCGGATAGAACACATGCCCCTGGTCGATCGTGTAGTTGAAGGCTCCCGCGCCGTCGACCGCCACCGGGACGCTCCGGCCGGCCAGCGTCAGCAGGACCGTGCTGCGTGGCGGCCAGCCGGCGCCGTGCACCACGAAGCCGGTAATGCCGTCGCCGAACGGCTGGATCATTTCGATCCCGGGACTGTTGCGAGACAGCGGAGCGAACGAACTGGGCGGCGGTCCGGGCGGCAGCGCTGCCGGGTTGTCTGAGGCAGCGGGTGCAGGCTTGCCGATCCCGCCATCCAGCGCCACCGCGATCAGCGCACCGACCGCTACCAGGGCGGCGGCCGCCCCGATACGCCCGGCCAGGCCGAGCACGGTGCCGCGCCGCCTTGTGCGGGCCAGCCCGGCAGGGGGGCCCGGGCGGCGCGGCGCGGCGGCAGGCCTGCCCGGCAGCGCCGCCGCGCGCCCGCGGGTCAGCCACCGGCGGAGCACCGGTCCGCGCGGCGCCGACAGGGCGGTGCGGGATCCGAACGTGGCATCCTCGGCGGCCCCGCCTTCGGTCGCGTCCCCGGCCGGGGCCGCGAGCTGTGGGCCTTGCTGGTAATCGCCGATCAGCGCCATGGCAGGGGCGGTCAGGTAGGCGTGGTGCCCGTTCTGCGCTCCGGGCCCGGCGACGAACGGCCCGAGCTGGCTGAGCAGGCCAGCGGAGGTGGGCCGCTTCCTTGGGCTGCGTTCCAGGCAGGAGGTGACCAGGTCGGTCAGTTCCCCGGGCAGCCCGGCCAGGTCCGGCGGCTCGGTGGCGAGCCGGACCAGCACGTCCATCACGGTCTCGCCCTGGTAGGGGGCGTGCCCGGTGGCCGCGTACAGCAGGGTCGCGCCAAGGGAGAACATGTCGCTGGCGGCCGACGCCTGGCGGGTGTCGCGTGCCTGCTCCGGTGCCATGTAGGCGGGCGTGCCCACGGCACCGCGGGTCACCGTGAGCTGGATCCGCTCGGCGGCCCTGGCCACCCCGAAGTCGATCACCCGGGGGCCATCCGGTGAGACCAGCACGTTGGACGGCTTGAGATCGCGGTGCACAAGCCCGGCGGTATGGATAGACTCCAGCGCCTCGGCGCATCCGGCGGCCAGCCACCGGGTGGCCGGCACCGGCAGCGGGCCGCAGGTCCGTACCAGCTCGGTCAGCGAGGGCGCGGGGACGTACGCGGTGGCCAGCCACGGCACGTCGGCGTCGGCGTCGGCCGCCACGACGGCGGCGGTGAACACTCCGCTGACGCGGCGGGCCGCGGCCACCTCGTGCGCGAACCGGGAGCGGAACCCGGCCTCCTCGGCGAACTCGATCTTGATCGTCTTCACGGCGACCAGCCGGCCCGCGGTGGACCTGCCCAGGAACACCTGGCCCATCGCCCCGGCGCCAAGGCGGCCAAGCAACACATACGGGCCGATGCGCTCCGGATCCCACCGGCGCAGCGGCTCCAGCGCCGACTGTGCCTCCATGCTTCAGTCCTCCCCTGCACCTCCCGGCCAGTCACTATGATGCCGAGTCGGGCGGGTGTCGTGCCCGGTTTCTGCCGGTGTGCCGCAGGTCATGCCAGTCCGGCACTAGATTCCAGACAGTCTGCGCCCGCCGCCCGCCGGGCGGTCATCAGGGTCCGCAGGAGATCAGCCCGGCTCGGGCGGAGCCGGACCCGGATCACCCGGAACCAGGCGGAGAGGCCGGCCTGGCTCACTCCGGTTCCGGGCCGAACGCCTCGTCAAGCAGCGCTGTGACCTCGCCGGCAGCCGCCGCGGGCAGGACGGGCGGGCTTGCCGCATCCGGCGGGTGCGGGCCGGCTGCCTGGCTGGCCGGCCAGGGTGCGCGCAGCGGCGCTGCCCTGGGCGCCACCTCGGCCGGGGGCGGCGCCCGGTCGGCCACCACCGGGCCCGCCAGCGCGGCCGGCGCCGCGATCAGGCGTTTGACCTGCACGAAGGTGACCCCGCCCCGGTATATGTAGGCGGCCTGGCCGACGTCGAGGCGGCGGATGAGCGCCGGGTCGGCCACCGGCGTCTCGCGGACCCGTGAGGAGCCCTCACGTCCCCACCGGGGCACGCCGAGCAGGCGCCGGCTGGTGTCCAGCGCCGGTTGCTCCCCGGCCAGCGCGGTGACCGGCTCCGGATAGGGAGTGCGCAGCAGCCAGATGCCCCCGTCCGCGGTCGCGGCGAGCCGGTATCTGTCGTCGTCGTCGGGGGCCAGCCCCTGCCAGGACTGCGCCGACACCTGCACCGCCAGGCCAAGCGAACGGGCCCGTTCGTAGAGCTGCCAGATCGGCAGCCGCCGGGACACCGCGCTGAACTCGTCCACCGCAAGCAGGATCTCCCGCCCGGCGCCGGAGCCGTGCGCGGCGTAGTGGGCGAGCAGGTCCACCAGCGCGCGGGCCTGCGACTCGGCGACCGCAACGTCGGCGGTACCCTCCAGGATGCAGTACCAGGCGTCGGCGTCACCGTAGCTGCCCGGCCCGTCCAGCCCGGGCCCCAGCCGCCGGAACAAGGTGCGGAACCGCAGCGCGATGTCGGTGACGTGCCGCGAGGCCGACCTGAGCAGCGCCGCCTCGTCGCCGTGACCAGGCCCGGCGTAGGCGAGGCCAAGCCAGCCAGCGTCCAGCCTGGCGAGGAAGTCCGCCGCGCTGGCGGGCGGCCCGCCGGGCGCGCCCACCGCGAGCGCGACGATCGCCTCCATCACGTCGGCGTAGTAGGCCGCGCCCCCGGTGCCGTGCTCGATCATGTCCAGCAGCGTGGTGGTCAGCTCCGCCGGCGGCAGCTCCCAGAGCGACAGGCTGGCCTCGTCGGGCCAGACGGCAGTGAATCGCGCCCCGGCGCCACGGAGTACCCGGCGGACCCGGTCCGCGACCCGCCGCGAGTCGGCGCCGCCCTTGCAGTCAAGCACGACGAGCAGCGGCCGCCGCCCGGCGCCAGCCGCGTGCAGTTGCAGCCCGCGGGTGAGGAACCCGGCCCACAACCGCAGCAGCAGGGTTGTCTTGCCCGTCCCCGTGGTCCCGATGACCACCTGGTGCGAGCGCAGCCGCTGGTAGGGGATCATCGCCAGGTCCGGGCCCCGGTGCCCGGACGTGCGGATGACCGCGCCCGCCACGATGGCGCCGCGCCGGGAGACCAGCGGCACCGAGCCGGGTGCGGCGATCCGCGCGCGCGCCGTGCGCACCTGGCGCCGCCACTGGCGCGCTTGGAAGGCGGCAGGAGAGGTGGGGAAGATCCCGCCGGTCCCGGTTTCCATCGCGTAGATCCGCCGCGACCAGGCCAGCCCGCCGACGGCCAGGCCGAGCGGGATCGCGACCGGGGCGATGGTCGTGGCGGCCAGCGCGCCCGAGCCCGCCACCACCTGGTGCCAGGAGGACAGCCAGGCATGGTACGGCGCGGCGGCGGCCTGCCACGCCGACCGGCTGACGATGGCGACCGCCGCCAGCCAGACCGCCAGCATGGGCAGGCAGGCCAGCGCCGCCCGATACAGCCGCCGCGGCGGCCAGCCGCCCCGCCAGGCCAGCGTCACCGCCAGCGCGGCCACCAGCGAGACCGGTGCGGCCGCGACGACCAGCGCCGCGGCCAGGGCGATCCGGGCCAGCCTGCCCGCCGCGCGGAGCACCGCCAGCAGCGCCATCAGGCCCAGATACCGCCGGATCACCGGGCCTGCCCCCTGGCCACGGCCGCCGGCCCGCCCATGTCCGCCCCCGGCGGCAGGCCGCGGATCTCGACCCGGCCCGCCGCACCGGCCAGCGTGGCCCTGGCCCGGGCCACCGTCGGCCGGGCGGCGGCGGAGCACAGGTACACCACCCGGGCGTGCCGCGAGGGTGCCCCCGGCACCTGGGCCTGCCCGGCCGGGCAGCCGTAATCCCCGGTCCTGGCAAGGATCTCGTGCATGATGGCGGCGGTCCTGGCGACCGTCTTCGGTGTCAGTTCGGCCTCGATCGCCCAGCACTCGCCGGCGAAGCCGACGGGGGCGCCGTCCGGCCAGTGCACCTCGGCGTCCGGAAAGTGCTCGCGCAAGCCGACCCGGCCCCCAGCCCTGGCGCGCAGGCGCCGCTCACCGCGCCAGAACGCTCCCGCGGCGGCATACCCCGGCGCAGCCTCCAGCGCCAGCCGTACCGCGGTGACCCCGCGCAGGTGCGCGAGCCGTGATAACGCGGGCGAGGAGGACCGGTAGGGCAGCCCGCATGCGGACAGCCCGGGCCGGGTCAGCCAGAACCAGGGCAGGCCGGGCCCGATCCTGGCCGATTCGGCGTAGCCGGCCCGCCGCCAGGCCAAGGCCACGGCGCGGGCTCGCGCCTGGGTAACCCCCAGGACGACCGCGAGCTGGTCGAGTTGCACGGCGTACATGTCGGCGACGAACAGCAAGGCGGCGATGTCGCGCTCGGTGAGGCGCCCGGAGGCGATGGCGGGGTCCGTCGTGCCCGCGCTGGCATCCACGAGTCCACTACACCACGACGACGCGACACGCGGTAAGTGGGAGGCACGCGGCAAGGAGCGGGGCGGCACTGGGCAACGAGACGGTGCGACACGCGGCAAGTGGGTAGCGCCGGGCGCCGGTCGTGAGGCACAATCCGAAGAGGAGTGCTAGCGGCAGCATGTCGCGAGCCGGCATCTGGGTCGGCCGGCGGCGGAGCCGAGGTCGTTGGGGAAGACGCACCTCATCCGCACGCAGGGAGGCCAGGGTGACCGTTCGCGGCGTTCTGCACGTACATTCCGCGCCCCCGGCGCTCAGTCCCCATGTGGAGTGGGCGGTGGCCGGGGTTCTTGGTGTGCCTGTCGGCATGCCATGGGTAAGCCAGCCAGCCGCGCCCGGCATGCTCCGGGCCGAGCTTGACTGGCAGGGCCAGCCGGGCATGGCGGGGGAGATCACCTCCGCGCTGGCTGGCTGGAACCGGCTGCGTTTCGAGGTCACCGAGGAAGCCAGTCCTGGCTGCGACGCCATGCGGTTCAGCTACACGCCCGCGCTCGGCGTGTTCTCGGCCGTCACCATGGCCAACGGCGACGTCCTGGTGCCCGAAAACCGGCTCCGGGCGGCGCTGACGATGGCGGCCGCTCCGGCCGGCGTCGCGCGGCTGGCTCATGGCGGTGCCGAGAACTGGGACGCGCCAAGCGCGCTGGAAGAGGAGCTTTCCCGGTTGCTCGGCGAACCGTGGGACTTCGAGCTGGAACCGTTCCGGTGCGCCGCGGATGGCGCGCCGGTCCGCTGGCTGAACGCCACCGGCTGATCCCAGTGCTGGCGGGCAAACCGGCCGCTGGGGCGGGCCGCGGCCAGCGATAGAATTTCGCCGACCGGCGAATGTTTCCGTGCCGCTGCGCGCCGGGCCGTACCCGGCAGCCGCGGCCCGGACTGCGGCTGAGGATTCGAGCCGCAGGCAGCCGCGGCTCGCTGGGCTAGAGAGCCTGGAGGAGACATGACGATCGAGATCTCCGTCCCCGACGAATGGACACCAGGGCAGGCGGTTGCCGTCCGGGCACTGCTGCAGCAGGCGATGCACGGCGGGCATCCGCTGATCACGGCGATCAGGCCGGACGCCACCCCTGATGAGCTGCGGGATATCTACGGCCAGGTCGAGGCGCTCCTGCGGGATGCTGGCATGGCTGCATGAGCGCGCCGCCACCGTCTCAGGCGGCGCCACGGAAGGTAATACTCGACTGCGACCCCGGCATCGACGACGCGTTCGCGATCGCCTTCGGCTGCGGTCACCCGGGCCTGGAACTTTGCGGCGTCACCACGGTGGCGGGCAACGTCGGCCTGGACCGGACCACCGGCAACGCCCTGGCCGTGCTGGAGTTCCTCGGCCGGAAAGACGTGCCTGTCGCGGCGGGCAGCCCGGTGCCGCTGCTGCGCCCCTTCGCCGATGCGCACGACGTGCACGGCGAGAGCGGCCTCGGCGCCGCCAGCCTGCCCGCGCCCACTGGCCGGCCGGTGGCCGCGCACGCGGTCGACTTCCTCATCGAACAGATCGTGGCCGCGCCGGGTGAGGTGACCCTGGTCGCGACCGGCCCGCTGACCAATGTCGCGCTGGCGGTCCGCCGGCATCCGCCGCTGGTCACCCAGGTCGCCGACTTCGTCATCATGGGCGGCTCGGCAGGCAGGGGGAACGTCACCCCGGCGGCCGAGTTCAACATCTGGGCCGACCCTGAGGCCGCGGCGATCGTGTTCGCCGCGGGCTGGCGGGTGACCATGGCCGGGCTCGACGTGACCCACCAGGCCCTGGCCACCGCCGAGGTGCGAGACCGGCTGCGCGCGCTGGGCAGGCTGAGCGATGAGCTGCTGCTGCCGGGGCTGCGTGGCTACCAGAGCCTCGCCGACGCCGCCGGACAGCCGGTGCACGACGTCTGCGCGCTCGCCCTGGTCGCCGCGCCAGGCCTGTTCGGCTGCCGGCCGGCCCAGGTCGAGGTGGAGACACAGGGCCGGTGGACCTCTGGCATGACCGTGACCGACTTCGGCGCCGATGCGCACAACGCGCTGGTGGCGATGTCCGTCGACGCTCCGGGATTCTGGGACGTGGTGCTCGGCGCCCTGAACCGCACCGCCGCCGTCATGGACGGGAGCTGATCGCCCGCCCGCGGGCCGCGCTACGCACCCCGCCGCTAACGATTGCGCGCGAGAAAGCCGTCCGCGGGAAGGCTGTTGAGGATCCGCTCCGGGGGGATGCCCATGCCCTCGGCGCGCGCGCAGCCGTACCCGAGCCAGTCGAGCTGGCCGGGCGCGTGCGCGTCACTGTCGATCGTGAACACGCAGCCCATCTCGATGGCCAGGCGCAGCAGCCGGCTGGGCGGGTCACGGCGTTCGGGCCGGCTGTTGATCTCCACCGCGACCCCGTGGTCGCGGCAGGCGGCGAACACGTGCTCCGGGTAGAACGCCGACTCGGGCCGGCCCCGGCCCCGGCCACCGCGCCCGCCGAGCAGGCGGCCGGTGCAGTGCCCGAGCACGTCCACGTGCGGGTTGGATACCGCAGCGACCATCCGGGCGGTCATCGGCCCGGCCGGCATCCGGAGCTGGGAATGCACGCTGGCCACCACCACGTCGAGCCGGGCGAGCAGGTCTTCGGACTGGTCGAGGGAGCCGTCGTCGAGTATGTCCACCTCGATCCCGGTCAGGATGCGGAACGGGGCCAGTTTGGTGTTGAGCCGGGCGACCAG
>DASXKD010000410.1:0-2003 GCA_036497045.1 Streptosporangiaceae bacterium | reverse complement strand
CTACCCGCACGAGTTCTCCGGCGGCATGCGCCAGCGGGTGATGATCGCGATCGCGCTGTCCTGCGACCCCGAGGTCATCCTGTGCGACGAGCCGACCACCGCCCTGGACGTCACCATCCAGGACCAGATCCTCCGGCTGCTGGCCGGGCTGTGCCGCGAGTCCGGGGTCAGCCTCGTGTTCGTCACCCACGACCTGCCGGTCGTCGCGCAGATCTGCCAGCGGGTGTCGGTGATGTACGGCGGGCAGCTCGTCGAGAGCGGCGCCGTCGCTGACGTCCTGCTGGACCCCCGGCACCCCTACACCCTCGGGCTGGTCAGGTCCGCGCCGGACTTCGACTACGTCCGCGAGTCGCTGATACCGATTCCCGGGGCCCCGCCCAGCCTGATCACCCCTCCGCCGGGGTGCCGGTTCCACCCCCGGTGCGAGTTCGCCGAGGAGGACTGCCGGGTGAGCGAGACGCCGTTGCGGTTGCTGCCCGGCGGCCGCGCCACCGCCTGCCTGCACTATGAGCGCGTCCTGGACGCGGTGGCCGCGGATCGGGCCCGGTCGTGACCGCGGCAGACGGCGCGGGAGGCCAGCCGGAGGCCGCGCTCGCGGCGCGCGGGGTGTCGGTGTTCTTCCCGGTCGGGTCGCAGGTCATGGCGCGCGTGCAGGGCGAGGAGCGGCGGCTGCGCGCCGTCGACGGTGTGGACCTGGAAATCGGCCGCGGTGAGGCACTCGCCCTGGTGGGCGAGTCAGGCTCAGGCAAGTCGACGCTTGCCCTTGCGCTGTCCGGCTTGCGCCCCGTCGACAACGGCGAGATCAAGCTGAACGGGAAGGCCGTGGGGGCCCGCCGTTCGCAAGCGGACCGGCGCCAGGTCCAGATGGTGTTCCAGGATCCTTATTCATCGCTGAACCCCCGCCTGACCGTCGGCGGGGTGCTACGGGAGCTGCTGCGGGTGCACCATGTGGTGCCCAGGAGCCAGGTGGCTGCCGAAAGCAAGCGGCTGCTCACCCTGGTCGGGCTGCCCGAGGAGGCGGTGGGCTCCTACCCCCGCCAGTTCTCCGGCGGCCAGCGCCAGCGCATCGCCATCGCCCGCGCCCTGGCGCTGCGGCCCGAGGTGCTGATCGCCGACGAACCGGTATCCGCGCTTGATGTCAGCGTTCAGGCCACGATCCTCAACCTGCTCGCCAGCCTGCGCGTGGAGCTGGGGCTCTCGCTGCTGCTGATCTCGCACAACTTGGCCGTGGTCCGGCACCTGTGTGACCGGGTCGCGGTCATGTACCTGGGCCGCATCGTCGAGGTGGCGCCCACCGAGGAGCTGTTCGGCGACCCCCGGCACCCGTACACCCGCGGCCTGCTCGCGGCCATCCCCCGCCTGGCCGTCGGTGCGCCCGACGCCGGGGCACCCGCGATCTCCGGCGATCCGCCCAGCCCGCTGAACATCCCGGCGGGCTGCCGGTTCCGCACCCGGTGCCCGATGGCACAGCAACGGTGCGAGGAGGAGGACCCGGAGCTGACCAGTGCCGCGCAGGCCCCCGGGCACCTGGCGGCGTGCCACTTCGCCTTCGCCCCCGTGCCGCCCGCCGGGACCGGCCTGGCGCGGGCCGGGGAGCAGGCATGACGCGGGGAAAGGGGCAGCCATGAAGGTCTTCCTGTCCAGCGACATGGAGGGCACGGCGGGGGTCGTCGACTGGCAGCAGTGCGTCGGCGACGGGGCGGAGGCGGCCGCCGGGCGCGCGCTGCTGCTGGCCGAGGTGAACGCGGCCATCGAGGGTGCCATGGCCGGCGGTGCCACCGAGATCGTCGTCAACGACTCGCATTCGACGATGCGCAACCTGCCCGCCGACGGTCTCGCCGGCGGGGCCTCCTACATCTCCGGCAGCCACAAACCGCTCTACATGATGCAGGGCCTGGACGGCAGCTTCGACGCCGTCATGTTCGTGTCCTACCACGGTTCGGTGGGGGCGCCCGCAGGACTGTCGCACACCTACAACCCGCGCGCGGTCGCCGAAGCCAGGC
>DASXKD010000409.1:0-12380 GCA_036497045.1 Streptosporangiaceae bacterium | reverse complement strand
ATGTCACCGGCCAGGGCGACGGTCACGTTGAGGTCGGTGATCTCGTGCCGCGGCCCGCGCCGGTCCACGTGCAGCAGCCGGACTTCGGCCTTGCCGTACCGGTCCCGGCTGAGGACCACCGGGGGCGTGTGCTGGGGCATGGGCTAGCTCCCTCGGTAGGTGGAGTACCCGAACGGTGACAGCAGCAGCGGTACGTGGTAGTGCTCGCCGGGCGCTGCGGTGAAGGCGATGGTGATCTCGGGATAGAACGCGCTGCCGTGATTGGCCAGCAGGTAGTCCCCGACGGCAAAGACGAGCCTGGCGGTGGCCGGGGTGTCCGGGTCCAGCCGGGGCAGGTCGGTGATGCGGCCGTCCGGGCCGGTCACCGAGCCGCCCGCCGGGATCCAGGTGCCGCCGGACCAGATGTCGAGGCTGACCGGCACCCCGGCGGCCGGGCGGCCGGCGGACAGGTCGAGGATGTGCGTCGAGATGCTGGTCATGCGGTGACCAGCTTCCGCAGCCTGATGTCGTTGATCTTGCCGATCTCCGCCACGGCGACCTCCCGCTCGGTGGCGGGGTCGTTCGACATCCGGTGGTTCAGCTCGGCCAGGATCTCCGCCGGGCCGCGACCGGTGGCACAGATCAGGAACACGTGCCCGAACCGCTGCTCGTAGGCGGCGTTGCGGTCGGCCAGCGCCGTGACCGTCTCGGTATCGGTGCCGGTGCCAGCCTGTACTCCGGCTTGTTCCTGGGCCGACCAGCCGGACAGGCGGCGCTCGCCGATCCGGGGGTGCCCCGCCATCGCCGCGTCGAGGTCACCGGGATCCCGGGCGGCCCAGGCGGCGTCCGCGGCCGCGAGCAGGTCCACCAGGGACGCATAAGGCCGCCCTTCGGTGACCTCGCGCGCCCAGCCGGGTGCGGCACAGCAGCGCAGCAGCAACTCTTCGAAGTCCTGCGCTGGCAGCGCGTTCAGGTCGGCAAGGCCGGGCATGTCACTCCTTTCCCCTGCGCACGCCATCTGCACACCCGCCTCCGCAGCCTTCTGCTTGCCGCCGAGGCCAGGCGGGCGGTGTCAGCGGGCAGGCCGGTGCGCGTGGCCGCGGAAGAAGCGCTCGGCGTCTGCGTCCAGGGGGTACATCAGCTCGGCACGCAGTTCGTCGAGGGTCACATCGGCGGCGTGGTCGAACCTGGCGGTCATCGCTATGGTTCGCACGACCGTGCCGTCGATGCGGAACCATGGGCACACCATAAGCCCGGCCTCGGCGCCGGCCGCCACTCCCGGTCCCGTGGCCGACCTGCGCCACTACCTCGAGCACGGCACCCCCTCCGCGCGTAAGCAGCGCCAGCTCTCCCGTCTTCGACGCTCATGAATGTCAGCCCGGGGCCCATAGCGGGGCACCAACTTCACATTCATCCCGCGCTGTGGGGGCGGGGGTGGCTGTGGCAGCGAAAAAGGGGCAGGGAACGGGCATGGCTGAGTACGAACTGGTGATCCGGGCGGAGCGGGCGGTCACCCCGGACGGGGTGCGCCCGGTGACGGTGGCCGTCCGCGACGGGCGCATCGCGGCGATCGCCGGGCCCGGGGAGGCACCGGACGCGGTCGAAACGGTGGAACTGCCCGGGCCCGAGGTGCTGCTGCCCGGTCTGGTGGACACCCACGTGCACGTCAACGAGCCGGGCCGCACCGAGTGGGAGGGCTTCGCGACCGCGACCAGGGCGGCCGCCGCGGGCGGGGTCACCACGCTGATCGACATGCCGCTGAACAGCCTGCCGCCGACGACCACGACCGCCGCGCTGGCGGTCAAGCGGGCCGCCGCCCGGCCGGCCGCGCACGTGGACGTGGGCTTCTGGGGCGGCGCGGTGCCCGGCAACGTGGCCGACCTGGACGGGCTGCACCAGGCCGGGGTGTTCGGCTTCAAGGCGTTCCTGGCCGACTCCGGCGTGCCCGAGTTCGGCCTGCTGGACCAGCCCGACCTGGACGCGGCACTCGCCGAGACCGTCAAGCTCGGCGCGCTGCTCATCGTGCATGCCGAGGATCCGGGCGTCCTGGCGGCGGCCCCGGCCGCGGCGGGCCGGGCGTACGCAAGCTTCCTGGCGTCGCGTCCCGCGGCGGCCGAGGACACCGCGATCGCGGGCCTGCTTGCCGCCGCCGGGTGGCACGGCGCCCGGGTGCACATCCTGCACCTGGCATCGGCCAGTGCACTGCCGCTGATCGCGGCGGCCCGCGCGGACGGTGCCCAGGTCACGGCCGAGACCTGCCCGCACTACCTGAGTTTCTGCGCCGAGGAGGTGCCCGACGGCGCGACCGAGTTCAAGTGCTGCCCGCCGATAAGGGACGCGGCGAACCGGGAGGGCCTGTGGGCCGGGCTGGCTGAGGGCCTGATCGGCACCGTGGCGTCCGACCACTCCCCCTGCCCGCCGGGCCTCAAGCAACGGGAGACCGGGGACTTCGGGGCGGCGTGGGGCGGCATCTCCTCACTCCAGCTCGGCCTGCCCGCGGTGTGGACCCAGGCGCGCCGCCGGGGCTACGGTCTCGCCGACGTGGTGAGCTGGATGGCCGAAGGGACCGCCGCGCTGGCCGGGCTGCCCGGCAAGGGCGCGATCGCCCTGGGCCGGGACGCCGACCTGGTGGCGTTCGACGACACCGCGCGGTTCACCGTGGATCCCGCCCGGCTCGAGCACCGGCATCCGGTGACGCCGTACGCTGGCCAGACGCTCACCGGGGTGGTGCGCAGGACCTGGCTGCGCGGCCGGGCGGCCGGCGCGGCCCCGGCCGGAAGGCTGCTGACAAGGCAATGACAGATTCGCATGTGAACCTGGCCGCCCGGCACCTGGGCGCCGGGGTGATCGCCGCCAGCGATGAGTTCTTCGGCGAGAAGGAGAACCTGCTCCGCGCCGATCGGCCCGCGTTCCGCCCCCACACCTTCGGGCACAAGGGCCAGATCGTGGACGGGTGGGAGAGCCGGCGGCGCCGGGTTCCCGGCCACGACTGGGCGCTGATCCGGCTCGGTGCCCCTGGCGTCATCCACGCCATCGTCGTGGACACCGCCCACTTCACCGGGAACTTCCCCGCGGAGTGCTCGGTGGAGGCGTGCGCCGTCGAGGGCTACCCGTCCGCCGCCGAACTTCTGGCACCTGGGCAGGCGTGGGTGCCGATCGTGCCGCGCAGCCCGCTGGCCGGGGACAGCGAGAACCGCTTCGCGGTAACCGACCCACAGCGGTTCACCCATCTGCGGCTGACCATCTACCCGGACGGCGGCGTGGCCAGGCTTCGCGCCGAGGGCGAGGTAGTCCCGGACCCGCGGCTGCTTGACGGGCCGCTCGATCTGGCGGCGCTGGAGAACGGCGGCACGGTCGCCGACGCCAGCGACCGGTTCTACTCCCCGCCGGAGAACATGATCAGCCCCGGCCTGGCGGCGGTGATGGGCGACGGGTGGGAGACCCGGCGGCGCCGGGACTCCGGCCATGACTGGGTGCTGCTGCGCCTGGCAGGAAGCGGGCACATCAGCGCGGCGGTGCTCGACACCTCGTGTTTCCTGGGCAACGCGCCCGGCGCGGCGGCCCTGCTCGGCTGCGCCGCCAGGGCGGCCGGCCCGGACGCGGCCGAGTGGTTCGAGTTGCTGCCGCTGACCCCACTGCAGCCCGACACCAGACACCGGCTGCGGCTCGGCCCGGCCGCCTCCCGCCTGGTCAGCCATGTCCGGCTGGAGATCCATCCGGACGGCGGGATGGCCAGGCTGCGCCTGTTCGGTGCACTGACCGCCGAGGGGCGGGCCAGCCTGGGCCTGGCCTGGTTCGACCGGCTGCCCACCGACCACGCCGCCGCGGTGCTGGCCGGCGAGTGCGGGCTGACCGGGCAGGCCGCCGCGGACCTCACCGGGCAGCGGCCCTTTGCCGAGCCGGCCCGGCTGCACGCGCTGCTATCGGGCGGGGAACCGGCCGGCCTCGACGCCGCCACCGCCGCCCGGGTCCGCGCCATGATCCTCGGCTAAGCCGGGCCCCGGCCCGGTGACGGAGAAACCGGGCCGTAGGCCACCGGGGGATCCGGGGGGTCGCTCCCCCGGGCTAGCACTCCCGGATCGGCCAGCCGCAGGGCGAGCAGCAGGGCGGCCTGATCGGCCAGCGAGCCCAGGTCCCGCCCGGTCAGTTCCTCGACCCGGCGCATCCGGTACCTGAGCGAGTTGACGTGCACGAACATCGCCTCGGCGGCCCTGGTCCAAGATCCCGAGCAGTCCAGGAACACCCGCAGCGTGCGAACCAGTTCGGTGCCGTGATCGGCGTCGTAGTCCAGCAACGGGGACAGCAGGCTGGCCCGGAAGGCCCGCCGCGCCTGCGCCGGTGCGGTGGCCAGCAGGAGGTCCACGGAACCCAGCGCGGCGGCGTCCACCACGCGGACACCGCCGCCGAGCAGCGCGGCGACCTGCCGTGCCTGGCGTGCCTGCGCCAGGGCCCCGCCGATCCCGGCGACCGTCCAGGCAGCGCTCGGGCCGTCCGCGCCGCTACCCGGGCCCGCCGGGCCGTCATCGGCCTGCGGCCCGTGCTGCGCGGCCCCGCCGGGCAGCACGCTGACCCCGAACGCCAGGCACAGCGAATCCAGCGGGACGGCCGCGGACAGCCCAGGCTCATCGCCGACGTACCCGCCCAGCCCTTCGCCCGCGGACCGTCCCGGCGCCTCGGCACCTGACGCACCCGGATACCCGGCCGGAAGCTCGCCAGGGAACTGCCCCGGCACCACGTCACCGGGCACCCTGGGCCCGAACACGCCGGCCAGTTCCCTGGTCATGTCACGGATCCGGTCCAGGGCGGCGAGTCCACCGGGAGCGAGGGCCACCGCCGCACCGCGGTGCACGCCAGCCACGGACCCCGGCAGCATCTCCTCCAGCAGTACCCGAGCCACCTGTGGCCAGGCCTCCGGCCGCGGATCTGCGGCGGTTCCCGGTGGCCCCGGGCCCCAGGCCGGCTGCGCTGCCTCCGGCGGCGGGCTCCCTCCCGGTGACGGCCGGCCCCCGGAACGGGCTCCGGGCTGCGCTGGCCCGGCTGTCAGCGCGACCGCGACGAGCGGCGCACCCGGGGCCAGCCCGCAGCTCCGCAACGCGGCGGCGATGTCGCGGTCCTCAGCTCCGGTAGCACTCGCTGGGCGGTCCACAAGGCGGCCGATCGCAGCGTCGGCCGCGCGGCGCATGGCCCGGTGGGCCTCCTCGTGGCGGGCGCGGTGCGCGGTGGTCGCCGCGGCCAGCTCCGCGGCGATCGCGCGCCCGTCGGCGTCCCAGCCGGCCTGATCGCCGGCCATGGCCACGAACCAGCCGGCCAAGCGGTGCGCTGGCTCGCCGGTGACGACGAACAGCGAGTAAGGAACGCCGTCGACGAGCACGGTGACGGGCGGCGCACCCGCGCCGAGCCACGCGGCGGCCAGTGCGATCCTGGCCCGGCGGCCGGGTGCCGCGGCAGCGCCGGCCACCAGCCGTCCCGCGGCCGACAAGACCCAGCCCGGCGCGCCGTACTCGCGGCCGGCCACGGTAAACACCTCGGCCAGCCCGGCCGGGCCCTCCCCGGCAACGTGCTCCGCCCTGCCCCGCCCGGCGGCCAGCGCCCGCAGCCGGGCCACGGCGGGCCCCGGCCCGGCGGGACGCAGCCGTGCGGCAAGCACCTGCTCGGTGATAGCGGCGAACGACACGTCGACGGGCACCTCGAACAGCGGCAGCCCATGCCGTCGGCAGGCCACGACCAGGTCATGGGGGACAGAGCCGAGCGCGGCGTCCCCGGCGGCCAGCGCCACGGCACCGGCCGCGGTCAGCGCGGCGACGAAGGACTCGGAATCGGCCGGAGCGCGGCGCCACATCAGGCCGGTCAGGACGATCTCGCCGCCGGTGAGGTACCGGCGCGGGTCGAGCAGGTCCGTGGTGAACACCCCGTCCACCGGCCGGTCCAGGGCGTCCTCGCCCACCAGCACGCGCAGCCGCAGGTCCGGCGCCTCGGCCAGGCCCCGCAGCAACACGGTGATCCTCCCAGCGCGAGCCATCTCTGCCCTGATGCGCTGACCGTCCGAGGCGGCCAGCCAGATCCGAAGTGCACCCCAGTTCGTGATCATGAGTTCGGGGGGCTGGAGGCTCATCTAAGTCATGATCACGACGGCAGGTCGTGTGGGGGCGGACATGACCACGATTGGCTGGGCTTCAGCCTAGAGCGGGTTTGTAGGAAAGCACAAACGGTCACCCGGCCGACCATCCCGGTTTTGGTGTTTCTGTGCCTGGCTCCTGGCCACGACGAGCGTTCTACTGTCCGTCATGGAGTTCTTCCGGCCTGCAACCTGGGCAGACGCGCTCGCCATCAAGGCGGAGCAGCCTGGCGCCCGGGCGATCGCCGGTGGCACCGACGTGATGGTCGAGATCAACTTCGACCGGTCACGGCCGGAGGCGCTCCTGGACCTCACCGGGGTTCCTGACCTGGCCGAATGGTCGGCCGACGGCCCGGTCATCCGGCTCGGCGCGGGCGTGCCGTACACCCGGGTGATCGGCGAACTCGGCGGCCGGCTGCCCGGGCTCGCGATGGCGTCCCGCACGGTCGGCTCACCGCAGATCCGCAACCGGGGCACGGTCGGCGGCAACCTCGGCTCGGCCTCCCCGGCCGGTGACGCCCATCCCCCGCTGCTGGCCGACGACACCGTGGTGGAGGCCGCCTCGGTCCGGGGCACCAGGGACATCCCGATCAGGGATTTCTACACCGGGGTGAAGCGCTCGGCGCTGGCCCCGGACGAGCTGATCGCCGCGGTGCGCGTCCCAGTGGCCGACGGCCCGCAGCAGTTCTCGAAGGTCGGCGTGCGGAACGCGATGGTCATCGCGGTGAGCTCGTTCGCCATCGCGCTGCACCCCGAGCGCGGGCAGGTCGGCACCGGGTTCGGCTCGGCCGCCCCGACTCCGCGCCCGGCGGCCGCCGCCGAGGAGTTCCTCGCCGCGGAACTGGCCGACCGCGGGCTGTGGGACTCCCACGGACCGCTGGCCTCCTCCGCCGTGCAGCGGTTCGGCGAACTGGTGGCGGAGGCGGCGGCACCCATCGACGACGTGCGCGGCACCGCCGCCTACCGGCGGCATTCGCTGGCCGTGATGGCCCGGCGCACCCTGACCTGGGCCTGGCGCTCCTACCGGGAGGAGCAACAGCGATGCGCGTGACGTGCACGGTCAACGGCTCCCCCGCGGCCGCCGACGACGTCTGGGAGGGCGAGTCGCTGCTGTTCGTGCTGCGCGAGCGGCTCAGCCTGCCGGGTTCCAAGAACGCCTGCGAGCAGGGCGAATGCGGATCCTGCACGGTCTACCTTGACGGCGTGGTGGTGTGCGCATGCCTGGTCGCCGCCGGGCAGGCGCAGGGGCGGGACATCCGCACGGTGGAAGGGGTCGGTGACTGCGGCACGCTGGGCACGGTCCAGCAGGCGTTCCTCGACGCGGGCGCGGTGCAGTGCGGCTTCTGCACGCCCGGGCTGATCGTGGCCGCCGATGACCTGCTGCGCCGGGTTCCCCGGCCCGCCGACGCGGAGATCCGCGAGGCGCTGGCGGGCAACCTGTGCCGCTGCACCGGCTACGAAAAGATCCTCGACGCCGTCCGGCTGGCGGCGTCGCAAAGGCCCGGCGGGGTGACCGATGGGGGTGCCGGGTGACGACCGTCCCCGGCACCCCCGCACCCACCGCACCGGCCGATCTGGCCACCGTCCGCGGCGACACGGGCGTGGGCGCCAGCGTGCTGCGCCCCGACGGCACCCTCAAGGTGACCGGCGAGTTCGCCTTCTCCTCCGACCTATGGATGGCGGACATGCTGTGGGGCGCGACGCTGCGCAGCCCGCACCCCCGGGCCCGGATCCGGTCCATGGACATCGCCGGCGCCCTGAAATTGCCCGGGATCGCCGCCGTATTGAGCGCCGACGACGTGCCGGGCCGCAAGACGTTCGGCCTCGAAGCCGCCGACCAGCCGGTGCTGGCCGACAGCCAGATCCGCTACCAGGGTGAACCATTACTGATCATCGCGGCTGACCACCCGGAAACAGCCCGCCGCGCGGCCGCCGCGGTCACGGTCGATTACGAGGTATTGACCCCGGTCACCAGCGCCGAGGCCGCACTGTTGCCCGGCGCGGAGCCGGTGCACCCGGGCGGCAACCTGGTCAGGCACGTGCGGATCCGGAGGGGAGACCCGCAAGCCCCGGCCGACATCATGGTGCCCGGCTGCTATCAGGTCGGCATGCAGGACCAGGCGTTCCTTGGCCCCGAGTCCGGCCTCGCGGTGCCCGCCGAGGACGGCGGGATCGAGTTGTATGTGGCCACCCAGTGGCTGCATGTGGACCAGGCCCAGATCGCGGTCAGCCTGGGCATGCCAGAAGACAAGGTGCGGCTGGTGCTGGCCGGCGTCGGCGGCGCGTTCGGCGCGCGCGAGGACCTGTCCATGCAGATCCACGCGTGCCTGCTGGCGCTGCACACCGGCCGGCCGGTGAAGATGGTCTACTCCCGGGAGGAGTCGTTCTTCGGCCACGTGCACCGGCACCCCGCCACGCTCTACTACGAGCACGGCATCACCGCCGACGGGCGGCTGGTATCCGTCACGGCCAGGGTCTACCTGGACGGCGGCGCGTACATGTCGAGTTCTCCCGCGGTGGTGGCGAACGCGGCGACGCTCGGCGCCGGGCCCTATGAGGTGCCCAACGTGGCGATCGACGTGTACGCCGCGTACACCAACAACCCGCCGTGCGGGGCGATGCGCGGGTTCGGTGCCGTCCAGGCGGCCTTTGCCTACGAGTCCCAGATGGACCAGTGCGCCCGCCGGGCCGGCCTGGACCCGGTGGAGTTCCGGATCCGCAACGCGATGTCCCAGGGCTCCGTCATGCCGACCGGGCAGGTCATCGACTCCGCGGCCCCCGTCGCCGAGCTGCTCCGCCGGGTCAGGGATGCGCCCATGCCGGCGCCGCCCCGGCCGGCCGGGGCGGCCGGCCCGGACCTGCGCGAACTGCCCGGCGGAGTGTCCAACACCACCCACGGGGAGGGCGTGGTCCGCGGCGTCGGGTACGGCGTCGGCATCAAGAACGTAGGCTTCTCCGAGGGATTCGACGACTACTCCACGGCCAGGGTCCGGCTCGGGGTGGTGGCGGGCGAACCAGCGGTCACGGTGCACACGGCCGCCGCCGAGGTGGGCCAGGGCCTGGTCACCGTCCAGGCCCAGATCGCCCGCACCGAACTGGGCGTGGATCGGGTCGTCATCCACCCCGCCGACACCGCGGTCGGCAGCGCGGGCTCATCGTCGGCGTCCCGGCAGACCTACGTGACCGGCGGCGCGGTGCAGGCGGCCTGTGCCGCGGTGCGGGCCGTGGTGTTCGGGCTGGCCGCCCGCCGCTTCGGAGTGCCGCCCGGTGACCTCAGCCTGGCGGGCGGCAAGGTGGTTTCCCAGGCCGCCGGGGTGCTCTGCGAGCTGGAGGCACTGCTGGGCAGCGAGGTGATCGAGGAGACCGTCACCTGGCGGCACCGGCCGACCTATCCGCTGGACCCGGAGACCGGCCAGGGCAACGCGCACGTGCAGTACGCCTTTGCCGCGCACCGCGCCGTAGTGGACGTGGACACCGAACTCGGCCTGGTCAAGGTCGTCGAGCTGGCGTCGGCGCAGGACGTGGGCAAGGCGATGAACCCGCTCGCGCTGGCCGGCCAGATCCACGGTGGCACGGCGCAGGGCCTGGGCCTGGCGCTGATGGAGGAGATCCAGGTGTCCGGCGGGGTGGTGCGCAACCCCTCGTTCACCGACTACCTGATCCCCACCATCCTCGACATGCCCCCGATGAAGCTGGACATCCTGGAACTCGCCGACCCGCACGCCCCGTACGGGCTGCGCGGCGCCGGTGAGCCGCCGACGATCTCCTCGACCCCGGCGATCGTCGCCGCGATCCGCGCCGCGACCGGCAGGCCGCTGACCCGGGTCCCGGTCCGTCCGGATGACATAGTGCTGGCGCTGCCAGCCCGGGGGGACGACCCCCCGGAACCCCCCGCTGACCTTAGCCCTGCCAGCTCGTGTGCCCTTTGGGCCGCTGGCCGCGGATAGAAGGAGGCGCCAGTGGTGCTGATGTTCCTGACCGGTGACGGGATGCAGGGCGGGCGGCTGCACCGGCACATCGAGGGCGCGGAGTTCCTCGGCGCGCGGCGCACGCTGCCCCGGTACCGGTTCTACTCGATCAGGGACGAATTCCCCGCGCTGTACCCGGTCGCCGAGGGCGGCTGCGCCATTCTCGGGGAGCTGTACCAGGTGCCGATGCCGGCCCTGCACGGCCTGCTCTCCAGGGAGCCTCCGGAACTGGAGCTGTCCATCGTGGAGCTGGTCGCCGGGGATCCGGCCGGTTCCTCGCCCGCCCCGGACGGCGGCGCGCCCGGCGAGCCGGGGGCGGTGGAACTGTCGTTCGGCATGATCTTGCGGCACGGGGAGGACGCGCGTGGCCGCCACGCGGACATCAGCGACAGCGGCGGGTGGCGTACCTACCGCGGGCTTGCCGCGCCGCCGGCCGTGTAGGCCCGCAGGCCGAGCGGGCCCTGGCTGGCGGTGAACAGGTAGCCGTCCGCGAACACCGGCTGCGCGAACGTGCTCGAGGTGCCGTAGGAGACCGTGTCGAGGATCTGCCCGCTGGCGGCGCTGATCAGCCAGAGCGCGTTCTGGCCGCCGCGGGCGCCGTAGGAGGACGCGGCGATCACGCCGGCCCCGTCCATGCCGGGCGTGCCGATGATCTTCCCGGTCAGCCCGGTCTGCCAGAGGATCCCGCCGGTCGCCGGGTTGACCTGCCGGACCGAGCCCTGGTACTTGACGCCCTTGATCGTGGTCACCACGCCGGCCAGGAACAGGTGCGTGCCGTCCCACAGCGGCGCCGCGTCGCACTCACCGCCGTGGCTGGTCTTCCGTGTCCAGACCGGGCCTGCCGAGATCGCCGAGGTATTGAAGGCGTAGAACGTGCCGTTCTTGTTGCACGCGCCCACCATCGGGGTCTGGACGCCGCTGAGGGACGCCGTCCACAGCCCTGGCGAGCCGCCGAAATCGCTGTCCACGACGAGCTGCCCCTGCGGCACGGTCCAGATGGCCTCCTGGGACAGCGACGGGCTGAGCTGGATGACCGAGAAGCCATCGCTGCCCGGATCACCGTTGCCCGTGGTGACGTAGATCGACTGGCCGTCGGTCGCCGCGCTGGACCAGATGCTGGCGCCGACCGTGTCCGGCGGCGTGGTCCAGAACGTGCTCTCCGCCGCCCCGGTGGCCTGGCTGTACTCGGTCAGGCCGGCCCGCACCAGGGGCACGTCGCACTGTGAGCTGACGCCCACGTAGATGTTGCCGTTCAGGACCAGCGGCGAGCTCCAGGCGTAGTAGTCGTTCACCGTGGTGGACGGGATGGCGACCTGGGCCGGAGGCCACACGTCCGTCCCGTCCGCGGCATTCATCGCATACAGGTACCCGGTCGCGCCGTAGACGTAGATCGTCGGGTTCCCCGTCGTCGGGTCGGGCGCCACCGTGGCCGTCGACGTGAAGCCCTGCGCCCCGCAGGTCAGCCTCGGGACATAGCCGATGAACCGCTGCCAGATGACCGCGCCGGTTGCTTCGCTGAGTGCGTAGAAGTAGCCGTTCTTCGCGCCGATGTAGATGACGCCGTTGTAGACGACCGGGCTGGACAGGAAGCCGCTCTGCCCGTCCGGCGCCTTGCTGGGAGAGAACTGCCAGGCCAGCGCCAGGCTCGCGGCGTTCGCCGGGGTGATGGCCGTCGCCGCCGCGTTGTCGGAGGAGTGCCCGGGCGCGTAGAGGTACTGCGGCCAGTTCACGAACGTGGTCCCCGCGGCGCTGCCCGCGCCTCCCGCACCGAGAAGCCCCGCGGCCAGCAGCCCGGCTGCCCCTGCCGACACGAAAAGACGCCACCGCCGCATCTGTCCCCCCTAGCCCCGATAAGCCCCCATCGCGCAGCTATTCCAGCGCAAAAGGGCGGCAAAGTCCAGGAGGGCTCTCCCGGAAGCTCAGCCCATCTGGATCACCGACAGGACGTTGCCGGCCGGGTCCTTGAACCAGGCGATGAGCGGGCCGCCCTGCCGGTTGATGCCCTTGGGGTCGACGAAGTCGTAGTGCTCGAACTCCACGCCCCGGGCGGTCAGCTCGTCCACCGCCGCCTCGATGTCGGCGACCGGGAAGTTGAGGATCGTGAACGTCGCCGGGACGTGGCCGGTCTTGGGGTAGACGATCGTGTCCCGGCCGCCGGCGATGTGCAGCGTGAGGATGCCGTGCTCCTCGGACACCGGGATGCCCAGCGTCTGGCCGTAGAACTTCTTCGCCGCCGGGATGTCGTCTGCGGAGAACCCGCTGAACGCCTTCGTGTGCTCGAACATCGCCGTTCCCTCCTAAGCGCGGGGATGACCTGT
>DASXKD010000408.1:0-4815 GCA_036497045.1 Streptosporangiaceae bacterium | reverse complement strand
GTGCAGCCAGGCGCGAGGGGCACGATGGCCGTATGGCCAAGCCACCTGAATCGACCAAGACCTCGCTGCGCCAGCGCCTGGCCGCCAGGGCACGCGAGCGCTGGCCCCAGCTGGCCGGCATCACCGTCCGCTACCACGGCGAGTTCGCCTACATCGCCGGCCAGCTCCCCGACGGCACCACCCTGCCCCTGATGCGCCTGCGCTACGCCGGATCCGCCAACAGCTGGGGCTTCGCCATCTACCGGGCCAGCCACGACGACTACGAGAAGTCGATCCTGCCTAGCGGCTTCCCGGCCGGCACCCCCCAGCAAGCCCTCGACTGCGCCTGCGGCCTCTACCTCGGCGACACTACGGCCTGGCTCGACCCGCCATCCCGACGAATTAACGGGCGCGACCACTAGGAACTGCATCGGTGCCGCGGCCTCTCCACTCCGCGAAGGCTGTGCGTCCCGTGGTGGGGTTGCGCTGCGTGGACACGTTGCCTGTCGTGCGGGTTGCCTGTCCGTTCAGACGGTCCAGAGGGCCTGGGTGGGGGACAGGCGGGCGGCGCGGATGGCGGGCAGCAGCCCGGCGAGGGCGCCGATGATGACAGCCGCGGCCAGGCCGCCGGCCCAGGCCTGGGGCGGGATGACGACGGCCTCACCATGGCCGCGGGCGTAGACCGCAGTGGTGATCGCGCCGATAGTGACGCCGGCGGTGCCGCCGGCCAGGGACAGCAGGATGGCCTCGGCTAGGAACTGAGTGCGGATCTGGCCGCGGGTGGCGCCCAGCGCGCGGCGCAGCCCGATCTCGGAGCGGCGTTCCAGCACCGAGATGACCATGATGTTGGCCACCCCGATCGCGCCGACCAGCAGCGCGACCGCGCCGAGGCCGAGGAACAGGGTGTCCAGGGCGCCCTTGGCGTCGGCTGCGGCGGTGAGCGCGTTCGAGGGCTGGGAGACGTCGGCCTGGCTGGGGTTTACCGGGCTCGCCTGTGCGGCCAGGAGGTTATCCACCCGCGTGGTGGCGGCCTGGGTGTCGACGGTGCGGACGTAGATCTGCGAGGGGTGCCCGTCGAAGTGCAGGTACTCCTGGGCGGCGGGGAAGCCGACAAGCACCGCGGAGTCGATCCCGGAGGCGTAGGTGTCGGGGTTGAGGATGCCGGTCACGTAGAGCCACTGGCCGCCGGCCCAGATCCGCATGCCTGGCCGGATCCGGTCGATACCCAGCCGCTGCGCCGCAGCGGCGCCGAGCACGGCGACTGGCTGGCGCGCGGTGGCGGCGTTGAGGTAGTCGCCGTATGCCACCGAGGTGCCCGCCACGGCCGGCAGGTTCAAGGTGGCGGCGTCCACGGTGAGGGCGTTGGTGTCGATTGGGGGGATGAGCGGGGACTTGTAGACGCTGACGCCGTTGACGGTGCCGGTGTCCTGCACCGCGGTGACCCCGGGCAGCCGGGAGATCATGCCTGGCGCTGTCTCCGGCAGTTCGGCGGTGGCGCCGGTTGAGGTCTGCCCGTCGGTGACGGTGAGCAGGTTGGTGCCCAGCCTGGCGATCTGGTCCAGCAGCGCGGCCTGGGAGGAAGCGGCCAGGCCCAGCACGGCGACGATCGCCGCCACGCCGATCGCGATGCCCAGCGCGGACAGCCCGGCGCGCAGCTTGCGGGTCCGCAGCCCGATGCTGGCCAGCCCGGCCAGCTCCCCCGGCCCCAGCCGCGCCGGGACCGGGGCGGCTGGCTGCCCGGAGGTGGTGGTCATGACGATCCTTCCAGCACGGCGGGGACAGGGCTGGTGTCGGCAGTGATCTGCCCGTCGAGCATCTCGATGCGGCGTCGCGTTCGGGCGGCGACCGCCTGGTCGTGGGTGATGATGATGACCGTGGTGCCCGCCGCGTTGAGCTCCTCCAGCAGGGCCAGGATGGCGGCGCCGGTGGCCGAGTCGAGGTTGCCGGTCGGCTCGTCGGCCAGCACCACCGGCGGCGCGCCCGCCACCGCCCGGGCGATCGCGACCCGCTGCCGCTCCCCGCCCGATAGCTGGACCGGCCGGGCCGCGGCCTTATGGGCTAGCCCGACCCGGTCCAGGGCCTGCAGCGCCAGCCGCCGCCGGACGCTGCGCCGGATGCCGGCATACAGCAGCCCGTCGGCCACGTTGCCCAGCACCGTCTGGTGCTCGGCTAGGAAAAACTGCTGGAACACGAACCCGACTCGCCGCGCCCGCAGCGCGGCCAGCTCCCGGTCGGTCATCGCCGCCACGTCCAGGCCGGTGACGCGCATCGTGCCGACCGTCGGCGCGTCCAGGGTGCCCATCAGGTGCAGCAGCGTGGACTTGCCCGACCCCGACGGGCCAACGATGGCGGTCAGCTCCCCGGCCGCCACTGCCAGGCTCACCCGATCTAGCGCCCGCACCGGCGGCGACCCAGGATACACCTTGCCCACCTGCTCCAGCTCCAGCACCGGGACCGGGACCGGGACCGGGCTGCGGCCGGCCGCTGCCGCCAGGGCCGCTTGTGCGCCGGCGGTCATGGCTCCGCCACCACGACGCGCTCCCCAGGCGTCAGGTTCCCGGTCACCTGCACCAGCCCTGAGGTGTCGTCGGAGATCCCGGGTCTCACCGGCACATACCGCCGCGTGCCCCCGGGACCGGCAACCTCGACCGTGTAGCCCCCGGATGACTGGGCCAGCAGCGCGGTGACCGGGACCGTCAGCGTGTCATGCGCGGTGGCGGTGGTGATGTTCACCGTCACCGGCGCCTGATCCAGGGTCCCGGCCGCCGCCGGGTGAGTCAGCCTGACCGTCACCGGGATCGTCGTGGTGGCGTTCCCCCCCGACTCCGACGTGGTCGCCACCGCGCCGACCGAGGAGATCACGCCCGGCGCGATCGTCCCGTCCGGCAGTGTCACCGTCACCGTGTCACCCACCGTCACCTCCGACTGCTGCGAGGCGTCCAGCGGGATCATCACCACGTGCCGGTCCGACGTCACGGCCAGCACCGGCCCGGACGCCGAGCCGCCCAGGCTCCCGGCCACCTGGCCGACCCGGATCGCCTCCGGCTCGAACACCACCTGTCCCAACGACAGGCTCCCTGGCGGGCTGGAGCCCCCCAGGTGCTCTTCCAGCCGCTGCACCGCATACGCCGTCTCCCACGAGTAGTAGTCCCAGCCCGCCGCGGCGACGTCCGCCCGGTTGGCGTAGCCGAGGTGCACCAGGTCGTGGTTGAGCTGGGTCACGTCGTGGCCGGTGATCCCCAGCCCCAGGGGCCGCCACGCCGGGACACTGCCGTAGAGCAGCGCCACCGGCGACCCGTTGTCCACCCGGTACAGCACATGCCCCTGGCCGATCACCCGCCCGGCCGGCGGCAGCCAGGTCAGCGTCCCGCCGCCCTGCCCCCGCACCGTCCACGAGCCCGCGTACCCCAGCGTCGCGCTCACCGGCGTCGTCGCCGCGATATCCCGCCGGGTCACCGCCGCCGTTGCCGGCGGTCCCCCCCGCGGCCCGGCCCCCGGCGACGCGGCCGCAGAAAACACCCCCGCCCGCCACGCCGACACCATCCCGGCCGCCAGCACCACCACCAGGCCCGCGGCCACCCAGCCGCCCCGGCGGCGCGGTCCCCGTGCCTCCGCGACCGCCAGGGCCGCTGCCTGCCGCCCGGTCTCCCGGCCAGGCGAAACCGTCTCACTCACGATCTAGCTCCTTAGCCGTACCAGCCCGACACGTTCTGGTGCACCGCCGACTCGCATTGCTGGACCTTGGCCTGGACCTGCGGCGAATTCACGATGTTCCCGGGCTGGGTTCCCTGATGAAAGCCGATGCCGACCGCGTGCAGGTTGAAAGTGGGCCGCACGGGGTCGGGGGGGTATGGGCTGGGGCCGGGCCAGTTCGGCACCCCATGGGAGTGCATGCACCGGGTGAAGCGCAGCATCTGGCTCCACCACTGGTTCAGCGCGGCCGGGTTATCGTCGATGTTGCCGGTGTTCGGCAGCAGGTGCTGGCAGGCGTTCAGGGCTGCCTGCAGCCGCGAGTTGCTGACCCCCACTTGCTGCGCGGATTCCTTAGGGACCTGCCCGTTGCTGCCGGGGTCGGAGTAGTTCGGCACCCCATGGGCCCGCACGCACTGAGAGAAGGCGAGCGCCCGGGAGGTCGGTGACTGGGTGTGCGCTGACCCTCCGACATTCGATGAGCCGGAACCGGCCGATGACGGGCTGCCGCCGCATGCCGCCGCGAGCAGGACCAGGGCGGCCGTGGCGATGACTGCGGCCACGGTTCGCGTGGCCGCGGCCAGTGGGTGTTGTTCATTTCGCGTTCCTCCTCTTGACTGGAAACGGTCAAGATCAGTCATGAGCAGAGCAGGCCTGCGCGGTCGCCAGGACACCCGCCTGCTCGCCCGCGGGAAGCAACCCCGCTCACGACCCGCTCCCAGCCGACGGCGCGCCAGAACCAGCGGGTCGTGCGACACCGGGCTGCTTGTGCTCGCTGACGATGATGGGACGTCCGCCACACACAGCCGGCGCGCGTCGCTACCCCCCTCACAGGCAGCCATCAGCGGTGCTACGGGCGCCAGCCCGGCGACGGGCAGGCCGTGCCGCCGCAGCGGATTCGGCGCGGCAACGCCACTCATCGCCGCACCTCATTCCTGCCGCAAGAGCACAGCGCCGGGCTGATTCTGGCAGGGGCCAATCTTGGAGAGCATCTGCGATGAACGTGTGGAATCGACGGAAATGCCCGCCCCGGTGACGTTGAAGGAGGGGCGCCCCATGGAATCGATGGTGGGGTCGGGCCAGTTCGGCACCCCGTGGTTGCGCATGCACTGGGCGAACTTCCTGCCTTCTGTGAGCGCCTGCTGC
>DASXKD010000407.1:0-20192 GCA_036497045.1 Streptosporangiaceae bacterium | reverse complement strand
CCGCTCGCTGCTCAACTCGGCCAAGGAAGAGTCCGAACTGACCATGTGCACCGACGTGGACCGCAACGACAAGTCGCGGGTCTGCGTGCCCGGCAGCGTCCGGGTGATCGGGCGCCGGCAGATCGAGATGTACAGCCGGCTCATCCACACGGTCGACCACATCGAGGGCCGGCTGCGGCCCGGGCTCGACGCGCTCGACGCGTTCCTCAGCCACATGAGGGCGGTCACCGTCACCGGCGCGCCCAAGACCTGGGCGATGCAGTTCATCGAGGACCACGAGAAGGCGCCACGCCGCTGGTACGGCGGGGCGGTCGGGATGATCGGCTTCGACGGCGGCATGAACACCGGCCTGACGCTGCGCACCGCGCACATCGAGCGCGGCGTGGCCACCGTGCGGGCCGGGGCGACGCTGCTGTTCGACTCAGACCCGGCCGCCGAGGAGAAAGAGACCGAACTGAAGGCGCGGGCGCTGCTTGAAACGCTGGCCGAGGCCGCCACCGCGGCTCCCGCTGCTGCCGAACGCTCCACGGGGCCGGCCGCCGCCCGCTCCGCGGACCCGTCCCCCGGCGCTGACCTGCGGGTGCTGCTCGTCGACCACCAGGACTCGTTCGTGCACACGCTGGCCGGGTACTTCGCCGAGCAGGGAGCCCAGGTCACCACCCTGCGCGCGGGGTTCCCCGCCGCGGCGCTCGACGACTACCGGCCCGACCTGGTGGTGCTGTCACCTGGGCCGGGGCGCCCGTCGGACTTCCGCTGCGACGCCCTGCTCACCGAACTCGACGCGCGGGGACTGCCCGCGTTCGGCGTGTGCCTGGGGCTCCAGGCGATGGTCGAGCACGCCGGCGGTGAACTGGCGCTGCTGCCCGAGCCGGCCCACGGGAAACCGGGCACGGTGCTGCGGCTCTCCGGCGATGACGACGGGCTGCTCGCCGGGCTGCCCGCGGACTTCATCGCGGCCAGGTATCACTCGCTGCACGCGGTGACTGGCCAGGTCAAGGGCGGGTTCACGGTGACCGCGGTGACCCCGGACGGCGCGGTGATGGCGATCGAGGACGCCGCGGCGGGCCGGTGGGGCGTGCAGTTCCACCCGGAGTCGATCCTGACCGCGGCGGGCGGCACCGGCCGCCAGGTGATCGCCAACGTGCTGCGCCTGTGCGCCGCCCATCGGCAGGTCGTGGCCCGACGGTAAGCCGGGGCGGCCGGACAGCAGGCCGGCGTATCGGCGAGGATGTGAGGCAGTGTCGACGGGCAGGGAGGCCGGCCGTGGAGTACCGTCCGCCGGGGGAGCGGGAGCCCGACTCCCAGTACCGGCTGCTGCTTGACCGGATCGTGTCCGGCGGGGTGAGCGTGCCCACCCGGCAGGGGCCCGCGGCGCTGACGCTCATGCAGCAGGCAATGCGTTTCGACCTGGCCAACGGCTTCCCGCTGATAACAGAGCGCAGCCTGAGGTCGTTCTGGCGCAAGCCCATCGGCGAGCTGTGCGCGTTCATCAACGGCGCCACGACGCTCGCCGAACTGGCCGAGTTCGGCTGCGACTGGTGGGGCCCTTGGGCCACGCCAGAGAAGACCTCCCGCCGCGGGCTTGCGCCGGGGAGCCTGGGGCCCGGGTCCTACGGCGGTGCGTTCCGCGACTTCCCCACCGCCGAGGGGCCGGGCTTCGACCAGTTCCAGCACCTGGTGGAGCAGCTCATCGAGCTGCCGGGCGACCGGACCCATTTCGTCTCCCCGTGGATCCCGCAGTACCAGGTCCGCGGCGCCGGCAAGACGCCGAAGACCACGATCGCGCCCTGCCACGGCTGGGTGCACGTGCGGGTGCTGGCGGGTGGCCTGCACCTGCACATGTTCCAGCGCTCCGGGGACGTGCCGGTCGGCGTGCCGGCCAACATGATCCAGTACGCCGCGCTGCTGCTCATGCTGGAGCAGCTCACCGGCATCCCTGCCGTGGCCTACTACCACACGATCTCCGACGCGCACGTCTACGAGAACCAGCGGGACGCGGTCGCGGTCATGCTGGATCGCGAGCCGCGGCGGCTGCCCACGGTCCAGCTCACCGGGGACGGGCGCAAGGTCACCGACATCCACGAGTTCCGTGCCGAGCACTTCGAGGTCAGCGACTATGACCCGCACCCGGCGATCTCGTCCATCCCGGTTTCCCCATGATCGTGTCGCTGGTCGTGGCGGCGTCGGCCAACGAGGTCATCGGGGCCGACGGCGCACTGCCCTGGCACCTGCCGGGGGACATGCGGCGCTTCCGCGAGCTGACCACCGGTCACGTGGTGGTGATGGGCCGGCTCACCTACCAGTCCATCCTTGACCGGCTCGGGCACCCGCTGACCGGCCGGATCTCCGTCGTGGTGAGCCGGACCCTCGGTGAGCCCGAGCACCCAGCGGTCCGCGTGGCCAGGTCGCTCCCCGCGGCGCTGGCCCTGGCCGAGGCGCTCGCGGCCGAGGCCGGGGACACCGAGTTCTTCGTCATCGGCGGTGAGTCGGTCTACCGGGACGTACTGCCGCTCGCCGACTGGGTGTACCTGACCCGGGTACACGGCGAGGTGCCGGGGGACCGGGCCATGCCCGACGGCTGGCTGGCCGGGTTCGAGCTGGCCGGCCGGGACGACGAGGCCGGCGCGCAGGGCCCGCTGCCGTATTCGTTCCTCAACTACCGGCGGGCGGCGCGATGAGCCTGTACTGCTTCGAGAACGTGCGCACGCCCGAGCAGCAGGCCGAGATGGCCAGGCTCGACGCCGCGGGGATCTGCCTGTTCTGCCCCGAGCATCTGGCCAGCCATCCGCAGCAGCGGATCCTGCTGGCCACCGAGCACTGGAGCGTCACCCCGAACGAGTTCCCCTATCAGGGCACGAGCCTGCATCTTATGCTTGTGCCCCGCCAGCATGCCGGAGACCTGCTAGAACTCAGCGATGAGGTGCGTAGCGACTTCTGGGTGGCGCTCGCGGCCACGGCGGAGGCCTGTGGAGTGCGGCACTACGGCCTGGGTGTCCGCAACGGTGACTGCCGCTTCACGGGCGCGACCATCGCGCATGTCCATGCGCACGTGCTGGTGAGCTCGGAGGATCCGGGCGCGCCGCCGGTCCGGATGAGGTTCAGCTCCCGGCACGGGTATCCACCCAGATCAGGCTGATACCCCGGGCGCGCAGCGGCTGCTCACCGTCGAGTACTGAGTACTGGCCGGCGAAGAAGCAGCGGGCGAACCCGGCCTCGGCGATGAGCCGCGCGCAGGCCGGGCACGGGAACGTCGTGGTGTACAGATCGGCGCCGGCCAGGCTGGTCCCGTCCCTGGCCGCGCCGGCGATCAGGGCCGCCTCGGCGTGGATCGCCGTGGACAGGTCCGCCCTGATGCCGCGCTCGAACGCGTCCCTGGGATCCCCGTCGAGGTAGGGGGCGTACTCGGTCGGCTGATGGTGGTTCCAGGCACAGCCGAGCACCTGGCCCGCCCGGGCGGCCACCGCCCCTACCTGCCGCCACCAGTCCGAGCTGCGCCCGGCCAGGGCCTGGGCCCGGCCCAGCAGCTCGCGGGGAAGCTCGGCGGCGGTGATCTCGCCGTCGAAGTTGACCGGCGTCCTCGCGGTGGCCCAGTCCCGGTCCCAGCGCAGGAAGGTCCGGTCGAACACCAGGCTCCGGCCAGCGCCAAGGTCGTAGCGGTCCGCGATGTCCCGCATGATCTCCTCGTCGGGCAGCACCAGGGAGTCGCCGTGGACCGCGCCGGCCAATTCCGCGGGCTCCACCACGCGGATGCGGGCATCGCCGCTGACCAGAGTCAGGTAGCTGGCCGCCCGCTCCGCGGGCAGGGCCCGGATGTCCTTGGCCAGGCTGGGATAGCCGACGGTGAACCCCGGTCCGAGAAGCAGGATCTCGGCGGCGTCGGCGTGCTTGCGCAGGAACGCTTCATATCCGGCATGGATCACCGGGAGGTAGAGCAGCACCTGCTTCACGGGGAGGCCGGCGGCCTGCCTGGCTCGCCGCCGTCGGCCGTACCGCCCGCCTCACCGGCCGGCGGCTCCCACGGCTCGGGCAGGCCGAGCTGGATCCGGCGCAGCCGGGCCGACGTGCTCACGGTCGCCATCCGCTCCAGGACCGCCACCCGCCCGCAGTACCGCTCCTCCAGCTCGGAGATCTCGGCGCCCGAGTAGGTGTCCGCGGTGGCCACCAGCACGTCAGGGCGGATGGTCTTGATCAGCCGCCACCGCTCGTCGGCCAGGTGCTTCAGCGTGACCAGGCCCACGCCGCGCTGGTGCGTCACCATGCGCAGCCGCTCCATCTCGGGCACCGCGGGCCGGTGCGGGCCCTTGCGGGCCCTGATCTTCTCGTCGCTGTCCAGGCCGACGATGAGGAAGTCGCCGAAGCGGCGGGCCGCTTCCAGGTACATGGAGTGGCCCTCGTGCAGGATGTCAAAGGAGCCGCTGGTCAGGACGACCTTCAGGCCGAGCGTGCGGAGCGCGCCCACGATGGCGTGGATCCGCTCGTAATCCGGCACATAGCGTAGGTCGAAGTTGGACGCATCCGCGAAGAGCCCGCTATTGACCAGGGCAAGCGACCCGTTCGCAACGGCCGGGCCGTTCCCGTTAGCCCCGGCCGCGCGCGTCTCCTCGTCCGTCGGCGCACCCTGTTTCACGGGCCGATCATAGCGGCCGGGAGGCGCCGGGCAGGGCGTCCGCGTGCAGGCGCGCCGCGGGCGCTTGCCGCGCGAAGAGGGCGGCGGCCCGTCCATCATCGCGGCCGGGCCCGGCAGCCCCGGCGGGGTTGCCCGCCAGGGGTGCCAAGGCGGCCGCCGGGAGTTCCCGGCGGCCGCCTTGTTCATACCGGAGGTTCAGGCGTCACCCTTGCGGGCTCAGCCTTTGCCGCACCAGGCAGGTTCTGCCTGGTCAGGACCGTGGTTCAGTCCTTATGCGGCTGCCCTGGGTTAGGGCACGACGTAGTTGACCGAGGTTCCCCAGTTGGTGAGACCGTTTCTGGTCCCGTCGCAGGTCGCATTCGCCAGCGTGAACGACGCCCCGGTGCAGTTCGGGAACTGGATGTACTCGTTAGCGAAGTAGATCCGGCCGCCGGAACCCGGCACGAAGAATCCCCAGCTGTAGTCTCCCCAGCGGGGGCGGGTCGGGCCTGGGAAGCCCTGGTACTCGCTGAATCCGTCCTGCGGAGACTGGCCCATGGCCGCGATGTTGATCCTGGAGCTGAGCAGGCCGTTGGAGGTACCGGTCACCCGGCCGAAGGCGGTACTCGGGAAGAAGCCGCCGTGGTCAGCGCCGGTGGGGCCGCCGTTGCCGCTCAGCGTGAAGAGCATGATCCCCCGGCCGCCGGGGCTGGACGCGCCGGCCATGGCCGGCATGGTCAGGTCTTCGTGCTTCGCCGCGACGTACCCCTGGCCGGTCAGGGTGAACTTGCCGGTCTGGTCGAACGACCTGGTGCCGAGCACCCAGTACACCGCGCCCATGTGGATCTCCGCGTTGGCTCTGGTGTACGTCTGGGCGATCTGGGTGGAGGTGGCCGCCCAGATCTGGCCCTGCGTCTGCGAGACCTGCGTCAGGTTGTCGCCGTTGGTGGCGAGCCCGCCCTCCGGGCAGGAGGCGAACGGGCTCAGGCCGGCCGCTCCGCACTGATCGCCCAGCGGTATCGGGCCGACCCTCTGCGGGGCGAAGATCCCGCCGAAGTTGGCTGTCTCCGGGTCGTAGTACTTATCGACGCCGCGGAAGAGCTGGCCCTGGAAGCGGATGTTGGCGTTACAGGTGGCGCAGCCGGCGCTGTTGAGGGCGGAGAGCCCGGTCCAGGCCCACGCCGCGATCCGGTTGTCACCGGAGGTCGCCAGCGGGACGAACCCGTAGAAGTCCAGCGAGCCCAGCATGAACCCGGTGCCTCCACGGCTGTTGTCGAACTGGCCCGCGGGTGGCTGCGCCGGGATTACCGCTACCCAGCAGGTGATGCCGCCCATATGTAGCACGTTGTCGCGGGCGCAGGTCCCGTCCGGGGTGGCGATGTGGCCCATATTCTCGATGGCCACGGTGACCGCGGGGTTCGGCGCTCCATTGGACAGCATGGTGGGCTGGCCCTGCTCCAGCGCGCTCTTGCGGAACACCAGTTCCTGCGCCCCGTTGAAGATGCCGCCGCCGATGCCGGGCAGCGACCCGAGGAGCGGGAACTCGTCGTAGAACATCATGAAGGCGTCCCGGGTCACCGAGATCTTCGCGAAGTCGTTGAGCAGGGAGGGGTAGCCCGGCTCAGCCGGGTTGTAGTCGGCGCTCGCGAAGTACACGTGGTAGGGGCCGAACGGGCTGTTGCCGTCAGTGACCGCGATGCCCTCATAGCAGGCGTTGGACACGCCCGCGAAGCAGCCGGTGAAAGCACCGCCCGCGGATTCCGGGCTGGCCGAAACGATCTGGGTGAAGAAGAAGTGCCCACCGTTGGCGGGGTCATACACGCAGGACGGGTCTCCGCCGCTGCTCCACCCCAGACCGGTGAGCCCCATGATCGTGTCGAACGAGATCGGCGCGGATTGGCGCTTCAGGGCGTTGTTGAAGACCAGGATCTCCCCGATGTTATTGGTCTCGACCACGGATCCGTTGCCGGCGCACAGGCCCTGGTCCGGGGGCTCAACGTTGTTGAAGATGTTGGTCGTGTGCTCGGTGCTGTCGACCGCGTTCAGGCCCTTGACGCTGGTGGCACCACCCTTGGACGTGCTGATCTGGTCACAGCCGGCGCCCAGTGGCACGCAACTGACCGACGGAACGGGGAAGGAGGAGCCGGTGAGCTGGCGCCGCTGAGCCGCGGTGATGTGGATGTGCCGGTTATGCGTCAGCGGCATGGCGTGCGCGCGGGGCTGTGTCCCGGACTGACCGGCGGCCGGGTGGGCCCGTGTGGCACCTGCGGTGGATGGGGTGTTGAGCGGGCCGGTGAGCAGCGAGCAGTTCGTGGCGCAGCCAGTGGCGGCCGTGCCGGCGAACGTTGGCTTGAACATACCCAGGCTGGATGTGGTCACAGCGCTCGACCGGGCCACGGTGTGACTGGCGGTGGCTGCCGTTGCTCCGGCGGCGCTAAGCAGCACCACTGGAAGCGACAGCAACGACACCAGCACAACTGGTCTGCGCATGATCTTCAAGTGCATGCCTTCCCCTTACCGAGTGCTTGTTGATGGCCCCGCCATCGCAGGCTCGGCTCGGAACCCGGGGATCTCCCGGAAGGATGCGCACGTCCCGCCCGACAGGCCGGCACAGGCCCCGGTGGTGGTGTCCGTACCGGTCGTCATGCGGCTACACCTCGACGCTGAGACTGCACATGACGCTAGGACGGACACTACATTTCTCCCCCTGACCGGACAATAGGTGTTGATCGAAGGTAGCCTAGAATTACCGGTTGATTACATTACGTTAATGAACCACCTTGCTGGAAAATGGGTCATCTAACCACAAATCTCGGAACTGTGCGCAAACAGTAAAGTCATCTCGGCGATTTAAGACCAGGCCCACAAACGACCTTGCCGATCCCGTGCCCCTCCCCGGAGCAATCAGGGAGGGCTACAAAGGGGACTGGTAGCTGGAGATCCAGTGGATCTTCAGCCAGAGCAGGGCGCTGGACCAGGCACCGGTGACCTCAAGGACGCCCACGGCAACCAGCATTGCCCCGCCGGCCACGCTGAACGCGCGCGCGTGCCGCCGGGCGAAGCTGAACGCGATGACGCCGCGCTCGAACGCCAGCGCCACGATCAGGAACGGAATGCCGAGCCCGAGGCCGTAGGCAACCGTGAGGATGGCGCCGCGCACGGCGGTGCCCGAGGTCATGGACAGGGTCAGCACGAACGTGAGCGTCGGGCCCACGCACGGGGTCCAGCTCAGGCCGAACAACACGCCCAGCATCGGCGCCCCGGCCAGCCCCGCGCGGGGGCGTATCGAGGGCCGCAGAATCCGCCCGGTGACCGGGATGCGGTCGAAGACCCCGGCGAACAGCAGCCCCAGCACGATCGTCAGCACGCCGAAGACCTGCGTCAGCCCCACGCTGTGCCGTTCCAGCAGGGCACCGAGGCCGCCGAAGGCGACTCCCACGCTGGCGAACACGGCCGTGAAGCCAAGCACGAACAGCAGCGTGCCGAGGACCGCGCGGCTCCTGGGTGGCCGCGCGACGGTAGCCGGTGTGCTCGGCGCCACGGTGGTCACCGCGACGGTGGCCGGTCCTTGTGCCGTCCCGCCGCCATGAACGGGGCCGCCGCCGGTACCGGCACCGCCGGTCCCTGTCGCCTGCTGTGCGTCGACGCCGGACATGCCGGTCACGTAGGAGAGGTAGCCGGGGACCAGGGGAAGCACACAGGGGGAGAGGAACGTCACCGCGCCCGCGGCGGCGGCCACAGGGACGGCGAACAACAGTGGCCCGGACAGGATCACATGCTCGATCCCGCCGCTCATGCGCTACCTCCGGTGCCCTGCGCGACCCATGCGTTGCGACCACATTAGCCCCGCAGCCGCGCAGCCCCGCAGGAACGTCGGCACCTGCGCGCTGTTCCGCGTCCGGCGGCCGCGCGAAGATAGCGGTGTCGTGGAGGAGGTGGTGGCGGGGTGCGCCGGGTTGTGTGCCGGGAGTTCGGGCCGCCAGAGCGGCTGGTGCTGGAGGAGGCGCCGGATCCGCGGCCGGGCCCGGGTGAGGTGCTGATTCGCGTTCGCGCTGCGGGGGTCAGCTTCGTAGACGGGCTTATCGTCGCCGGGTTGTACCAGGTGAAGCCGCCGCTGCCGTTCACTCCCGGGCTGGTGGTAGCCGGCGAGGTGGCCGCGGCCGGTGCTGACGTGCCCGGCCTGCCCGCTGGCAGCCGGGTGGTGGGCTGCTGGATGGGCCTGGGCGGCTATGCAACGCACCGACTGCTCCCCGCCGAGGCGGTGGTGCCGCTGCCGGCGGCGGTCAGCTTCGAGGTGGCCGCGACGGCGGTGGACAGTTACGCGACGATGCTGTTCGCCTTGACCAGGCGCACCAGCGTGCGGCCCGCCGAGTGGGTGGTGGTCCTCGGTGCGGGGGGCGGGATCGGGCTCGCCGCGGTCGACGTCGCCAGTTCGCTCGGCGCGCGGGTGATCGCCGCGGCATCCAGTCAGGCCAAGCGGGCGGCATCGGTCACCGCCGGGGCGCAGGTCACCATCGATTACCAGACCGAGGACCTGAAGGCCCGGGTGCGGGAGATCACCGGCGCCGGCGCCGACCTGGTCGTCGATCCGGTCGGCGACCGGCACGCCGAGCCCGCGCTGCGCAGCCTGCGCCCGAACGGCCGCTACCTGGTGGTCGGGTTCGCGGGCGGCTCCATCCCGCGGCTGCCGCTCAACCGCATCCTGCTCGGCAACCGCACGGTGATCGGAGTCGACTGGGGCGCGTGGGCAGGCCAGGACCCGGCCGGCAACCAGGCACTGATAGCCGACCTGCTCCAGCGCGTGGCGGCAGGCGTCCTGCACCCGGTCGCCCCCCAGACCTACCCGCTCGATCGCGCTGCGGAGGCGCTCAGCGAACTCGGCGGCCGGCGGGTCACCGGAAAGCTGGCACTCCTGCCGTTCAGCCCGGGCTGAGGACCGCACGGGGACAACGATCGCGGCACGGCCCGCGTGGCCCGGCCTGCCGACTGTTTCGAAATATGCACGCAATCCCATTGATGACCGGTTCTGTGCGCGTTATTGTGCGCTCAAGTTTGGATTTTTGTGTGATTGCGGAGGTTTGTTATGCCGAATCTGTCTCGTCAC
Organism: Streptosporangiaceae bacterium; assembly: GCA_036497045.1. Classification (GTDB taxonomy): domain Bacteria; phylum Actinomycetota; class Actinomycetes; order Streptosporangiales; family Streptosporangiaceae; genus DASXKD01. The sequence goes on along the minus strand of DASXKD010000407.1, from coordinate 10,482 downwards.
GTTCTTTTGCGCCTGCCGGGGAACCTCCTGGCAGGAACTGGCGGCCGGTGCCCACTTCACCGACCGCGGTTTCCCCGGCTCGCCGATCCAGATCATGCGCGCGAACGGCGCCAACTACGTCCGGATGCGGCTGTGGGTGAACCCGCCGCCCGGCTACAGCAATCTGGCCAGCGATCTGGCCCTGGCCCGGCAGGTGCACCAGGCCGGGATGAAGATCTACCTGGACATCATGTACTCCGACTTCTGGGCCGACCCGCAGCACCAGGACATCCCCGCGGCCTGGCAGGGCCAGGACCTCACCCAGCTCACGGCGACCGTGCAGTCCTACACCCAGCAGGTGATCTCGGCCTTCGCCCAGCAGGGCACGCCGGTCGACCTGGTGTCCATCGGAAACGAGATCCGCAACGGGATGCTGTGGCCGGTCGGCCAGGTCGACTGGACCGCCAACACCGGCTGGGACAACCTGGCCACCCTGCTCAAGGCCGGCGTGGCCGGCGCCCAGGCCGGCAACCCGCCGGGCCACAAGCTGCTGATCATGATGCACTTCGACCAGGGCGGCAACAACCAGGTGAGCCAGGAGTTCTACCAGAACCTGATCTCGCGGGGCGTGCCGTTCGACGTGATCGGCCTGTCCTATTACCCGTTCTTCCACGGCACGATCTCGCAGATGAAGGCGAACGTGGACGCGCTGGCGACCCAGTTCGGCAAGCCGATCATCATCGCCGAGACGCAGTACGCCTGGACGCTGGCCAACGGCAACGAGCAGGCCGGCGACAGCACCGGCGACTTCGTCTGGCAGCCCAGCCAGATCTCGGCCGGCTATCCGGCGAGCCCCGGCGGCCAGCTCTCCTTCGTCAGCGACGAGCTGTCGATACTCGCGCAGGTGCCGGGCGGGCTCGGCATGGGCCTGTTCTACTGGGCGCCGGACTGGATCCCCGGCGTGGGCTGGGAACCTGGGGCCGGCGTTGGGTCGCCCAATGTCAACCTCACCCTGTTCGACTTCCAGGGCGCCGCACTGCCGTCCATCGGGATCTTCGGCAGCCCCGCGGACGTCTGCGCGAGCTACGACCCGTGGAACACCCCCTGCATCATCGGCTAGTGATCCTGCTGGCCCGGGGGAGGGACCCCCCGGAACCCCCCGATGGCCTCATGGCCCGGCGACTCCGTCACCGTGCCCTGGGCCCTGCCGGCCCGGGGAACCCGCCACGTAGAGGGAGATCAGCGAGCAGATCAGCGCCACGCCGGTCAGCATGGCCATCGACGCCGATGCGCTGTCGCGGCCGGAGTCCACGAACGACGCGCCGGAGGAAGCCGCTCCGAGCAACGCCAGGAGGAACAGCGCCGACAGCACGGTCAGGGCGCGGTTGCGGGACAGGACCGACCTGACGACCAGGCTGATTGACCCGAGGACGAGCAGCAGGCCCAGCCCGGCGTGGATGCCGAGCGCCACCGGGCCGTTCGCCAGTGCCCTGCCGATCGCGGTCAGGAAGCCGCCGCCCTGATCGCGCGCTGGCACCGTGACATAGAGGTTCACCCATATGCCCAGCGCGTACTGGACAACCACGGCGATCCCCAGGCCCAGGGCTGTCCGCCGCGCTATCTCCAGGTGGGCAGCCCTGGTGCCGCTGCGCACTTCAGTGGAATCCGCGTCGAGCATCGTCGCCACCTCCGGTGCGGGACTGATTTCCTGTTCGATAGTTCTATCGCGCAATGATCTATAGATGCAAATATATTTACCGATGATAGTCTTGGCCGATGGAGACGTCGGACCCGGCTATCGCACCCCAGCCGGAGAGCAGTGTCGCGTTCCTCCTGGTACAGCTGGGATTCCACATCGCCGGGCTGTTCGGCGAACGGCTCAAGCCGCTGGGGCTGGAACAGCGCCAGGCCGGGATGCTCGTCCGCCTGACCGAGAACGACGGGCGCTCACAGCAGGCCATCGCCGAGCTGATGGGAGTGAACCCCACCCGGATGGTGTTCCTCACCGACGAACTGGAAAAGCTGGGCCTGGTCGAGCGCAGGCGCAATCCGGCCGACCGGCGCTCGCACGCCCTCTACCTGACCGAGGCGGGCACCGCGATGCTGGCGCGGGTCAGGGAGGTCACCCGGGCCCACGAAGCCGCCATCACCGCCGGCCTGAGCGGCGCGGAGCGGGACCAGCTCACCGCCCTGCTGCAGCGCCTCGCCGGTGACCAGGGCCTCGCGGGGCACTCGCTGCCGGGCATGCCCCCGCGCCATGCCGGGGCGGATTGACCGTCGCGTGCGGAGAGCGCAACGATGTTGCGCATGCGAACTACTCCGCCCTTCCGCGCCGACCACGTCGGCAGCCTGCTCCGTCCCGCCAGCGTGCTCGCGGCCCGCGACGACTTCGCGGCCGGCCGGATCACCGCCCAGCAGTTGCGGGCCGCCGAGGATACGGCCATCGCCGACGTGGTGGCCATGCAGCAGAAGGCCGGCCTGCGGTCGGCCACCGACGGCGAGTTCCGCCGGGCGTCCTGGCATATGGACTTCATCTACCAGATCGGCGGGGTCGGCAAGGCGCCGGGCAACCTGGCGGTGAAGTTCCACAACCCGTCCGGGGACATCGAGTTCACCCCGGCCGCGCTGCACGTGGGCAGCAAGATCCACATGGCCAAGACGATCTTCGAAGAGGACTTCACCTATCTGAAGTCGCTGGCGGGCAACTCCACCGCGAAGCTGACCATCCCCTCGCCGAACATGGTCCACTACCGTGGCGGCCCGGCCGCGATCGACCCGGAGATCTACCCGGACATCGCGGAGTTCTGGAGCGACCTGTCCGCCGCCTATGCCGACGAGGTCGCCCGGCTGGCCGCTCTGGGCTGCACCTATCTCCAGTTCGACGACACCAGCCTGGCCTACCTCAACGACCCGGTGCAGCGGGCCGAGATCGCCGCCCGGGGCGAGGACGCCGAGCATCTGCACCTGCGCTACATCCGCCAGGTCAACGACTCGCTCGTGGCAAAGCCCCCAGGCATGGCGGTCACCACGCACATGTGCCGGGGCAACTTCCGGTCCTCCTGGGCCGCCTCGGGCGGCTACGACTTCGTCGCCGAGGCCCTGTTCAGCGAGCTGAACGTGGACGGGTTCTTCTGTGAGTGGGACGACGAGCGCTCCGGTGGCTTCGAGCCGCTGCGCTTCGTGCCGCCGGGCAAGATGGTCGTGCTCGGCCTGGTCACCACCAAGCGCGGCGAGCTGGAGAACCCGGACGTGCTCAAGCGCCGGATCGAGGAGGCCTCCAAGTTCGTGCCGCTCGACCAGCTCTGCCTGTCACCCCAGTGCGGCTTCTCCTCCACCGTCGAGGGCAACGTGCTGAGCTACGAGCAGGAAGTCGCCAAGCTCGAGCTGATCGTCAAGGTCGCCCAGGACGTCTGGGGCTAGCCCGGGTTGCCCCGGCCCAGGCTCCGGGCGGACCTGACCCCGCTGCGGACCTCACGCGACTTCCGGCTGCTTTACGTCAGCCGCACGGTCATCGCGCTGGGCACCCAGGCGACCGAGGTCGCCCTGCTCGTCCAGGCCAAGCAGCTCACCGGGTCCACCGTCGCGGTCGGCCTGCTCGGCGCGGTCGAGCTGGTGCCGCTTGTGGTGTTCGGCCTGTACGGCGGGGTGCTGGCGGACCGCTTCGACCGGCGACGGCTGATCTTGGCCTGCGAGGCCGCGCTCGGCTGCTGCGCGGCTCTTCTCATGCTGAACGCACTGGCGGCGCACCCGCTCGTCTGGCCGCTGTATGTGGTGACAGGGCTGATGATGGCTGCAGCGGCGCTCCAGCGGCCCTCGCTCGACGCGTCACTGCCGCGCATGGTGCCCAGGGACCAGCTCACCGCCGCCGCGGCGCTGCTGTCCATGTCGCAGAATGTGAGCTTCCTGGCCGGGACCACGCTGGGTGGCTTCCTGGCCGCCGGGCCGGGCCCGGAGTACGTGTACGGCCTGGACACCGTCAGCTTCGTGGTGTCGTTCTGCTTCTTGTGGCTGGTGCGGCCGCTGCCCGCACCGGACCCCGGGCCCGAGCCGGTGACCGGCTTCGCTTCCGGCTTGCGGAGCATCGCCGAAGGCTTCGCCTACGCGCGCGGGCGCCAGGACCTGCTCGGCTCCTACCTGGCCGACCTCGCCGCCATGACCCTCGCCTACCCGAACGCGCTGTTCCCGTTCGTGGCCGCCGACCTGCACGCGCCGTGGGCCGTGGGACTGATGTTCGCGGCGCCCGCGGCGGGCGCTCTTGCCATCACCGTGGTGAGCGGCTGGATGGGCCGGGTGCGCAGGCACGGCCTGGCCATCGCGGCCTCGGCCGCGGTCTGGGGGCTGCTGATCACCGCCTTCGGCCTGGCGCCCGACATCGCGGTGGCGCTTGGGTGCCTGGTGCTGGCCGGGGCGGCCGACATGACAAGCGGGATCTTCCGGGACACGCTGTGGAACCAGACCATCCCGGACCGGCTGCGCGGCCGGATGGCCGGCCTGGAGCTGCTCAGCTACGGCGTCGGGCCCTCGGCCGGGCAGATCCGGGCCGGCGCGGTGGCCAGCGTCACCAGTGCCAGGTTCTCGCTCGCCTCCGGCGGGCTCTTCTGCGCCGGGGCGGTCGGCCTGGTCTGCCTGCTGTTGCCCGGGTTCACCGGGTACCGGGCCCAGCCCAGCGCCCCGTCCGAGGGCAGCGGCCGGTAACGCTACGGGCGTTGCGCTGTTGCCCCTGGCGGCGTACCGTTCGGGGCGCACGCAAGGGACGGATGTGGCTGGTGCCATCGCGCCAGCCGCGCTGGGAGAGACAGGGAAGGGGGCGCCGCCAGCAATGCCGCGGCGGCCGTCCTGGACGTTATCGCGCGTGCCGCCGCCGTGAGCCGATGCCTTCAGAGGAAGGCACATGACTGCGGTAGGAGGAATGCACGTGAAATCCCGGCTGATCCTGTCGTTGGCGACCGTTTGCGCGGTCGCACTGGCCATCGCACTAGCCATCGCACCGTCCGCATCAAGAACACAGCGCGCGAGCGCTGCCGTCCACGGCATCTCACTGCACGGACTGAGCAAACTGCAGAAGCGGCACCTGTCGGGGTTCGCCTCGTTCGAGGCCGGCATCGGCGTGCCGGCCAAGGCACCCGCTGCCCGGGCCGGCGCCCGGATGAGCAGTTCCGGGGTAGGTCTGTGCCCGCGTAACCTCGGGCCCAACGTCCTGGTCAACCAGAACTGCCTGAACGTCACCGACCCCGACCTGCAGGGCCGCGGCCAGGCCCAGAACGAGACCGCCATCGCGCAGAACCCGGTCAACCCGCGCCAGCTGGTGGCCGGGTTCAACGACTACCGGCGCGGTGACGGCACCTGCGGCACCGCGTTCAGCGGGAACGGCGGGTCAAGCTGGACCGACAGCACCATGCCCAACGGGTTCACCCGCGGCACCGCCTTCGGCAACGTTGCCCGGCAGTACTGGCAGGCCAGCGGCGACCCGTCGGTGGCCTGGGACAGCAGGGGCAACGCCTACTACGCGTGCCAGGTGTTCATGCGCGGGCCGGGCACGACCAACAACCCCGACTTCTCCAGCGCCGTGTACGTGTTCCGGTCCACCGGCGACGCCGGTGCGTCCTGGAACTTCACCGGCCACCCCGCGATCGAAACCTTCGACACGACCGGCGCAATCCTGAACGACAAGCCATACATGACCATCGACAACAGCCCCACCAGCCCGTTCCGGGACCGGATCTACGTGACCTGGACGCTGTTCGCTGCGGACGGCACCGCCTACATCTACGAAGTGCATTCCGACGACTACGGGCAGACCTTCAGCAGCCCGGTGGTGGTGAGCACGACAAGCTCGCTGTGCGCGAATACCTTCGGCGTGCCGACCCCGCATGGGACCTGCAACGAGAACCAGTTCTCCGACCCGTTCACCGGCCCCGACGGCACGCTCTACGTCGCCTACGCCAACTTCAACAACTCCACCAGCAGCAGCAGCGACAACCACAACCAGATCCTGCTGACGCGCTCCACCGACGGCGGGCTGACCTTCAGCGCCCCGACCCTGGTGGGCAACTACAACGACCTGCCGGACTGCGCCACCTACCAGGGCGGCCAGGACGCCGGCCGGGCCTGTGTCCCGGAAAAGGGCACCGCGCAGAACTCGGTGTTCCGGGCGACCAACTACCCAGCCGGGGGCGTGAACCCGACCAACCCCGCACAGGTCGTCGTCACCTACGGCTCCTACATCAACCGTGACTCGAACGAGTCCAACGGGTGCACGCCCGCCGGGTTCAGCGCCTTCGGCATCAACACCTACACCGGTGTCAAGACCCCAGGCGCCTGCAACAACAAGATCATCTTCAGCGTCTCCAACAACGGCGCGGGCACCTTCACCGGCACCACCGTCGATCAGCGGCTGATGCCCGTCGTCAACACCGCGAGCAAGCAGGCCACCACGGACCAGTGGTTCCAGTGGGCCGCGTTCACGCCCAGCGGAACCCTGGCGACCTCCTACTACGACCGGCAGTACGGCTCGGATGAGTTCACCGGGAACATGGACGTGAGCGTGTCCACCTCGAAGAACCTGTCCAGCTTCAAGGTGAGCCGGGCCACCTCCGCGTCCATGCCGCCGCCGACGCAGTTCCCCGACGCCCAGGGCGGCGGCGTGTTCTTCGGCGACTACGCGGGCGTCGCGGCGGTCTCCGGCGCCCACCCGCTGTGGTCGGACACCAGGAACACGGACGCGTTCCTGTGCCCGGGCACGGCCGCACCAGGTGTGCCTCCCGCACTGTGCACCGCGGCCGAGCCAAACGGCCTCATCGCCAACGACCAGCAGATCTACACCAGAATGATGCCGGCGTCCTAGCCCCTAAGGCTCGCGCGGCCGGGTCCCCATCCGGGGCCCGGCCGCGCGGCCATCGCTGCGATCACCCCCTCGGCCCGGCGCCCGACATCACGGTGGCGCGTGGGTGCCTGGTCTGTCTCGCCCTGCCCGGCTTTACCCGCCACCGGGCCCGCACCGAGGGCACCGCCGGTGAGGCGGACGCCCCGGTGCAACCTGACTGCAAGCCCCGACCGGCAGGCTGGGCCGAGATCCCCAGACGCACGGGAGGCGACGATGGCAAGCCATGCGGCAGTCGACAGGTTCCTGCAGGCGATCGAGACGGCGACGATTCCCGCCTGCGACGCGTGGAGCGCGGACGCGACCCTGGACGCGACCGTGCCGAACTGGCGGCTGCGTGCCGATGGGCGCGACGCGATCCGGGCCGAGTACGCCCGGTGGTTCGCCGACCCGGCCCGGTTCGACGAACTGCGCCGCTACCCGGTCGGCGACGGCGCAGGTGAGGTCGTCGAGTACACGCTGAGCTGGACGGAAAACGGCGTGCCGCACGCCGCCCACCACATGCACCTGCTGACCGTGGCCGACGGCCTTATCGTGGCCGACACCGTGCTGTGCGGCGGCCGCTGGCCAGCCGGGCTGCTCGCCGAGATGGAAGCCGCCAGCGCCTGACCCCGGCCGGTCCAGCCAGGTCAGCGTGCGGCGGCCTGCCAGGAGTCCAGGCGGCGGGCTGCCGCCCGGCGCATCCCGTCCGCGTAGCTGCCCGCGTTGCCGGCCAGCCGTTCGGCCCGGCGGGCGGCCAGGTCCAGCCACTCCGTGCTGGCGAAGTCGGCGGCTACCTCCCCGGTCCACCACCACGACTCGATGGCCACGGCGGCCTCGATCCGGTCCAGGTCGATGGCGATCTGGGCCGGGTCCGCGGGCAGGCCCAGGGCCCGGGCGGCCCGGTGCCGCAGCAGCCGGGCGGCGGTGGTGTACCGGGGGATGCCGAGCGCATCGGCCCGTGCGGCCAACCCGGCGGCGGCGTCCAGGGCCTGCTGTGGCTCGCCCTGGGACAGGGCCAGGCGGGCGGCCAGGAGCTGGTGCTTGAGGCCGAGCCGCCAGCCGAAGACCAGGTCGCCGTGTAGCAGCGCATGGGCCTCCGCCAGCCTGGCGTGGGCACCATCGAGGTCACCGGAGTCCAGGCAGTGCTCGGCCAGGTCTTCCAGGGCGGCAATGCGCAGCTCCGCGGTTCCCTCCCGGACCGCGCCGTCGAGTGCCTGGTGGTGGCGGTCCAGCGCTTCGCCGGTCGCGCCGATGTTGCGCAGCACCCAGCCGGCGAAGTTGACCGCCCGGCCTGCGAACCGTGGCACATGCCTGCGCTCCACCTCGGCGGTGTAGGTCGCCAGGGCGCCCAGGGCCAGGGCCGGGTGCCCCGCCACCGCGTGCGCATGCCCGGTGAACAGCAGCGAGTGCAGCGTGACCGAGGTGTGCTCCACCCCGACCTGGCCCCTGGCCGCCGGGCGCAGCAGCGCCAGCGCCTCCGCTACCCGGCTCTGATGGGCCCGGAGCACGCCCAGCCAGGCCGCCGCGGTGACCCGCTCCTGGCCGGAAGCCAGCGACAGCGCCTCGCCGAGCAAGAGTTCCGCCTGGGCCAGGTCCCCGGCGGCGTGCCGGGTCCGGCCACCCACGGCCAGGCACCGGGCCCGGGTGGCGGCGTCGGCCGCGGCCAGTGCGCCGTCCTCGGCGAACTGGATCGCCGTCGCGAACCTGCGGTCGAAGTAGGCCGCCCACGCGCCGACCGCGAGCGCGGCCGCGCCGGCCGCCGTGGGCCCGGCCGCCAGGGCGCGGTCAACGTCGGCCAGGGCCTCCGGGTACCGGCCGCGGCGGGTGCGCACCCCGGCCCGGGCCAGCCATCCCGGTGATCCTGGGTGGAGCCGGAGGGAGTCGTCGAGAAGCTCTTCGGCGGCCGCGTGGTCGAAGCGTTCCGCTGCGCGGGCCGCCGCGTCGCGCAGGGCCTGCGCGGCAAGCTCCACGTCGCCACCGAGACGGGCGTGCTGCGCGACCGTCATCGGGTCGGCATCGGCCCGGCTGGCCAGCACCCGGCCGGCGTGCCGGTGCAGCAGCGCGGCGCGGCCTGCCGTGGCGGTTGCGGCCAGGGCCTCCCGCACCAGCTCGTGCCGGAACGTGAAGGTGCCGTCCTCGTCGGCCAGCAACTGCCTGGCGGTGGCCTGCTCGGCGTCGTCCAGTAGCTCGACAGCGGGGCGGCCAAGCACGGCCGCGAGCAGTTCGATATCCAGCCGCGGGCCGATCACCGCCGCGGTCCGCAGCAGCGCACCGGCGGGGCCAAGGTCGTCACACCGCCTGGATACCGACTCGACCAGGGACGCGGCCAGCTCGGCGCCTGCCACCTGCTGGGCCAGTTCGGTCAGGAAAAGCGGGTGCCCCTTGGAACGCGGGTACAGCTCCCCGATCCTGGCCGGGCCGACCAGCTCGGTGGCTGCCTCGCGGTCAAGCACGTCGAGATGGACGATCGCGGTGGCGGCCAGGGGCGCCCCTTCGCCTGACCGGACGGCCAGCACCAGGGCCAGCGGCACCTCGCCCCGCTGGACGAAGCGCACCCAGTCCGGCAGCGCGGGCCCGGCCAGGTGCGCGTCGTCGATCACCACCACGACCGGGCCGCTGCCGGACAGGCGACTGAGAAGCCGCAGCAGGGCCGCGTACAACACGGCGGGGCCGAGCAGGCCATCGGTGAGCCCGGGCAGCGGCCGGGACACCGGCGCCAGGGTGAGCACCGGCCGCAGCAGCGCCTCGTCGGGGCCGAGCAGGTCGGCGGCCCGTTCCGGGCCGAGCTTGCGCAGCAGGCCGGTGAGCGAGCGGAGCAGGGCGTCCAGCGGGAGACCCCGGTCGAGCGGCCCGCACGCTGCCATCAGCACCGTGTCCCCGGCCGCTTCCCGCCTGGCCGCCCAGGCGCGCAGCAAGGTGGTCTTGCCGATGCCCGCGTCCCCGTCGACCACCACTACCTCGACCTGACCGGCCTTGGCCCGCGCCGCGATCGCGTCCAGGCTGGCGAACTCGTGGTCCCGGCCGACCACCCCCGGCGTGCCGGTCCCGGGAACCGGCGCGGGCCGGGCCAGTTCACCGCGCAGGATCGCGGTGAACAGCGCCGCGGTCTCGGGTGAGGGATCGGTGCCGAGCTCGTCCGCCAGGCGCTGCCTTGCCCTGGCGTAGCTGGCCAGCGCCGCCGCGGTCCTGCCCCCGCCGACCTGGGCACGCAGCAGGATGCGCAGCGCCGCCTCATCGTAGGGGTCGCGTTCCAGCGACTGCTCCGCCGCGTCGCTCGCGGCCGTCCAATCGCCAGCGTCAAGCAACGCGATGGCCGCCACCTGGCGGGCCCGGGCAGCCAGGCGCTCCAGCGCGGCCAGCCGTAGCTCCGCCCACTCGCCGGGAGCCGGTGCCTGGCCGGAGCCACGCAGCAGTGACAGCGCCACCCGGGCCGCCGCGGCGGCACCGACCACGTTCCCCGCGCGGTGGCGCCGCTGCGTCTCGTCGGTGAGCATGGCCAGCTCGGCTGCGTCGAGCCAGTCGCAGCGCAGCAGGTAACCGCCGTCGCGATGGTCGATCCGGTCGCGGCCGAGTACCGAGCGGAGCCGGCTCATCAGCACGGCTAGCTGGTCATCTGGCCGGGCGGGTGGAGCGTCGCCCCA
>DASXKD010000406.1:0-3080 GCA_036497045.1 Streptosporangiaceae bacterium | reverse complement strand
TGTTCGCGGACGGACTGGGCGGTGGCCGTGGCGGTGCCGGTGACCGAGCTCGGGGCCGTCGCCAGCTTGGGGTAGCCGCCCGCGGTGGCCGGTGTGCTCAGCGTGTAGGCCGTGCCCGTCGCGGGCTGGGCGGCCTGCCCGGTGGCCGGGTGGCTCGCGCTCGGGGTGGTCCGCGGCGCCGTGGTCGGCGGCGTGCCGGTCGTGGGGGTCGCGCCGTGCTTGCGGAGCACCAGGTACGCCCCGGCGGCGATGGCGAGCACGACGACTAGACCGACGGCGATGAGCACCTTGCTGCGGCTGCGGCTGCCGCGGTCGCGCTCGCGATCCGCGCGGCTCGCGGCGCGGGAACCCGGGCGCGGGGCTGGCGTGTCCCAGGGATCCGCGCGGCCTGCCTGGCCCGGCTCTGTCGCCCAGGGCGGCGCCGACCGCGATTGGGACGGCTGGGACGCCCATGGTGCCTGGGGTGCCTGGGGCGCGTGGGGCGCCTGCTGCGGTCCGGTGGGCCGCCGCGGCCGGCTATCCCGCTGCGTGGCCGGCGGCTGGCCGCCTGGCTGGGGTCCCTGACCGGGATAGCCGGGCTGGCCTGGATAGCCTGGCCCGGGCGCCTGGGGCGGCCGGGACGGCTGGGGTGCCGGGGCTGGCGGCCGGCCTGGCGCAGTGAAGCCTGGCCTGGACGGCTGCGGCGCGAAGAAGTCCTGCAGGGCGGGATCCATGCGCGCGGTGTAGTCCTGGACGGCGTCCTCCTGGTCCCCGCCGCTCCGGGCGGTCCCGGCCGCATGCCGGCCCGGGTGGCTGGGTTGCGCGTAGTCCCGCTGCTCGAACTGCTGGCTGGGCTGGCCGTAATCCGCCGGCGGGTAGTCCTCTTGCGGGAGCCCCAGGGAGGCTCGCGTGCCGTAGCGGTGCTGGGCGTTGGAGCCGTGCTGGCCGTTGGCGCCGTTGCTGTAGCCGCCCTCGCCCTGGTCCTGCGGCCAGAGGTCCTCGGGGTCATAACCGGGGAAGCTCGGCTGGGCGGACTGCCCTTGCCGCCCAGGCTGACCGTAGGAGTGCCGGCCGTTACCCGGCCGGCCGTGGTCCTCCGGGTCAGGGAAGCCCGGTGTGCTGTCGCTGACCCCGCCTTCGGGATCCCAAGTAGGCCTGGAGGCGTTCCAGCCGCTCATGTGCGCTCTCCCCCAGTCGTAGTGGCACAGGAAACTGTGCCCTGACTAATTCCCCGAGAGTACCGAGGGCCAGCCCAGGTGAGAGGCATTACGGGCAAACTGAGGGCAGCACTTCCGAACTGCTGCGCGCCGCCGCCACCGAGCGTCAGGCGGACTTTTCCCTGGGTGTGCGGCGGGAGACGTCGCGCGGCACCAGCGTCGGGTTGACGTTTTCCAGGACGGCTTCCCTGGTGATGACGACCCGCTCGACGTCCTTGCGACTCGGCACCTCGAACATCACCGAGAGCAGCACTTCCTCCATGATCGCGCGCAGGCCGCGGGCGCCGGTGCCGCGCAGCAGCGCCTGGTCGGCTATCGCCTCGATGGCGTCCGGGGAGAACTCAAGGTCCACGCCGTCCAGCTCGAACAGCCGCTTGTACTGCTTGACGAAGGCGTTGCGCGGCTCGGTGAGGATCTGGATGAGCGCCTCACGGTCGAGGTTGTGCACGCTGGTGATGACCGGGAGACGGCCGACGAACTCAGGGATCATGCCGAACTTGAGCAGGTCCTCCGGCATCACCTCGGCGAAGGCGTCCTGGGTGACGTGCTTGCTGCGGACCCGCAGCACGCCGTTGAAGCCGATGCCGTTGTTGCCGGACCGCTGCTCGATGATCTTCTCCAGGCCGGCGAACGCGCCACCGCAGATGAACAGCACGTTGGTGGTGTCGATCTGGATGAACTCCTGGTGCGGGTGCTTGCGGCCGCCCTGCGGGGGGACGCTGGCGGTGGTGCCCTCCAGGATCTTCAGCAGCGCCTGCTGCACGCCCTCGCCGCTCACGTCCCTAGTAATGGAGGGGTTCTCCGACTTGCGGGCGATCTTGTCGATCTCGTCGATGTAGATGATCCCCGTCTCGGCCTTCTTGACGTCGTAGTCGGCCGCCTGGATCAGCTTGAGCAGGATGTTCTCGACATCCTCCCCGACGTAGCCCGCCTCGGTGAGCGCGGTGGCGTCGGCGATCGCGAACGGGACGTTGAGCAGCCTGGCGAGGGTCTGGGCAAGCAGCGTCTTGCCCGAGCCGGTCGGGCCGAGCAGCAGGATGTTGGACTTGGCAAGCTCCACGTCATCGCTGCCCTGCCGCTCACCGCCGGACTGGATGCGCTTGTAGTGGTTGTACACCGCGACGGAGAGCGCCTTCTTGGCCTTGTCCTGGCCGATCACGTACGAGTCGAGGAACTCGTAGATCTCGCGCGGCTTCGGCAGGCTATCCCATTTGAACTCGGACGGTTCGGAGAGCTCTTCCTCGATGATCTCGTTGCAGAGGTCAATGCACTCGTCGCAGATGTACACGCCTGGACCGGCGATGAGCTTCTTGACCTGCTTCTGGCTCTTTCCGCAGAACGAGCACTTCAGCAGGTCGCCACCGTCACCGATGCGTGCCACCCAGTTTCTCCTTTACATGGGGCCGCCGGCCACGGCCCGGTTCCCCGGGCCGGGCACGGCGGGCATGTCCCGCCATGCCGTCATGCGCTTGCTCTATGACGGTACCGCCTTCGGAGGTCCGATGGACCAATCAAACCCCCTCAGCGGCCCGGGAGGGAAGAGGTGAAATCCTCCGTATCCCTCCTTGGCTAGTGCGACACTACCTCCGGGATGCGCTCCGACCCCCTCTTGAGGATGGTCAGCACCTCGTCGATCAGGCCGTATTCCTGGGCATCCGCGGCGGTCAGGAACTTGTCCCGCTCGATGTCGCGCCGGACGACTTCCTCGTCCTTACCGCTGTGCCGGGCAAGGATGACCTCCATTGCGCTGCGCATCCTGAGGATCTCCCTGGCCTGGATCTCCATGTCGCTGGACTGCCCGTAGCCGCCTTCCGTGGCGGGCTGGTGGATCAGGATCCTGGAGTTCGGCAGGGCCATCCGCTTGCCCTTGGTGCCCGCCGCGAG
>DASXKD010000405.1:0-1547 GCA_036497045.1 Streptosporangiaceae bacterium | reverse complement strand
TCGCCATCACCCTGCTGGCGCTGAATATCCAATTGCCTGAGGTCTCCGAGAGTCGGCTGGCCGACCTGTGGGCCCCGCTGGCCCCTCAGCTGGACGCTTATGCACTTTCCTTTGTGGCCATCAGCGTCTTCTGGCTGGCCCACCGGCGGTTCCTGGCCATGATCACCACGGCCGACGCAGCGGTGACCGTCATCAACCTGGTGACGCTGGCGCTGGTGGCCTTGTTGCCGGCCGCCACCCGGGTCGCCCACCTGCCGGGTCCCGCCGCGCCGCACATGGCGATCTACGGCGGATTGATCGTCGCCATTGGCGCTAGCCTGGCGGCGCTGTGGGGTTACGCCGCCCTCGCCGCCGATCTCGTCTCACCGGAGGTGTCGCGGCCCCAGCGCTGGTTCTTTTTCGCCCTCATCCTCATAACCCCGCCACTCTTCCTGGGCCTGACCTCCTTGCTGGGCAACCCGGCGCCTGGCGCCGTGCCGGCGGTTCTCACCGCCCTCTTCCTCATCGGCTGGCGTATGCGGCTGTGGGTGTTGCGCAGGCTCAGCCGGTGATCTGGGGGACGGGCGCCGCCAGCGGCGCGAGAAGGTCCTGAGGCCCTTCGCCTGGCGGCGGCAGATGCGCGGCCGCGCGGCGCCGCTCCAGCTCCTCCCGGGTCAGCTTGTGTGACGCGCGCGTGATCGCGTAGCGCGTGCCCAGCCAGAACGGGACGATCAGCAGCACCGGAACCAGCACGCCGCCCACCAGGCCCAGGCGGGTGACGACCTCGGCGCCCACGGTGTGCGGATTGGCTGCCGCCGGCCAGCGCACCGCCTCCTGCAGCAGGAACCCGGCGACGATGGCTCCGACCCCGGCGGTGGCCTTGCCGGAAAACGACAGGGCGGCGGCGAATATCCCCTCCTGGCGGCGGCCGGTGTTCAACTCCTGCACGTCGATGGTGTCGGCCAGCATGGAGACGAAAATGATGCCCAGCAGCGTGCTGAGGAACGTCCGGGCGGTGTCGTTGACCACCAGGATCACCAGCAGGCTGGTCGCGCCGTTGGCCGGCAGCAAATGCAGGAGGCGAAGGCCGATGACGCCCATGCCGTCGATCATCAGGGCCGCGAAGCTCGCCAGCAGCAAGGTCTTCTTGTCGAACAGGCGGCCCAGGATCCCCAGCGCCGCGAAGGCTATGACCGCGCCGACGACATTCAGGCTGAACCACTGCAATTGCTCGGGGGCCAGGCCCCAGAAATAGGTGGTGAGATAGGTCCCGAGCGTATCGGTCGTCCCGGAAACCCCGGCAAAAATCAGCGCGCCGGCGAACAGGATCATGAAGTCGCGATTGACGAAGGTGCTGGCGATGTCTCGCCACACGCGTGTCAGGCTGAAGCGCGGGGTGGGGTTCACCGGCTGCAACAGGAACGGGATCTCCCGGCGGGTGAGCTCTGTGGTGATCAGCACCGCCGTGGTGACAACGAGCGCCGCCACCGGGCCAAACAGCGCATAGGCGTGCGGATTGAGCTGCCCGGGCGTGTAGGCCGCCGTGCTGGCGAAGATGAACCGCCAGG
>DASXKD010000404.1:0-3882 GCA_036497045.1 Streptosporangiaceae bacterium | reverse complement strand
CTCCAGGTCGTAGCGGGACTGCAGGTTGATCCAGAACCGCTCCGAGGTGCCGGAGAAACGCGCCAGGCGCAGCGCAGTGTCCGCGCTGATGCGGCGCTGGCCGTGCACAATCTCGTTGACCCGCCTGGCCGGGACTGCGATGGATCGACAAGGACTACCGGTTCGACACCGACGAGGGCCCGGCATCCCTCGCCGGCCTGTTCCAGGGGCGCTCGCAGCTGATCGTCTACCACTTCATGTTCGCGCCCGGCTACCCCGCCGGGTGCCCCGACCTGCTCGTCGATCGCCGACGGGTTCAGCGGTTCCGTCGTCCACCTCGCCTATCACGACGTCACGCTGTACGCGGTGTCGCGGGCCCCGCTGGCCAGGATCCAGGCCTACAAGCAGCGGATGGGCTGGGGCTTCCCTTGGGCGTCGTCATTCGGCAGCGACTTCAACTACGACTTCCACGTGTCGCACACCCAGCAGGAATGGCAGGCCGGAGCCGTGGAGTACAACTTCCGCGCGATGGACTTCCGCCCGCCGGCCGGCCAGGAGAGTTCCCGGGACGCCTGGAGCGAGTCGATCTTCGGCACGGACTGGCAGACCTACCGGCGCGAAGGACCGGGCATGAGCGCGTTCGCGCTCGAGGATGGCGCCGTCTACCACACCTACTCCGCCTACGAGCGCGGGATCGACGTCCTGTGGGGGATGTACGCGTGGCTGGACCGCGCGCCGCGCGGCCGCAACGAGACCGGTATCTGGTGGCGCCGCCACGACGAGTACGACGGCCAGTGACGCATGCCGGCCCAGGCGCCACCGGGCCCACGGCCGTGTGCGCCGACCCGCCCGGGCCGGACGCCGCCGCCCGCAGCCGCGCCCAGCAGCCGGGACCGGCCGGCGGCCCAACCATGGACACGCAGGGAGGGAAGACGAAGATGAGTGACCGGCCGAGCGGGGTCAGCGACTATAACACCACGATCATTGAGGAGTTCCGGGCGAACGGGGGACGCGTCGGCGGCCCGTGGGCGGGCGCCACGCTGATCCTCCTCCACCACATCGGCGCCAAGTCCGGGACCGAGCGCGTCACGCCGGTGGGCTACTTCCCCCAAGGAGAGGGCCGGTACGCCATCGTGGCCTCCAACGGAGGATCGCCGACCCACCCAGACTGGTACTACAACCTCAAGGCCCATCCCAAGATCACCGTTGAGGTGGGTACCCAGACGTTCCCGGTACTGGCGCAGGAGCTGGGCCGTGCCGCCCGCGCCGAACTGTGGCCGAATCTGGTCGCGCAGACTCCTGCCCTCGGCGAATTCCAGGCCAAGACTACGCGGGAGATTCCGGTGGTCATGCTGACCCGCCGGGACTGACCTGCGGCGACGCCAAGCCGATCGCCCAGATCCGCGCCGCTGTGAGGACCTGGAGTTGATCACAGTGCGTGAAACTGCTGAACCGACCCTGAGGTTCCGAGCGCCGATTCCGGGCGCGTAGCGGAGGTCTTGATCAGTCATGGCCCGGGTGGCCAGAATGACCGGTTCTGTGGTGAGCTGGGGCTGGAAGGTGGTGGTGGTGGTGGTGGAGCGCGCGAAGGGTCTGGCCGTGCCCGGTGGTGGTGATGACGCCGATCTGCTCGGTTAGGTCTTGGGGCGCCCGGGCCTTGATCTTGGCCGCCTGTTGGAGGACCAGGTGCGCAGGCCCTCGTCGGTGAGCACGGCCGAGAAGGCCTCCTCGATGGCGCCGACGAGTGGCGCGTCGCCGCCGAAGTGGGCGGGCAGGAGCGGCGGAGGGCTGGTGCGCCGGAACTGCATGAGTCCCGCCAGGTAGGCGGGGTAGACCTGGCCGCCGGCGATGTCCAGCAGGTCCCGGCCCAGCCCCCCCAGCGTGATGATGCTCGGGTCCAGGGCGTTGGCCAGGCCAGCGGCGCCGGTCCCGACCGAACGGGCGACGGCCTGGACCACGGCAAGCTCGGCTCGCGGCGGGGCGCCTGGGATCAGGCTCGCCCGGGCGGCGGCGAAGACCTGGCGGCTGTAGCTGACCTCGTCGGCGGGAGGCGGCTGATTCAGCATGCGGGCGATCGCGGCGCCCTCGATGGCGGTGTTCCAGCACCCCCGCGCGCCGCACCGGCACGGCTGGGCTGGGTCGCCGAACGGCATGTGCCCGAACTCGCCCGCGGTCCCGGTGGCGCCGAGGGCGGGCCTGCCATCTTCGACGACCGCGCCGCCGAGACCGGCTTCCATGAACAGGTGCACCATCAACTCCGAGCCAGCCGCTGAGCCCCGCCGGGCCTCAGCGACTGCGGCGAACGTCGCGTCGTTGCCAGCCAGGAAGGGCCGGGCGCCGCGGTCACGCGGCCAGAGCACGGACAAGTCGACGTCGCTCCAGCCGAGGTTGGCGGCCTGGGCCACGCGGTTGCCGTGCACGGTGCCGGGGACCGACACGGCCACAGCTCGGATGCGCAGGCCGTAACGCCTGCGCAGGGACCGCAGGCGGGCGGCCAGGACCGTGAGTACCTCGCCGGGATCCCGCCGGTGTGGGCGCTGGGTATGGGCGAGCCCCGTGCCGCCGAGCTGCGCCACGGCGATCCGCCACGTCTCATGCCCGATGACCACGGCGGCCACCAGCGGCCCGCGCGGGTGCGGGCCGAGGGCCGTCGTCGGCCTGCCGCGGGCGCCGGTGGGCGGCACCGGATGCTCGCTGAGCAGGCCGAGGCCGCTCAGCCGGGCCACCGTCTCGGTGGTCAGACCACTGGTCATCGCGAGCTTGCGGGTGGCCGCCGCCCGCTCGATGCCGGGCTGACGGTGCACCGCGCGCAGCACCGCCACGGCCGCCGACGCCCGCCGCCGGTCCGTCATCGCTACCACGCCGGTTATTTTACTCGTAGACCGAGTATAATACCGAGTGTGGTCGCACTTCTTTCGCTGATCACGGTGGTGTCGTGGGGAACCTGGATACCGCTGGCCCAGGCCGCCCCCGGCGTGCCGCAGCGGACCCGGATCCTCTACGTAACGCTTGGCAACGTCATGTTCGCCGGGGCTGCCCTCCTGGTCGAGGGCGGTCATCTTGCCTGGGGCTGGCGGAGCTTCTGGCTCCCGGTGGCCGGGGGCGTCGTGTGGACGGCGGGGAACTACTCCGCGTTCCGGGCGTCCGAGGCCATCGGCCTCGCTCGCGCCGCGGGCTCGTGGACGCCCCTGAACATCATCGTCGCGTTCGTGTGGGGAGCCGCCCTGTTCGGCGAGCTTGATGGCCTCAACGGCGCCCGGTTCGCCGTGCTCGGCGGGGCGCTCGTGCTGGTCGTGGCCGGCGTGCTGGTGATCGTCAGGGCGCAGGACGCACCCCCGGCCGGCGCGCCACCGCCCGGTGCCGGGCTCGCGGCGGGCCGTCAGCGACCCCGGGTGACGACATCCGTGACGACCGCGCCAACCGGGCCAGCCGCAACCGCTGTGTCGGCCGGCCCGGTCGCGCCCGCCGTGCCGTCCGGACCGGCCGCGGCGCCGCTGCCCGTCTCGCGCGGGGCCGGCCAGCAGCGCCGTGGCTTGCTGTGGGCGGCCGCCGCCGGGGTTCTATGGGGCAGCTACTTCGTCCCGGCGCAGTCGGCTGGCGTCACTGCGCAGGTCAGCAACTTCCCGCTGGCGGTCGGCATGCTGGCCGGGGGCCTGGCCCTGGCTCTAACCCGCGACGGGCCAGTCAGGCTGCCCGCGGCCGGCGCCACCGCCAACCTGACGGCCGGGTTCCTGTTCGGGATCGGGAACCTGGCCCTGCTCGGCCTGGTCGCGCGCGTGGGCACCGGCGTCGGCTTCACCATCGCCCAGCTCAGCCTGCTGGTGAACGCCAGCATCGGCATCTGGCTATTCAAGGTGCCAGCACCGGGCTCACGAGCGGCGAAACTCACCGTGGCCGGGATCC
>DASXKD010000403.1:0-1646 GCA_036497045.1 Streptosporangiaceae bacterium | reverse complement strand
CCCGCGCGCATCGGCTGGCCGAGATCGAGCGCCACCTCGACGACACCCACTTCAGCTGGATCGGCGAGACCGACGGCGAGCATCCCTTCTACAACCGGATCCAGAGCCCGGTGATCATGATCGAGATCGACGAGCACGCTGGCGTGTTCCTCTCAAACGAGGAACCGGAGCGGTTCCACATCCACACGATCGTCCGCACCCCCAACGGCAACGACTACGGGATGGACCTGCTGCGGATGCACTACGCCCAGGCGCACCCTGGGCACCGCCCCGGGGCCTGACCGCTTTGCCCGGATCACGGGGACAGCCGGTAGAAACGCCAGGTCTCGGTTTCGAGCGGGAGGGTTTCCACACCGCTGAAGCCGGCCTCGCGCGCGTAGCGGCCGAGCGTGGCCGGACGCATCACCGCCCCGGTGGCGGCCGTACCGGGATCCCCCATCGCGCTGGGCAGGCATGACAGCACGCTCCAGCCGTAGAGGTAACGCTCCAGGTCAGGGGCGGGGACGGTGAACTCCTCGGCGACCAGCTCATCGGCGACGAGGACCGAGCCCGATGGGCTGAGCAGGCCGCGCGCCGCCCGCAGCACGTCCACTGGGCGGGACATGTCGTGCAGCCCTTCGAGGATGGTCACCAGGTCATACTGGCCAGCGGTGCCCAGGCCGGCGGCATCGGTCGCGGCGAAGGTGACCCGGTCCGACAGGCCGGCCTGCTCCGCGTTGCGGCGGGCGGCGGCGATCACATCGGCGTCGAGGTCGAAACCGTCGACCGTGACCAGGGGATACGCCTGCGCGATCGCGATGCTGGACCAGCCAGGGCCGCATGCCAGGTCAGCCACCCGGGCGGGTGGCTCGCGGCGCAGCCGCCGGTGCACGTCCTCGATAGCGGGCAGCCACCGGGTTCCCAGCAGGTTCAAGAACGTGGCCCGGTTGTACTCGGCCCGGCCCTCCGGCGCCCAGGGCAGCGGGGACGGTGCACCCCCGGTGCGGAACGCCTCGACGAGCTGCGGCAGCCACCGCCCCGCGCGTGCGATCTCGACGCCGTTGTAGGCCCGGTAGCGGATGTCATCGGGGTCAGCCAGCACCGGTACATGCGCTGGCGGCAGCCGGTAGCGGCGGGCCAGCGGGCCGGCGGCCGGGTCGTCAACCTCCAGCAGCCCGCTAGCCGCGTGATGTTCCAGCCATTCCCGCACATACCGTTCCGTGGTGCCGGTCCGCCCGGCCAGCTCCGCCGAGGTCGCCGGGCCCTGCCTGGCGAGCGCCCGGTACAACCCCAGCCGCTCGCCCAGGTACACGGTGAACAGCTCCAGCGCCCCGATCATGTCATGAAATAGCCGGTCGGCCAGCGCCGCCGCAGGGTCGGCCGGACCGCCCTGGCCGGCCGGGCCGCTATCGGTCGTCATGCGACTCAAGTTACAGCGGTCAGGCAACGGCCAGACCCTTGACGGGGATCAGCACGCGGGATGCAATATGCGGGCACATCCCTGCAAGGAGCCACCGATGTCCCTAGACGACTTCGAGCGTTACCCCCTGCTGTTCGGTCCCAGCCCCGTGCACCCGCTGGACCGGCTCAGCGATCACCTCGGCGGCCCCCGCATCTGGGCCAAGCGAGAAGACTGCAACAGCGGGCTGGCCTTCGGCGGCAACAAG
>DASXKD010000402.1:0-3677 GCA_036497045.1 Streptosporangiaceae bacterium | reverse complement strand
TCGGCGCCGACCCGGCCACCGATCCCGGCCAGGGCAAGCTCACCGCACTCGTGGAGTTCGAGGCGGGCCGCGCCCGCACCTGGTACGCCAAGGGCCTGGCGCTGATGCCGTTGCTTGACCGGCGCAGCGCCGCGTCCGCAGGTGCCATGGCGGGCATCTACTACCGGCTGCTTGAGCACATCGCCGCGACCCCGGCCACCGTGCTCACCCGCAGGGTCTCGCTTTCCGCACGGGAGAAAGCTGCCGTGGCGGTCAAGTCGCTGGCCACGGCGGCGGTGCGGCCGCCGCGCCGCCGGCCACGCCCGCCCGCCGCCGCACGAGAGGTGGCCCGGTGAGACACACGGGCAGCGCTACGCCACAGCCGCCGGGCCGAACGCCGCACGGTGCTAGCCTCCGCGCCTCCGGCACGACGCAGCCCCGGGCGCCGTTGCGGTGTCCCGGCGGCGAGGACCCAGCCTCCCGCACCACCATTTCGCGCGCCTCCGGCACGACCATGCCGAGCGCCCGCGAGGGAGGCAATGGATTGCGTGCCGTCCGATGACCGCACAGGCGGCTGCGCCGCACGTGGCGGTGGTGGGTGGCGGGCTGGCCGGCATCACCGCCGCCATCGCGCTCGCCGAAAGCGGGACCAGGGTCACGCTGCTCGAATCCAGGCCGCGCCTGGGCGGCGCTACCTGCTCGTTCAGCCGCAGCGGCCTGACCGTGGACAACGGGCAGCACGTGTTCCTGCGCTGCTGCACCGCCTACCGTGGCCTGCTGGCCAGGCTTGGCATGACCGGCTCGGTGACGCTCCAGGACCGGTTCGACGTCACCGTGCTGCGCCCGGGAGGGCGCGCCAGGCTGCGCCGCACGGCGCTCCCCGGCCCGCTGCACATGGGCCGGGCACTGGCCAGCTACCAGCATCTTTCTTATGCAGAACGACTGCGCGTGGTGCCCGCCGCCCTCGCCATGACCCGGCTCGACCCGGCCAGCCCCGAGCTTGACGGGCAGCGCCTCGGTGACTGGCTGGCCGCCCACGGGCAGGGCGAACATGCCCGGCGGGCGCTGTGGGACCTGTTCACGGTCTCCGCGCTCAACGTCGCCGGGGACGACGCGAACCTGGCGCTCGCGGCCACCGTGGTGAAGACCGCCCTGCTGTCCGGCCGGGACGCGGCGGACATCGGCATCCCCGCGGTGCCGCTCGGTGACCTGCACGGGCAGGCCGCGGCCAGCCTGCTCGGCCGGCTGCGCGCCCGGGTCCGGCTGGGCGCCAAGGCGGCCGCTGTGGAGGCGCTGCCCTCCGGAGGGTTCCTGGTCCGCCTGGCCAGCCGCGGCGCCGGCGGGAGCAACGGTGACGGCGAGGTGATCAGGGCCGACGGCGTGGTGCTCGCGGTCCCGCCGGAGATCGCGGCCGGCCTGCTGCCGCCCGCGGCCGGACAGGCCATCGGGGGGTTCCAGGGGGGTCGCCCCACCGGGCCAGCACAGTGGCTGCAGATCGCCAGCTCGCCCATTGTCAACGTGCATGTGATCTACGACCGGCGGGTGACAAGGCTGCCGTTCGCCGCGGCGGTGGACTCGCCGGTGCAGTGGGTGTTCGACCGGACCGGGCCGTCAGGCCTGCGCGAAGGCCAGTACCTGGCGATCTCACTCTCGGCCGCAGACGCCTACGCCGACGTCCCGGCCGCCAGGCTGCGCGAGCAGTTCCTGCCTGCGCTTGCCGAGTTGTTCCCCGCGGCGGCGCAGGCGCGCGTCGTCGATTGCTTCGTCACCAGGGAGCGCAGGGCCACAATGCGCCAGGTACCCGGGGTGGGGCAGCTGCGGCCCGCAGCCGCGACCGCCATGGCGGGCCTGGTCCTCGCTGGCGCCTGGACCGACACCGGGTGGCCGGACACGATGGAGGGAGCCGTGCGGAGCGGACTGAACGCGGTGCGGGAACTGCGCCGGAGTATGGGCGTCGCGGCGCCGCGGCGGGCACCGGGCCGGCCACCGGCCGGATCCACGGCGGTCAGCAGCGGCACCACCGGGGCGCCGGCATGACCGCCGTGATGCCCGCGGGCGTGGCGACCGCGCGGGACCTGGTCGGCCCGGCGATGGCCACGGCGATCGCCCGCCTCAGCCCCGAGGTGCGCTCGGTCGCGGCGTACCACCTCGGCCTGGCCAGCGTCAACGGGCACGCGCCCGTGCACGGCCGAGCCGGTGACGAGGGCAACGGCATCGCTCAGGTGCCGCCGCCCGCCGATGGCCATGCCGCTGACAGGGCCGCGGACGGGGCCGCGCGGCCCGGTGGCGCCAAACCGGCCGGATCCGGCAAGGCGCTGCGCCCGGCGCTGGCCCTGCTGTCCGCGCGGGCCGCGCAGGCCGCGCCGGAGCGCGGGGTCCCCGCGGCGGTAGCGGTGGAACTCGTGCACAACTTCTCCCTGCTGCACGACGACATCATGGACGGCGACACCGAGCGCCGGCACCGGCCCACCGCGTGGACGGTTTACGGGATCGGTGGGGCGATCCTGGCCGGGGACGCCATGCTAGCCCTGGCCCAGGACATCCTGCTTGAGGACAAGGCCCCGCACGGAGTGTGGGCGGCCCGCTGCCTGTCGGTCGCGGTACAGCGGCTGATCGCCGGGCAGGGCGCGGACCTGGCGTTCGAACGCCGCGACGACGTCACCCTGGCCGAGTGCCAGGAGATGGCGGGGGACAAGACCGCGGCGCTGATGGCCTGCGCGTGCAGCATCGGCGCGATCCACGTCGGCGCACCGCCGGCCGTGGCCATGGGGCTGGCCGGGTTCGGCGCGCACGCCGGGCAGGCCTTCCAGCTCACCGACGACCTGCTTGGCATCTGGGGCAGCCCGGCGGTGACCGGCAAGCCTGCCGGATCGGATCTGCGCGCGCGGAAGAAGTCGCTGCCGGTGGTGGCCGCCCTCACCGCCGGCACCGCCGCGTCCGCCCAGCTGTCCGCGCTGCTTGGCCAGCCGGACCCGCTGTCCGAGGACGACCTGGCCCGCGCCGCCGGGCTTGTCGAGGAGGCAGGCGGCAAGGACTGGACGGAAAACGAGGCAGCGGCCCAGCTCGCGTCCGCCCACCGGTGCCTGGCGGAAACCACGATGCCCGACGACGTTCGGGCCGATTTCGCCGGGATCGCCGAATTCATCACCGCGCGGCAGTGGTGAGGGGATAAGGAACCGATGACAGTCACGCACCCGAGGCATGTCGGCCGCTCCGCCGCTGGCCCGGCGGCGGAGGCGCTCGCCCGCGCCAGGGACCACCTGCTCGGCCTGCAGCATGACCAGGGCTGGTGGCAGGGCGAACTGGAGACGAACGTCACCATGGACGCCGAGGACCTGCTGCTGCGAGAGTTCCTCGGCGTCAGGACCGCCGAGCAGACCCAAGGCTCGGCCCGGTGGATCGCCTCCCAGCAGCGCGACGACGGCACCTGGGCGAACTTCTACGGTGGCCCGGGAGACCTGTCCACCACGGTGGAGGCCTACGTCGCGCTGCGGCTGGCCGGGCACGAGCCGAAGACGCCGCATCTGGCCCGGGCGGCGGAGTGGATCCGCGGTCAGGGCGGGATCCCGGCCACCCGGGTGTTCACCCGGATCTGGCTCGCCCTGTTCGGCGAATGGTCCTGGGACGACCTGCCGGTGATGCCGCCGGAAATGATCTTCCTGCCGTCCTGGTTCCCGCTCAACATCTACGACTGGGGC
>DASXKD010000401.1:0-3843 GCA_036497045.1 Streptosporangiaceae bacterium | reverse complement strand
GGGGTGATCGTGGCGCACTTGACCCCGACCCCGTACTTCTTGATCGCGTTCGCCGCGTCCACGGTGACCTGGTCGTCCGTCTCGTCGCGGTGGGTGACCGACAGGTCGTAGTACTTCAGGTCCACATCGAGGTAAGGCAGGATGAGCTTGTCCTTGATGAACTTCCAGATGATCCTGGTCATCTCGTCGCCGTCGAGTTCGACGACGGGATTGACTACCTTGATCTTGGGCATTGCGGCTGGTTCCTTCCCTTCTGCGGCCTGACACCGTTGTCACGCGCGGCCCGGCCCGCCCCCGCCGGGGCCGCCCTGGCCAGAACTGCCCCCACCCACCTCCCCATCCCCCTTCACGGGCCAGGCAGTGGCTTAGCTCACCTCACAGTGGCACCGGGAGCAGCAGCCCCGCGGCCAGCAGCCCGGTGGCCAGGGCGGCCAGCGTCACCACATCCGTGCGGCGCTTCCTCGATGCGAGCAGGCCGGCCCGGCTTTCCGGCAGCGCCAGCCTGGCAAGTGCGGCGGCGAACATGACGCCCGCCAGTGCCAACGTACCCCCCTTGGCGACGTGTTCGCCGCCCGTCCACAGCCAGACGCAAACGCCCGCGACGCCGGCCAGGACGAGCAGGTACGGCAGCCACCCTCCGGTGCCTCCCCGGCCCCGGTTCGCAGTGGCCGCGGGGGTGCTTCCCCGCGGCGATACGGGCCCGGTGCTCAATTCATGGCCTCCCTCGCGGGCACCGCCTTGCGCGCGTTCGCCTCCGGGGAGTTGGAGTTCTTGTCCGGGTCGTCGACGCTGGCCAGCGAGACCAGGGTGCGCAGCGCCTCCATCGGGCCCTGGCTGGCGGCCACGCCGGGCAGGCAGGCCGTGACGAGCTTGCCTGCCACCCGGCTTCCGGCGACCTCCGCCCGATAGGCCTCGAGTTCTCCTGCCGAGGGCGCGTGACCGCGCTGCAGCAGGTAGGCGATCTCTTCGAAGGTCGCCGAGCCCGCGAGCTGATGGATGTCATAGCCGCGGTAGAACAGCAGGCCAGCCCGGCCGTCGATGTCACTGACCGCGGTGGAGGCCGCGATGACGTCCGCCAGGCCCCTGGCCGGCTTGTCCGTCATTTTGTTTTCCTTCCGCAGGACCCGTCGGCAGTGTACTTGCGACCGCCCGCGACCAGTTCTGTCGGCCCTCGGGGACCGCCGCGGGGGCCCTTGGTGAGCGGCCGCACGGCGTGACCAATCGCAGCCAGGGTGATTAGGAAGTAGCCGGGAAGGGGTAACCAGACCGTAAGACATCAGTCGCTACATGGGCAGGCAGGAGAACCTTGTGGAGGGGCCTTACATTCGCATCGAAGAGACCGGCGACGTCATCCCGCTGGCCGAGGCGGTGACGACGATCGGGCGTGGCAGCGGGGTCGACGTCCGGCTGGCCGATCCCAGCGTCTCCCGGTTGCATGCCGAGATCGTCCGCCACGGCCCGTACGCCTACGTCGCTGACCTGGGTTTATCTCGTAACGGGACCCGGGTCAACGGGCGGCTGGTAGCCCGCAGGGTCCTCGAGGAAGGCGACGTGCTCAGCTTCGGCGCGGCGCGCTGCCGGGTAGGCGGCATCCCCAGGGAAGACATCTCCGCCGAAGTCGAGCTGCGGCGCTCGGCGAGCCCCGAGCTGACCCGCCGCGAACTGGACGTCCTCACGTCCCTGTGCCGTCCTGCCCTCTCCGACGAGGCCTTCGTGGCCCCGGCGACCGCCCGGGAGATCGCGGCCGACCTTGTCGTGACCGAAGCGGCCGTCAAGCAGCATCTGCTGCGCCTCTACCAGAAGTTCCGGATCCCAGAGGGCCAGAACCGGCGAGTCCGGCTGGCCAATGAGGTGATCGCCCTCGGCCTGGTCCGGCCCCTGCCGCCGGCCGAGCGGGCGGACCGGCCGCCGCGGTCAGGCACGGCCGACCGTGCCGAGCCACCCGCCACTGGCCCGGTGCCTGGCGTGGTGCCGCCGCCCCGGCGCACCGCGCGGCCGGCCGGCCAGACGGACGGCTTCCGTGGCGCCGGCCAGCCCAACGGCATCGGCCACCGCCCCGCCTGACTCTCACCTCAGATGGGTCAGGTGGCCCAGGCGGCGCAGCGGTCCCAGATGTGTCACCCCGTAGTGGATGAAATTCGCCGGGACGACGGTCGGCCAGTAGACCGCGGGCGAGGACACCGCCGCACTGAGCGCCCCGAGGGCGAGCGCGGCCAGCCCGAGCACCACCACGATCCGCACCGCGGGGCTCTTGGTGAACGTGCCGAAGAACCGCCGGAGCTGGGCCCGCGGCATGCCGGAACCCGGCCCGAGCCCGTAGAACAGCACCAGCGTGCCAGCCGCGTAGGCGAGGGCATGGTACGGCCAGGCCCCGGGCGAGACCGCGACCGTGATACCGGCCGCGAGCGCGGCGGCGGCCAGCGCGAACGGCGCGAGGATCAGCAGCGCGAACAGGGCGCGCAAGCCGAGCCAGGGCAGGGTGACCACGGTGACGACCGGGTCCATGGCCCGGGCACCGCGCGCGACGCGGCGCGCGGTGGTCCGGCGCTGGACCAGGCCGGCCGTGCGCAGCACCGCGATCAGCAGCAGCGCGGCCGCGGTGCCCGCCACTGGCAGGACGACGCTGATGCTGGCCATGAGCACGACCGCCGCGATCACCATGAGCAGCTGCCCGCGCACCCGTTTGGCCGGCTCCGGCGCCGTCGCCGGCCGGGCTGCTGAAGCCGGGGCCGGCCCGGCCGCGGCGCCCCCCGCCTGCGGTGCGACGGCGCGCCCGGCGTAGCTGACCGGGGTGAGCACGTCCGCCAGGTCGTCCGGGAGCGGCCGTCCCTCGGCGATCGGGCGGGTGCTCGGCCCGGACCTCGCGGGCGCCGCCGGGCCCGCCCCGTTGCCAGCCGCCATGCCGGGCCAGCCCGGCGCTGCCGCGGACCCGGGCGCGGGCAGCACGGTCGGCCCGCCAGCGCCCGGGGCGACGACGGTCGGCGGCACGTAGCCCGCAGGCACGCTGGCCACGGGAGCGGGCGGCACATAGGCTGCCGGCCCGCCCAGCACGGCACCGGCTGCGGCGTCCGATCTCGTCGCGTTGTTCGCGGCCGCGCCTCCCGGCGCCGCCTGGCCGGCCTGCCCATGGTTCATCACGAGCGTGCCGGGGTCGAGCAACGCCGCCTGGGCGTGCAGTTGCGCGGCGGAGGGCCGGTGCGCGGGATCCCTGGCGAGCGCGGCGGCCAGCAGCGGGAGCAGCGGCCCGGGAGCCCCGTTCAGGTCGGCCTGCCCGTTCACGATGCGGTAGAAGATGCCCTCGTACGGGCCGGTGCCGTACGGCGGCCGGCCGATGGCTGCGAACGCCACCGTGGCCCCCCAGGCATGCACGTCCGAGGCCTCGCTGCTCGGCCGGCCCTCGATCACCTCGGGGGCCAGATAGCCCGGGGTGCCCATGAACATCCCGGTCATGGTCAGCCGGGTGGCGTCCGGCCCCTGCGCGATCCCGAAGTCGATCACCACGGGCGTGTCCTGGAACAGCATCACGTTACCCGGCTTGACGTCGCGGTGGACCACCCCGGCGGCGTGCACCGCGACAAGGGCGTCGGCGAGCCCGCAGGCCAGCCGGGACAGCCCCGCCCCGCGCAGCGGCCCGTCCTGGGTCACCACATCGTCCAGGGTGCGGCCGGGCACGAACCTGGTCACGATGTAAGGCGTCCCCCCGTCGAGGTCGGCGTCGATCACCTCGGCCACGTTCGGGCTGCGCACCCGCTGCATCGTCTCGACCTCACGGGCGAGCCGCCGCCGCGCCGTCGGATCGCCCGCCACGCTGGAGCGCAGGACCTTGAGCGCGACCGTCCGGTG
>DASXKD010000400.1:0-2557 GCA_036497045.1 Streptosporangiaceae bacterium | reverse complement strand
AGCCGGGCCCGCAGCCTGCCCTAAAGCTGGGTGCCTTCCTCGGTGCCTGCGCCGGGACGTCCCGCCTCGACACGGGCCTCTCGGTATCAGTCCTGCGTAAGCCCTGTCAGCGGCGCTCGAATCACCAGGATCCGGTGACGACCGCTAACCTGACTGGCGGCGAGCCTGGGCCTGTCGCGATGGCTCGCACGGCCGCCAGGGGACGTGCCCGAGATTCACCAGGGAGATACCGTGACCTCGCCAGACTCCGGCGCCGGCACCGGCGTGGACCTGCCCGACTTCGCGCCGATCCCCCGGTCAGCCCTCGGCCCGGCCCGCAACGACCAGGGCTACTACGTCGGGCGCGTGCAGCGGAACCTGTACTGGGTCACCGACGGCCTCTACCAATCCGCGTTCCTGGCCACCCGGGACGGTGTCGTGGTGTTCGACGCGCCCCCGAGCATCGGCAACAACATCCGGCGAGCCGTGGACGAGGTCGCCGCGGCCGAGGGCGTAACCAACACGGTGACCCACTTCGTCTACTCCCACCACCACGCCGACCACGGCGGCGCGGCCTTCCTGTTCGGGGGGGACGTGATCCGCATCGGGCACGAGGAGACCCGGCGGCTGCTGCGGCGCGACGGCGACCCGGCCCGGCCGCTGCCCGAGCTGACCTTCGCCGACAGCTACACCCTCGAGGTCGGCGGGGAGCGGGTCGAGCTGGCCTGGCACGGCTCGAACCACTCCCCGGACAACATCTACATCCACTTCCCCGGCCACGACACGCTGATGTTCATCGACGTGGTCAACGCCGGCTGGGTGCCCGTCTACAACACCAACCTGTCCGAGGACGTCCCCGGCTACATGGCCGCCCCGGCCACCGCGCTGGACTACCCGTGGACCCACTTCATCAGCGGGCACCTCGGCCGGCTCGCCACCCGCGACGACGTCGCGGTGCACCAGGCCTACATCGCCGACATCGAGGCCAGCGCGCGAGAAGCGCTGGCCGCGGTCGACCCGGTGCCGTACTTCATGGCGGGCGGGGAGAACGCCTGGGCCGGGGTCAAAGGCTACCTTGACGAAGTCACCGAGCGCGCGGCCGCGCCGGTCATCGCCAAGTACACCGGCGTGCTGGCCGCCGCGGACATCGAGGTTTTCACCACCACCACGACGTTCGCCATCATGCAGTCGCTGCGCCTGGACCGCGGGCCCAGCGGACCGGTCCACCCATGACCAGGACGCACCCGGGGCCGGTAAGTGCCGACCCCGGCCTGGGCCTGGCGGCTGGTGATATTCCGGTGCCGGGAACCTTGCCCGCGGTCATCGGCGTGCGCGGGGCCCGGCACAACAACCTGGGCGATGTCGACGCCGACGTGCCGCTGTGGCGCACGGTCGCGGTGGCCGGGGTGTCCGGATCGGGCAAGACGTCACTGGCCATCGGAACACTGACAGTCGGTGACTTTGATGGCTACTAACTTGGGCGCACCCAACTTCGAGATCACGGTGGACGGCTGCCTCCATGCGGAACGTAGTAACAACAGAGAAAGAAGAAGTGGTGAGTCTCATGCCTGATGCCACCTCGATCAGCAGCGTCCGGGATCGGCGCTGGTGGATTCTCGGCGTGGTCGGGCTGGCGCAGCTGATGGTGGTGCTGGACGCCACGATCGTGAACATCGCGCTGCCGTCGGCCCAGCGGGCGCTGGCGTTCTCCAACACCGACCGGCAGTGGGTGGTGACCGCGTACGCGCTGGCCTTCGGCGGGCTGCTGCTGCTCGGCGGGCGGCTGTCGGACCTGGTGGGCCGGCGGCGGATGCTGATCATCGGCCTGGTCGGCTTCGCCGCGGCCTCCGCGCTGGGCGGCGCGGCGACCAGCTTCGCGGTGCTGGTCATCGGCCGCGGCGCGCAGGGGGCGTTCGGCGCACTGCTGGCCCCGGCCGCGCTGTCCACGCTGACCGTCACATTCACCGCCCCGGCCGACCGCGGCAAGGCGTTCGGCGTCTACGGCGCCATCGCCGGGGCGGGCGGGGCGGTCGGGCTGCTGCTCGGCGGGTTCTTGACCGAGTACCTGTCCTGGCGGTGGTGCCTGTACGTCAACGTCATCCTGGCCGCGATCGCGGTCGCGGGCGCGGTCCGGCTGATGGCCGCTCAGTCCCGCGATCCCAGCGTGCACATCGACTGGCCGGGCACGGTCCTGGCGGGGACCGGGCTGGTGGCGGTGGTCTACGGGCTGTCCGAGGCCGCGACCAAGAGCTGGAGCGCGCCGGAGACCATCGCGCTGCTGGCGGCCGGGGTGGTCTTGCTGGCCGTGTTCGTGCTGGTCGAGCAGCGGGTCGCGCATCCCCTGCTGCCGCTGCGGGTCGTGCTGAACCGGTTCCGCGGCGGCGCGTACCTGGCCATCGGGCTGTCGGCCATCGGCGTGTTCGGGATCTTCTTGTTCTTGACCTACTACGTGCAGCTGACCCTGGGCTACTCCCCGGTCAAGTCCGGGCTGGCCTTCCTGCCGATGATCGCGGCGATCGTCGCGACCTCCACGATCTCCAGCGGGGTGCTGCTGCCGCGGACCGGGCCCCGGCCCCTG
>DASXKD010000399.1:0-9274 GCA_036497045.1 Streptosporangiaceae bacterium | reverse complement strand
GATCTTCAATCGGAAGACCCTTCAGCTCATCGGCACCTTCACCAGTCAGCCGCCGTCCGGGTCCCGGGCCGGCCACGGCACCCCGCCGCACGGGCGGGCCCTGCCCGCTGCCTTCACCGCCATCCAGGCGCGCGCCTTCGTGAACCGCCCCGGGCAACTCCCCCGCCGGTAACAAGACACCCGCCACGCACCTCGAAGGATCTCATCTATGTTGCTCCGCTTCGTGCAAGCATCCCCGGCTCTGGCCGGGATCACCGCCGCGCTCCTCGCCGCCACGGCCGGAGCGGAATCGGCCAGCCCGGCGGCACCCGGCCAGCCAGGGCCGGTGTCCGGCTGGCCCGGTTCTGCCGGCTCATCCCGGCTGATTCTGCCGCGGCCCGGTGAGGTGGTGCTCACCGGCTCCGCCGTCGATGGCAGTCGGCCCCGAGTGATCGTCCCGGCAGCTCACGCAGGTTCCGCGGGCGGCATGGTCCAGACCGCCTTCAAATGCGACGAGACCAGCGCAGCCGGGCCGGCCAGGCGATTCCTCGCCGCTGATCCCAGGAGGAAAGCGACTCTGCTGACCTCCGGGCCGGAGGGTCTGGTCGCCGGGTTCTTTCTCGGCACGGTCGGCCCAGATGGGGCGCCCGCACGTGGCCGGGGTCGGTGGTCGCCGTACAAGGCGGCCTTCGGATGAAGGAGATGAGTGATGAGTGTGACTGTTCGCGCGGTGCGTGTTATCGCGGCCGCCGCTGTGACCTGTGCGGTATCCCTGACGCAGGGGCCTGCGCTGGCCTGGTCCGGGGGGCCTGGCGGTGGCGTTCCGGGGGGGGTTCAGGGCCAACTCGGTGACCTGGGTGTCGGCTCAGCGGGGGTGGGTGCTCGGCGCCGCCGGGTGCGGCGAGAGCGCCTGCACGGAGGTGGCCGGCACCGCCGACGCCGCCAGGACGTGGCGGCTGCTCGGGACGGTCCCGGCGCCGATCGCCAGGTTCGGCGGGCGGCCGGGCGTGACCGAGATCCGGTTCGCCACCGCCGCGGTGGGGTGGGCGTTCGGGCCTTACCTGTTCCGCACCACCACCGGCGGCAGGTCCTGGGCGCGGGTGCCGATCCCCGGCGGCGGCAAGCAGGTGCTGGCCCTGGCGGCCGGCCGCGCCCAGACCTGCGCCGTGGTCACCGACTGCGCCTGGGGCGCCGGGATCTGCCCGCGGCCGCTCAGCTTCTGGCACATTCCCACCGGGGGCCGCGGCGGGTGGGCCCGCATCCCGGTGGCCCTGCCGCCCAACGACGCGGCCGGCGTCGCGGTGTCCGGCAGCACGGTGTACGTGGTCGATGCGCAGATGCAGTCCGGCCGGCCGGACGTGTTCTACGCCAGCACCGACGGGCGCCACTTCACCCCCCGCCGCGCCCCCTGCCACCACGCGCGGGGCCTGGCGCTGATCCAGGCGGTGCCGATGTCGGCGGCCCGGGTCGCCCTGTTCTGCGCCGGCAACGCCGGCAGCCCCGCCCCCGGCGACGCCACCAAGAGCGTCTACACCTCGGCCAACACCGGCACCACCGACACCTACGCCGGCGCGGCCGGCCCGCCCGGCACCGAGGCCCAGCTCGCCGCCTCACCATCGGGCAACCTGGCCGTGACAGCGCTGTCCGCCGGGTCATTCCTCTACATCAACGACACCCACCAGCAGGCCTGGACCATGGTCAAAGGCCTCGGCGTCAGCGCCGGGTGGAACGACCTCACCTACGTCACCAACACCCAAGCCTGGGTCATCTACGGGCCCGCCGACCTTCGCGGCACCGGCCAGCTCTGGGCCACCCACGACGCCGGCCGGCACTGGAACATCACCAAGCTATAACCCCCACCCCACAGCCGGCCCGGGTGCGCCCGGCCCGCCGGTCCCGGTGGCGCCTCACGCCGGCCGCGAAGCAGCGCGGAACCCCAGCAACACCGCACAACTGGAGGAACAGACATGAACCTCGCCGACAGTACCGGCCAGCGGTCGGCTACGACTCGCCCAACATCTCTCCCCTCGCCTATCACCGGGCGCTGATCGAGCACTGGAACGGGACCAGGTGGCAGGCCGTGCCCACCCCCCGGGCCGGTCCCAGCGACAGCGACCTGTGGGGGGTCACCGCGCTGTCCGCCACCAGCGCCTGGGCGGTGGGCAACGAAAACACCGGCACCTTCCCCACCTTCCGGTTCCGGCCACTGGTGGAGCACTGGAACGGGACCGCCTGGACACTCACGCCGGTACCCAGCCCCCCGCCTCGCGGACACCCCGCAGCTGCCGGGCACGCTAGAGATCATCGGTGACGCCGTGCCCGGTGCCGGCTGGGCCCCGCTTACCATGAAGAGGCCAGCTGGGACGGGCGTGATCGCCGGGCCAGGCCCGTCCGGCTTGTCAGTTGGGCCGGCCGGGAGGCGCCGCGTGGTGATGGAACCGCAGGATCCCGGCGCGGGATGGGCGCCCGGCGGCGGCCACCTGCGGGCCTCCGACGCGGAGCGCGAGCTGGTGATCGATGCCCTGAAGGCCGCGTTCGTGCAGGGTCGGCTGAGCAGGAGCGAGCTGGCCAGGCGAGTTGGCCAGGCGCTTGAGTCGAGGACCTACGCCGAGCTGGCCGGCGCCACTGCGGGCATCGCGGCCGGGCGAGCGGCCACCGCGCCGCCGCGCCCGTCCGCCGCGCCGGTGCGCGCCAGGCCGGTCAACGGGAAGGTCATCGCCTGGGCCGTGAGCGTGATCATCGTGTCGCCCGCACTGGGCGTCGCTTTCTTCGCCACCTACTGGGGCAGCTTCTTCATCCTTCTTTTGCTCGCTTACGTCGCCGCGGGCGTGATCGGCACGCCTGGACCGCCGTGAGCTCGCCGCCACAGCGTGTTCTGAGCAGCCGCAGCAGCCGGCATCCGCGCCGCCCGCCCCAGCCACGCGATTGTTCCGCAGCCATCGATGATCTGGCCGCCCGGCCTGGAGGCTAACCTCACCCTGCGGTTTCTGCGCCGCGCTTAACCGGCTACGCGCGAACCTGATCGCATCGCGTCGCCTCCGTGGCAGTCGCCGATGCGGCGGCTCTCGGACCGGCTGACAAGGACGCTCGGTCGGCGGCATTATGTGGGTGAGCTTCGCTCACCTGCGCCCTTCGGGCCACATAATGCCTGATCATGGAGGTTATCGAGGCGCAGCGTGGATGGTCCTGGCGCCTCACGATCACCTCCATATCAAACAGAATCGGACGCGTCGGCGGCTGTCAGGTCATGGATAAATATGCAGTCTGGGGGCACCCGCGGGCCGAGAAAAGGGACCGCGCAACTGTATGGCTTCAGATCTGCGCGCACGTACCTGCCTTATCTGCGCGCCGATCCCGGTTCCTGGCTGGCCATCGATGCCGTGCCCGAATTGGATGATTGGCGTGCGGTTAGCGGGCTACTGGGTCCCAGCCGCGCAGGTGCTTGACGGACTGGCGGTACTCCCATTCGATGGTGTCTTTGAGCATGTGGGCCAGATGCCCGCCGGTGGTGATGCCGGCGATGTCGGCGACGCCGCGGCGGGTACCGACCGAGACGACGAACCCCTTGTCGTGGAAGGTGAACGCCTCCAGCGGGCGGCCGTTCAGCTCTGCGTCCAGGTTGCGGGCCACCGTCTCGCCCTCTTCCAGAGCCACCTGCGCCAGCGGGGGCAGCGCGTGCCCGGTGCGCGGGTCCACGACCGAGGCGAGGTCGCCGGCGGCGTAGATCTGCGGGTGATCGAGCACGCGCAGGTATTGGTCGACCTTGACCCGGCCGTTGTGGCCGGTGGGCAGCTCCGAATCGGCCACCAGCCCGGGTGCCTTCACGCCACCCGCCCAGACGAACACGCCGCCCTCCACCAGCCCGCCGTGGGTGAGCCGGAAACCCTCCCCGGTAGCGGCCGCGATCATCGCGTTCGTGCGGACCTGGACCCCCAGATCACCGAGGATCCTGGTGGCTTTGGCGATCAGCGGGGGCGAGGAGCCCGCCAAGATGGTGGGACCCGCCTCGACAAGCAGCACGGCGGGCCGGCCGGGCGCCAGGCCGTGACGGGTGGCCACCTCGGGCAGCACCTCGGCCAGTTCGCCGGCCAGCTCGACCCCGGTGGCGCCGGCGCCGCCGACCACCACGGTCGCCAGGCGGCGTTGCCGCTCGGGGTCGGCGGCGGCCGCGGCGGCGGCGAGCGCCTCGTTGACCGCCGCCCACACCCGCTCGGCGTCGCTGGCCGAATACAGCGACAGCGCGCGCTGGGCCAGGCCGGGGATAGCGAAGTCATTGGGCCGGCTGCCGAGCGCCAGCACCAGCCGCCTCCAGCCGATCGGCCCGCCCGCGGTGAGCAGCCGCCGGCCGGCCAGGTCAAAGCCATTGATCTCGGCCTGGACGAAGCTCACCCGGCCGGCCAGCACATCCGGCAGCGGGATGCGCACCGCACCGGCGGCGCGGGTGCCGCCGGCGACCCTGGGCAGCTCGGTGAGCACCTGGTGGTAGTCGTGCCGGTCGACCAGGACCAGCTCCGTCCCGGGGTTGCCGCGCAGCCTGGCCGTCAGGCGCAAGACAGCATGCAGCCCGGCGTAGCCCGCGCCCGCGACCACGAGCGGACCGCTGCCCACGGCGGCGGATGCATCCACGGCGGCCTCCATGGGTATCGCCCTTCCCAGCGGAGACGGCTGCTGGCTCCGCCCGATTAAGGTCATTCTCCGTGATGATGCCCATCGGCGGGCTGGACCTGTCACCTCATCGGCACGGAACTGGGCCGGCGATTTACTGACCGGCTCAGCCTCGGACCCATGCTGCCCTAACCACGCATCATCGCGCTGCCCGGGCGCGCTCGCGGCCATTCGCGTGGGCGGCCCCGGCGGCGTTCCGGCGATAGGCGTGGCGGTGATGGGGACGGTCGAGCTGGCCGTCTTGGCCGGCGAAGCGCTGTCAGTGACCGTGAGGGTCGCGGTGTAGAGGCCGTTCGCCATGGTGGCGGTGGCATTGGTGCCGGTCACGTCGCCGGTTGAGGTGCTCCCGTCGCCCCACTTGATCGTGCAGCCGACGCCGAGCGAGGAATCGCACATGGTGAGCGTGCTGGTCGGAAAGCCCGGTGCGGACAGCGTCGCGATCGCACCGTGGACCTGGCCGTGGGCGTTAGCGGTCTCGGTGGCACCGATGGCCGTCAGCGGCCAGGGCACTTGGGCCGAGGGGTAGAAGCTCACCCCGGCCGCGGTGACGCGTGGCGCGCTACCCGCTGAGGATCTGCTCTCGCAGGATGTCCGCGTGCCCACAGTGCTGAGCCAGCTCGCGCAGCACGTGGAGATACGCCCAGCGCAGCGGCAGCGGGCCGCGCCGGTTGCCACGGACTATGTCGTCCAGCCCCAGAGATGACGTCGCGCGGCGCGATGCCTGGCATGCCTCGCGGTGTGCTTTCTGGACGGTGGCGATGGTGTCGCTGTCCTGAAGAACGAACGACTCGCCCGGGGTCGCCGGGATGCCGATCTCGGCACGTGACCGGCAGGTGACAGCTTCGTCGAACCAGACCTTCTCGACGAAGGTCGCGTGCTTCACCAGGCCCAGCAACGTGGTGGCCGAAGGCACCAGCGACCGGCGCGCCTGCTCCTCGGTCAGCCCATCCAGGCAGCTATTGAGGTCCCTGCGATGCTCGTCGAGGAATGCTTCGAACTGGGCCCGGGCAGGCTGATCGATGACGTCCTCGGCGGACGTCGCTGGGAGGGAGGACATGAACGGAGCATTCCAGGGCCGCCAGCTGCAAGCAACTAACATTCCAGGGCCGCCAGCTGCAAGCCAACTCATTAGAAGTGCGGAGAAAATGCGTGTCGGCCCCGGCCGCGGCTGGGGGATGATGCCGTCCGTGGAAAAAACGGCCATCACGGCGGAACTGGCAGCGCGGCTGGTCGCCGCCCAGTTCCCGCAGTGGGCCGGCCTTCCGGTGCGGCGGGTCGAGCCGGGCGGCTGGGACAACGTCACCTTCCGCCTCGGCGCGGACCTGTCGGTACGGCTGCCCAGCGGGCCCGGCTACGCGCAGCAGGTAGCGAAGGAGCACCGGTGGCTGCCGGTGCTGGCCGGCCAGTTGCCGCTGCGGATCCCGCAGCCGCTGGCCAGGGGCGCCCCCGGGTGTGGTTTCCCATGGCCGTGGTCGGTCTACCGGTGGCTGCCGGGCACCCCGCTGGCCGAAAGCCACATCCCGGACCGGGCGGTCGTCGCGGCCGACCTGGCCGAATTCCTCGCCGCGCTTTACAAGATAGATCCCACGGGCGGGCCCCCGCCCGGGCCGCACAGCTGCCACCGCGGCGCACCACTGACCGTCTACGACGGCGAGGCCAGGCAGGCACTGAAGGCCCTCGGCGGTGAGATCGACACCGTCCTGGCGGCGCAGGTGTGGCAGCAGGCCCTCGACGCGACGTG
The DNA here is from genome assembly GCA_036497045.1 of Streptosporangiaceae bacterium. GTDB lineage: Bacteria > Actinomycetota > Actinomycetes > Streptosporangiales > Streptosporangiaceae > DASXKD01. Next base: position 2,889 of record DASXKD010000399.1, on the reverse strand, counting down.
GCATGGCGCACCGGTCTGGGTGCACGGCGACGTCGCGGACGGCAACCTGTTGACCGACCAGGGCCGGCTGAGCGCCGTCATCGACTTCGGCTGCTGCGCCGTGGGGGATCCCGCCTGTGACACGGTCATCGCCTGGACCTACTTCTCCGGCGACAGCCGCCGGGTGTTCTCCGGCCGGCTTCCCGTGGACCAGGCCACCTGGGCCCGTGGCCGTGGCTGGGCCCTGTGGAAGGCCATGATTGTGCTGGTAGACGCATTGCGGGACGATCCGGCGGACGCCATCGCGACCAAGCACGTCATCGCCGAGGTGCTGTCCGGCAACCTCCATACATAACCCGACAAAACGGGACTCGGGCAAGGGGGGCGCGGAAACCCGCGCCGAAGTATGATCCGTGCAAAGCGGCCGAGCGCAACGGGGGTCGCCCAATCACGTCAGGAGCGGTTCATGGGCCTTCTCAACGAAGCTCGCCGCGAATTCATCGCAGCACCGGACAGCTCGAAGGGCCAGATCGTCTACAAGTGGCCCGACCAGAACATCCGCAAGTTCGCCCGAGCCATCGTGGAGCCCGACGCGGTTGCCGTGTTCATGAACCAGGGCCAGGTCATGGGCGTCCTCAACCCGGGCCAGCACACCCTGGACGCGTCCGAGCTCCCCTTCCTCGGCATGTTCGTGGACTGGGCGAGCAGCAGCAACGCCTTCAAGGCCGAGATCTACTTCGTCGGCGCGCGGGAATACCCGCACTGCCGTTTCGGCGGCCGGCTCGACGAGGTCCAGGACCCGCAGACCGGGCTGATCGTCACCCTCCGGGCGTTCGGCGAGTACGCGCTGCGCGTCCTTGACCCGGTCAAGCTGATCGTCAACCTGGTTGGCACCGTGGACGTGACCAACAACGAGGCCATCACCGGCTGGGTCGCGCAGCAACTGCTGAAGGTCACCAGGACCGCGGTCACCACCCAGCTCATGTCGGGCGCCTGGCCGATCCTCGGCATGTCCATGCACAGCCCGGACATCGAGGCGGCGGCGGGGCCCGCGGCCAACGAGCAACTGACCGACTACGGCCTGGCCATCGCCCGGTTCGGGAACCTCGACGTCAACCTGGACGACGACGACAACGCACGGCTGAAGAAGCTGGCCGGCGACACCGCCTACAGCCGGCTGGCCGGCGGCTTCCTCCAGGCCGCGCAGGCCGAGGCGCTGCAGGGGGCCGGCGAGGGCATGGCCCAGGGCGGCGGCGCGGTGACCCCGATGTTCCTCGGTGCCGGGCTCGGCATGGCCGGGCAGATGATGCAGCCGCCGCCGCAGACCGCGCCCGCCCCGCCGCCGGGCCCCGGCTTCGCCGGAGGCGGCCAGGGCTTCGTGCAGCAGCCGCCGCCCCAGGCCCCGCCGCCCGAGGCCCCGCCGCCTGCCCCGGCGCCCGCGGCCCCGGCGGCCGCCCCGGCAGCCGAGGCGACGATGGAGTGCCCGCAGTGCCACGGCGCGGTGCGCGTCGGCTCGAAGTTCTGCGCGGAGTGCGGCACGCCGATGGCCAAGCACTGCACCAACTGCAATGCCGACCTGAGCGCCACCGCGAAGTTCTGCGCGGAGTGCGGTACCCCGGCCAACCCGCCGCCGGCGTAACCGGGCAGCGGCCCGGGCGCCTGGCCCGGACGCGAGCCGGCGGGGCCGGCCCCGTGGCCGACCCGCCTTGCACACCCATGCGCCCCGGGGGGGGCGTATGGCATGAACTAGTGAAGGGCTGTCCTTATGGACCGTATTGAATGCCAGTGGTGCAAGGCCCAGAACGAGACGGGCCGCACCAACTGCACTACCTGCGGCGCGCCGCTCGACAAGAAGGACCTCGTCACCGACTCGGGCTGGGCCGAGGCGCCGCGGCTGCGGGACATGACGGAGTTCCGGTTCTCCAGCTCCACCTGCCAGATCGAGGGCGAGATCGTCCCAGTGGCCGAGATCGCCCTCGCCCAGGGGGACTCGGTGTTCTTCGAGCATCACGTGATGCTCTGGAAGGAACCCCAGGTGCCCATGTCGGCGCTGAACACCGGCGGCGGCATGAAGCGCACGCTCGGCGGCATGCCACACATCCTGAGCGTCGCGCACGGCCCGGGCCGCGTCGCGTTCTCCCGCGATGCCACCGGCGAGGTGGTGGTGCTGCCGCTGCACCCGTCGATGGAACTCGACGTGCGCGAGCACGCCTTCCTCGCCGGGACGCACTCGCTGACCTACTCGTTCGTGCGGATCAAGGGCCTGGTGAACGTCCTGCACGGTGGCGGCGGCGGCATGTACATGGACCGGTTCGTCACCCAGAACGAGCCCGGGCTGCTACTCCTGCACGGGTACGGCAACGTGTTCCAGAAGACGCTGCAGCACGGCGAGAAGATCATGGTCGAGCCGGGCGGCTTCCTGTACAAGGACTCGTCGGTGACCATGAACGCGGTCAAGCAGAACGTCAAGACCGGGCTGATGGGCGGCCACAGCATGTACCTCGCCGAGATGACAGGTCCCGGCCGGGTCGGCATCCAGTCCATGTACGTCCACCACGGCTCCGAGTAGGGGGCCGGCATGACAACGCCAACTGCCCAGGGCGCCTACACCTGCCCGTACTGCCGGATGGCCAGCGACGGCGGCGGGGGCACCTGCCCGCACTGCGGCGCGCCGGTCGACGTCCGGCTCAAGGTGTCGGACTCCGGCTGGATCGAGCAGCCGCCGATCAGGGACATGGCCCACATCCGGTTCGGCCACTCCACCTGCCAGATCAGCGGCATGTACGTGCCGGTGGCCGAGATGGCGCTGCACGACGAGGACTGGGTCTACTTCTCCCATCACGTGCTGCTGCACACCGACCCGAACATCCGCATGGGCAACCTGCCGCTGAAGGGCGGCTGGAAGCGGAT
>DASXKD010000398.1:0-15156 GCA_036497045.1 Streptosporangiaceae bacterium | reverse complement strand
TTTCCTGATAGGAAACCACGGCCACCTCGTGCAGGACACGCGCGACAGAGATCCCACGGGATCGCGCCATAACAGATAATCTGCGTGTGGCGTCCGCCCCAGATGGCATCCGGTGGATGCGCACGTATTCGGCGATCCGGTCGCATGGGCGCGAAGTTCGACGTTACTTTCTGCGATCAGCCGAGCTCATGCATACGCGGGGTCTGTCTTGCCGCGGGAACACCGTTGGCGAGACATTACGGATCCGTCACTGACACCGGAAGACTTGGCGGTCGTGAAACTACACGGCTACCGATTGCCGAGGGAGTCGATCGCGGCGGCGACCTGGCGTGGCGAGGAGATCATCGTCAGGTGCCGGCCAGGCACATAGACCGGCGGCGGGGCGCCGATCCTTCGCGCCGCCAGCGCCGCATCGGAGTGTGACATCTGCGGGTCGCCGGCCCCGATGACAACGAGTTTCGGGACGTCAGCCGCCTTCAGCGCAGCGAACTGCGCGGGGACCATGGCGGTAATCCCGTAGCGCGTCGAGTAGGTGATTTCCGTCTGGAACCCGGGTTGCTCGAGCGGCCACCGCCAGGTGTTGACGCCCGCTTCGGTCAGCTGCGGGCAGGTGGGCCCGCAAAAGGAGCTGTAAATATTCCTGATCAGCCAATCCTGGCTGAGTGCCAGTCGCAGCACTGATGTCCTGTACGGGTTGATGAATAGCGTGCTGGCGATCGCACCCAAGAACGACGGGACGCCGAGCGGGGTCGCATCGCCGTCGAGGAAAACGACACCCTTGACCACCTGGGGACCTTGCAGTGCGGCGATCCCCACGTCCGCGGCGCCAGCGGAGTGGCCGACGAGGATGGCCGCGTTCGGCCCGGTAAGCTTCCGCGTCTTGAGGAACGCGAGGATCTGGCCGGCGAGATGGCGGGCGCTGAACGGCGGGTCCGGCGCACTGTAGCCGGTGCCGGACAGGTCGATTGCGAACACACGGTGGTTCTTCGCCAGCACCGGCCCAAGCCTCGCGAAGGCGCCGGCGGTCTCGAACGCACCGGGCACCAAGACGACCGGCGTCCCATGCGTGCCCCATTCGAGGTACCGCGTGTCCCACCCGCCTCCCTGCGCGAAGAGCAGGTGCGCCGGCCTGGGCGCGGGCCCATCGGTCGCCAGGTTGTAGCCGAAGCTCGCAGCGGTGACCACGGCCACCAGCGCCACGATGGCTATCCCCGCCACCTTCATGGCACGCTTCAACCTCCGCGGAAACCTCCGGGGACGGTCATCCTCGCTGACCGGCCGTAGTGTCACCTGCTCGGGCATGGCCAGATCATGCCATGGCCTGCGCCCAGCAGTTACCGGACGGGCCCGCCCCAGACCTCCTGAGGGCGACAGCGAATCCGACCAATGCCCCAAGCCTGGAACCGGATCACCTTCAGTGAATGGACCCGGTCAACGCCGGGCGCGCGACGAGCCGCCGCTCTGCGCGGCTGTCTTGACACGTGGGGAGCTGCGGGGTTGCCGACGTTCTAGGCAATCGCCTGCAAGCGGCCTTGACGCCTGGCCGGCGGCTGGCGTTGCCGCCTGGGTTGTTCGTGTTCGGGGGCAGGGCATCGCCGGGCGAGCCGGGCGATGCCCTGCCCTGGAATTACTGCTTAGTGCGCCCGCTCAGTCACCGTGGTGCCCGTCGGGAAGCTGCCCCCTGACGTGGCGGGCTGGCAGGTACCGCCCGCGGGGCACCATTGGGCAGGGATCGTGCCGTTGCTGCTGGCAGCCACCAGGCCGTGCGTGCTGCGGTCGAACACCGCGACGGCCGGGCTGAACCCGCTTGCTGCGCTGCCTGCTGCCGTGGTGTCCGACACGCCGAGCACCACTACCTGGCTGGGGGACCACAGCTGGACACTGTGCCCGTAGCCGCCGATCACGCTGGCGTACTGCTCGGGATTGCGCAGATAGACCGAGGCGCTGACGTCCTTGAACTGCGTCCCGGTCACCGAATAGCCCGCTTCCTCCGGGCTGATCTGCGTCGTGCCGGTGCTGGCCGCGATGCCCGCGACCGCGGTGGCTACGATTCTGCGCATTGCCGCTCCTGCTCTCAGGGATCTCCATGGGCTTCCCGGATCTGTCAGGAGCAGCACGTCTTTGGGCCCATCGGGCAGGCGCTGCTGTCAGCTATTCGGAACTAGCCGTTGTGGCGGAGCCTGATTCCTTCACCGGATGCTTGGTTCATGGTCGCCCGGTACCTGGAAGAAAGCTGAACGTCCGCTGACCACAGACTTGATCTTTCCTGATGACCTAACAGGCCTGGGACCCGATCTGGCCAAGCTGTCGGGCTTTGCCGTGGCGCGGCTCGAAAGAGGAGCGGGCGCTAGCAGATCCGTCGCTCTGTGCGCCGAACGGCGCCCGACCGTGCGGCCCATGGTGACGCCGGAACGGCCTGATCGGCGCGCAGCTGCAGGTAATCAAGCCTCCGCATATTCACTGGCCTGGTCTGAGTGGCCGGGGTGGGTGGCGCTGTGCGATGGTTAGGCATGCCCGCCCCGGTCCCTCGTGACGGTCAGGGCGTCACCTGTGACCAGAGAGATCCCATAGGGTCCTTCCATGACCCAGCCGTACATAGGCGCCGAGCGCAGGCTCCACGGCATGATGCATCGGCTGCTTGCCCACATGGCGCAGCGGGTGCCCCCTGAAGTCCCCCCTGACCGGGGTGTTGTCTCGCGTCAGGATGCGCTTGACGCGGTAATGCAGGTCGCGGCGGTGATTGACGAGCAAACCCAAGCGGGAGGCATGCCACCCGGCCGCGGCGTACACGCGGCAGCGATGCTCATGCTGATCCGCGATCACCTCCAGCCATTGCCGCGCGGCCTCATATCACCAGGCGGCCCGGACATGGTGACCCCAGACCTCCAAGAACTGGCAGCAGAGCTGCGCAGGACCCGGGCCGCCAGCGGCATGCACGGCTGATCGCCTAGCTGACTGGCAGCCGGGCCTCCCGGTGTTCGAGGCCGCCGCTGCCGAGCCGGGTGTCGCCGAGGTATGGGCCAACGCGGAGCGCCTGCGGCTAGAGGGCTACCGTGCCATCATTCGAGTTGCTCGCCGTCAAACAGCCGCTAGCCGCCGGTCACACACCCGATAGCGCAACCGACATCTTGTCCGTCCTGTCTGGTCAGCCCCGGGGCGGGGCGGCCAGTGAGGCCGTAGCGGACCTCAAATCCGGCGGACCACAGCACAACCGCCCGGGAGCCAAGCGAGCTGCGCATGGACTCACCGCTGTGAGCGGCTTCATAAACGACCTCCGGGCGGCGACGGCGCATAACAGATAATCTGCTTGCCTCCACTACCTGGACCAGTCAGCAAGCGGCACGCAAATATTCGGCAGGGATCTGTCTCTCTGTATGTCGACTTTGAAGATCCTTCAGAATCACCGAAAGTGGCAGGCATCAACTGCGCCGAGGATGTAACCAGCCGTCGGACAGGGCCGCTCGGATCACCGATTGGCTGCCCGTTTGGCTGTCCGAAATCGAAGGCAGCCACGCAGCCGGTTTCCGGTCGTGTAGCAGGCTTCTGACCTGCATCGACTTCCAGCTAGATAAGGGTCTGAAGCCCTGCAACTTGCTGGGTTGCAAGCGCTCAAAGATCGGCCCTGAAGACCACAACGAGCCTCTGACCTGCGATAATGTGGAGCTAAGGGGACTCGAACCCCTGGCCTCTTGCATGCCATGCAAGCGCTCTACCAACTGAGCTATAGCCCCTCGGCTGTCGCGTCGACCCGCCAACAGCGCCACGCCAGTGTACAAGATCTGAAGGCGGTCAGCGGTCGTCGCTGAGCACCGGCTCGGGCAGGGTTCCGGCGTTGTGCTCGATGAGCCGCCACTTGCCGCGCCGGCGGCCGAGGACTGACCAGGCGCAGTTCGCCAGCGGGCCGACCACCCCCCAGAATTCTTCAGGGAGACCGAGCAGACGGGCGGCGCCCAAGCGCAACGCGGCTCCGTGGCTAACCACGACCGCAAGGGTCCCGGGCGTCAGCGTGCCAGCGATCCGCTCCATCGCGGCGCAGGCCCGCTCGGCGACGGCCGCGGTGGTCTCTCCCTCCGGGGGATACCACTGTGAGTGTTCGACGGGAAACCGCGCGCGGATTTCGGTGTCGGTGAGCCCCTCCCAGAGCCCGCCATGGCGCTCGCGCAGGTCCTTGTCTGGAGTCACGGTGAGCCCGGTGAGCCGGGCCAGCGGTGCAGCCGTGGCGGCAGCCCGGATCAGGTCGGAGGAGAAGATCGCGCTCGGCTGCAGGGCGGCGAGCAGGCGGGCTGCACGCTCTGCCTGCTGCTGCCCGACCTCATCGAGGGGAATGTCGGTCTGGCCCTGGAACCGGCCTTGCACGTTCCACTGGGTCTGCCCGTGCCGCCACAGCACCAGCCTGACCGAGTGGTCAGGGTGGCGCGCGCCCGCTTCCGGGGAGCGGGCACCAGAGTCGGCGGAACGGGTGCCAGAGTCCGGAGAGGGCCTGTCAGAGTCTGGCGCACCGGAAGCGGAAGACGCGCGCCCAGCCGCGTCACGGCCCACTCCGGGCACCTTCCTTCTTCCGCAGGCCGCTGTCCGCGCTTGCCGTGGGGCGGCCAAACGGCGGCAGCCCGTTCTTGACTGCCGGACGGCAGCCCGCCCGTCTCCGTATGACAGCTATTAGATTTCTCCCAGATCAGGATTCCGGGCAGCGCCGGGCCCGCTGCGCGCCACGCCCACAGGCTCGGGCAACGGAACGCGCGGGCAGTCCTTCCAGAGCCGCTCAAGCGCGTAGTAGATCCGCTCTTCCGCATGCTGGATGTGGATCACGATGTCGAGATAGTCCAGGAGCACCCAGCGGCCCTCCCGTTCGCCTTCCCGGCGTACCGGCCGGGCACCGGCCTGCCGCAGTTTTTCCTCGATCTCGTCCACGATGGCGCGTATCTGACGGTCGTTCGCGGCCGAACAGAGCAGGAACACGTCTGTGATGACGAGTTGCTCGCTAACGTCGTACGCGATGATGTCCGCAGCGAGCTTCTCAGCTGCGGCCTCGGCCGCGATCCCTGTAAGCTCGACGGCCCTGGCGGTAGCTGTCACGTGTTGTGCTCGGCCTCCTCAGGTATTCCTTCCTGCTTCTCCCGGGCGCTGACCACGTCGCTGCGGCCCCGCGGGGGGTGCAGGTGCCCTTTCAGGGTAACCCGCCGTGATGCCTCCAGGTCCTTCCTGGCGAGTGAGTCCGCGTTTCGGGCCGCCGGCCACCTCCGACGCCGCAGGCCGGCCCCGGACGCAGGCCGCCCAGTGGATAACTGGCGGAACTCGCTCCTGCGCTCAGGCGTACGCATTCAGGCCGCCACGCTCGGGCGTACGCATTCAGGCCGCCACGCTCGGGCGCACGCGGTCAGGCCGCCACGGTCAGGCGCGCGCAGTCAGGCTTCCGCGGGTCAGGCGTCGCCGTTCCGGTACAACCCGCGCTTGGCGATGTACTGGACGATGCCGTCCGGCACCAGGTACCAAATCGGCTCCCCCTCGGCGATGCGCTGCCGGCACCCGGTCGAGGAGATCGCCAGCGCCGGGATCTCCACCAGGCTCACCTTGTCCTCGGGGAGGCCCCGATCGGTCAGCCGGTGTCCCGGCCTGGTGCAGCCGACAAAATGCGCGAGCGTGAACAACTCGTCCACGTCCTGCCAGGACAGCATCCGCGACAGGGCATCGGCGCCGGTGATGAAGTAGAACTCCGCGTCCTCCCCGCGCTCCGCGTGCAGGTCACGCAGGGTGTCGATGGTGTAGGTCGGGCCCGGGCGGTCGATGTCCAGCCTGCTGACCGCGAACCGCGGGTTCGACGCGGTAGCGATCACCGTCATCAGGTACCGGTCCTCGGCGGCCGACACCTTCCTGTCCTGCTTCTGCCAAGGCTGGCCGGTGGGCACGAAAACCACTTCGTCCAGGGCGAAGATGTGCGCTACCTCGCTGGCCGCGACCAGGTGGCCGTGATGGATGGGGTCGAACGTGCCGCCCATCACGCCGATCCTGGTCTTGGCTCCAGTTCCCATCCCAAAGACTTTAGCGACCCGGGCTTACCCGCGTGATCAGGCACCGGCCCGGGGTGATCAGGCACCGGCCCGGGGTCAGTCCAGGCCGGGCAGGGGCGCGGCGCCGTCCCGCCATCGGACGACCCGGACCGCCTTGCCCATCTCGCTGCGCGGCACCGTGCCCGGGGGCAGGACCCGGACCGCGACGCCCACCCCGAGTTCCGCGCGGAACCGGGCCTCCAGTTCCCCGGGCCCTGGCAACTGCTCCGCCCCGGGGCCGGCCGGCCCGGTGCTGGCCGACGACCCGCTAGCGGCAGCCGTTTTGTATTCGCAACAGACAATCAGCCGGCTCGCAGCCTCCCGCTCATCGACCACCAGCAGGTAGTCGGGGCACAGCGCAGGCGAGGCCAGCAGCACGCGTTCCACCTCGCTGGGGTAGACGTTCACGCCGCGCAGCACCAGCATGTCGTCGCGCCGGCCGGTGACCTTGCTCATCCGGACCAGCGTCCGGCCGCACGCGCAGGTGCCCCGGCGCAGCGCGGAGATGTCCCCGGTCCGGTACCGCAGCAACGGCAGCGCCTCCCGGGTCACCGTGCTGAACACCAGCTCGCCGGGGGTGCCGTCCGGCACCGGCGCGCCGGTCTCCGGGTCCACCGCCTCGACGAGGAAGTGGTCCTCGTTGACGTGCAGGCCGTCCGCGGCCTCCAGGCACTCCGCGGCCACTCCGGGCCCGATCACCTCGGAAAGCCCGTAAATATCCAGGGCCGCCACGCCGAGCAGTTCCTCGATCCGGGTGCGCATCTGGCCGGTCCAGGGTTCGGCGCCGAACAGGCCCGCCTTCAGGGTCAGCCCCTCCCCCGGCCCGGCACCCGCCGCGGCCAGCGCCTCGCCGAGCCGGATCGCGTACGACGGCGTGCAGGTCAGGATGTCGGGACGTAGGTCGCGGATCAGCGTGACCTGCCGCGCCGTCATGCCGCCGGACACCGGAACCACGGTGGCGCCGAGCTCGATCGCGCCCTGGTGAATGCCGAGGCCGCCGGTGAACAGGCCATACCCATAGGCGTTGTGGATGGTGCTGGCGCGGGTCGCGCCCGCCGCCGCCAGCGCCCGCGCGCACATCCGCGCCCACAGCGCCAGGTCCGCGCGGGTGTAGCCGACCAGCGTGGGCCGGCCGCCGGTACCGCTGGAACCGTGCACAGCGACCAGGTCCGCTGGCGGAACTTCCAGCATGCCGTACGGATATGCCGCCCACAGGTCAGCCTTGGCGACCATGGGGAGCCGGGGCAGGTCGGCAAGAGCAACCTCGTCCGGGGCGGTCACCCCCGCCGCGCGCAGCCGCTGGGCCTGGACGCCATTGGTGCCGAGGAGCCGTCCGACCAGGGCCCGCAGCCGGGATTCCTGCAGGCTGGCGAGTTCCTCGGCGGGCATGGCCTCCGCGCTGGGCTCGAACATCTGCCTCACCTTCCCCGCCTGACCTCCGGCCATCCTGCCATGATCCGCACATGCCTGGCGGGGGTCAGGCCCCCCGCCGCTGGTGGGCCTGGATCCCCTGCTCGGGCGCTCCGCCGGGCACATAACATCGGGGTATGACCACCGTGCCGGATCGTGCCCGGGTACGCCTGCCCGGGATCTCATCGCGCGCTTACGAGCATCCCGCCGACCGCACGGCGCTGGTGGCGATGCGCAAGCTGACCGGCTTCGACGTGCTGCTCAAGCGGCTCGCCAGCTTGTTCTCCGACCGGAGCCTGCGGCTGCTTTTCCTGGCCAGCTCGGTCCGGGCCTCGTCTGAGCAGTTCCCGCGCCTGTACGAGCTGCTGCTTGACGGCTCCTCGATCCTGGACCTGCCCGAGGTGCCCGAGCTGTTCATCTCCCAGGACCCCATCCCCAACGCGATGACGCTCGGCTCGGACAAGCCGTTCATCGTGATCACCACGGGCCTGGTGGACCTGTTCGACGAGGAGGAGATCAGGTTCGCGATCGGCCACGAACTCGGGCACGCGCTGTCCGGTCATGCGGTCTACCGGACCATGCTCTATCACCTGACCCGGCTCGCCACCCGACTCGCCTGGTTCGCGATCGGCTACATCGGGCTGCGCGTGATCATCGCGGGCATGGAGGAGTGGTACCGCAAGTCCGAGCTGTCCTGCGACCGGGCGGGTGTGCTGGCCGGGCAGGACCCGGCGGCGGGACGGCGCGCGCTGATGAAGCTGGCCGGCGGCGCCAAGATGTCCGAGCTGAGCCACGACGCGTTCCAGCAGCAGGCCAACGAGTACGACGCCGTTCCCGATGTCCGGGAAGGGCTCATCAAGCTGCTGCAACTGCAGGGCAACACGCACCCGTTCGCCGTGGTGCGGTTCGGCGAGCTAGACCGCTGGGTGCGGGAGGAGAGCTACGAGGCGATCCTGTCCGGCGAGTACCTGCGCCGCGAGGACGACCCGCAGGTCTCGGTGACCGAGGAGGTCAAGGCCGCGGCCAAGTCCTACCAGGACTCGTGGAACCGGACCTCGGACCCGTTCGTAGGGCTGGTGAAGGGCTTCGCGGAGAGCGCCGCCGGGGCGGGTGCGTCGCTGTTCGGCGGGCTGTTCGGCCGTCCGGGCAACGGGCCGGGCAATGGTCCCGGCAACGGCGGCTCCGGGCCGGGGCCGGGCGGCTCGGGCTCGGACTGACCCGAGCCGGAAGCTGACGGATTCCGGGGCTGGCCTGGCGCCGGAGCCGGGGGTTAGGCCCGGGTTTTTGGTTGTTGGCACAACGACCACAAAAGAATGTGGGCGGAGTGCCAGCCACACAAACGGATCCCGTTCCGGCGCGGCCTTCAGGCCCGGGCGCGGCTGAGGATCACGAGATCGTCGCGGTGCACGACCTCGCGCTCGTAGCCGGGGCCCTTCCTGGCGGCGAGCCACCGGGTGGACCGGCCCATCAGCGCCGGGATCTCGGCCGCGTCGTAGTTGACCAGGCCGCGCGCGACGACCTGGCCATCGGGACCTGACAGGTCCACCGGGTCGCCCGCGTCGAAGGTTCCGTCGACCCCGGTGATGCCCGCGGGCAGCAGCGACGCCCGGCTGGCCACGACCGCCCGGACCGCGCCCGCGTCCAGCGTCAGCGTGCCGCGGGCGGACGCGGCGTGCGCCAGCCACAGTTGCCGGGTGGCCGGGCGGCGGTCGTGCGGGGCGAAGTAGGTGCCGGCCGGCTCGCCGGCCAGGGCAAGCGCCGCCTGGTCGGCCCGGGCCACCACGGTGGGGATGCCCGCCTCGGTCGCGATAAGCGCCGCATCCACCTTGGTGGCCATCCCCCCGGTGCCCACGCGCGCGGGCGCACCGCCCTGCCCCGGTGCACCGGGACCCCTGGGCGGGCCGAGGGTGATGCCGTCCAGGTCGGCGCGGCGCTGTACCCGTCTGATCCGCCGGGCCCCCGGGTGGCGAGGGTCGAAGTCGTAGAGCCCGTCCACGTCCGACAGCAGGATCAGCGCCCCGGCCCGGACCACGTGGGCGACCAGGGCGGCCAGCCGGTCGTTGTCGCCGAACCTGATCTCATCGGTGGCGACCGTGTCGTTCTCGTTCACCACGGGCAGCACGCCAAGTTCGAGCAGCCGGTTCAGGGTCCGCTGTGCGTTGCGGTAGTGCGCGCGGCGCATCAGGTCGTCGGCGGTCAGCAGGATCTGCCCGGTGCGCACCTCGTGCCGGGCGAACGCGGCCGTGTACACCGCGATAAGCAGGCCCTGGCCCACGCTCGCGGCTGCCTGCTGGGTGGCCAGGTCCCGGGGCCGGTGGGCCAGCCCAAGCGGCGCCAGGCCCGCCGCGATCGCGCCGGAGGACACCAGCACCACCTGGGTGCCCGCGCGCACCTGGTCCGCGAGCACCCCGGCCAGCGCCGCGATCCGGCCCTCGTCGATCCCCCCGTCGGCGGTGGTGAGCGAGGACGAACCGACCTTGACCACGACCCGGCGGGCGGCGGTGATGTCGGCCCGGTCGTCCTGGCTGTCCTGGTTGGACTCCCCCGCAGCGGCGTCCCTGGTCACCAGGGCAGTCGTTCGTCGGTGCCACGGGGCCCGAGACCGTGCTGCGAGCCGGCCGGCACGTCCGGGTCCCAGTCGAACACGACGGCGTCGTCGGGGTCCCCGATGGCCACCTCGGCGCCCGCCTGGGCTCCGGCCTCGGCCAGTGCCTGTTCCACCCCGATCCGGGCCAGCCGGTCACCGAGGTAACCGACCGCCTCGGCGTTGCTGAAGTCGGTCTGCCGCACCCACCGGGCCGGCTTGTGCCCGTGCACCATGAAGCTGTTCTCGCCGGTGCGGACGACCTCGAACTCGGGCCCTCCCGCGGCGGGTGGCCTTATCACCTGCCGGGTGGGCTCCGGCGGCGGGGCCGCCGCGCGGGCCGCGACCACCACGCGGCCCACGGCGAACGCGAAGTCCCGCACGCCCTCGTGGGTGGCCGCGGAGATCTCGCGGACCTCCAGGCCGCGGCTCTCCAGGACCTCGCGGGCCCGCTCGGCCGCCTCCCGCGCCTCCGGGACGTCGATCTTGTTCAGCGCGACGATCCGCGGCCGGCCGGCCATGTCGGCACCGGTGGCCTCGGCGTAGGCGGCCAGTTCCGCCTCGATCGTGTCCAGGTCGGCCACCGGGTCCCGGTCCGGTTCCCCCGCCGGGCCCGCGGCGCAGTCGAGCACATGCACCAGCACCACGCAGCGTTCCACGTGACGCAGGAAGTTCAGGCCGAGCCCCTTGCCGCTGCTGGCGCCGGGAATCAGCCCGGGCACGTCGGCCACCACGAACTGGGTTTCGCCCGCCTCCACCATGCCGAGGTGCGGGGTGAGCGTGGTGAAGGGGTAGTTCGCGATCTTGGGCCGGGCCGCGGACATCGCCGAGATCAGCGAGGACTTGCCCGCGTTGGGAAAGCCCACCAGGCCCGCATCGGCCACGGTCTTGAGTTCGAGTACCAGGGTCTGCTCGATGCCCGGCTCACCGCGCAGCGCGAACCCGGGGGCCCGGCGCCGGGGGGAGGCGAGCGCCGCGTTGCCCAGCCCGCCACGGCCGCCCGCCACGGCCACGAACTTGGTCCTGGCGCCCACCAGGTCGGCGAGCACCTCGCCGTCCAGCGCCTTGACCACGGTGCCGTCAGGGACGGACACCACCAGGTCACCTCCGTTGGCGCCGCTACGGTTCGAACCGGAGCCCTGCTTGCCGTTGCCCGCGCGGCGCACTGGCCGGCGGTGCAGGTCGAGCAGCGTGGCCATGCTGGGGTCCACCTCGAAGATGACGTCGCCGCCCCGGCCGCCATTGCCGCCGTCAGGCCCGCCGAGCGGCTTGAACTTCTCCCGGTGCACGGACGCGCAGCCGTGCCCGCCGTCGCCCGCCTTCACTGTGACGGTGACATGGTCGGCGAACTCGGCCACTTGTCGATCCCTTCTGGTCGATCCCTTCTGGTGGCCACATGACTGTAGGGCGGACCGGCTGGCGGTCCGCCCTGTGTGGCTCGGTTAGCTCACGGCGGACTAGTCCGCCGGCGCGCCTGCTTCCGCGATCACGCTCACGGCCCTGCGGTTGCGTACGCGGCCGAACGTGACCAGGCCGCCGACCAGCGCGAACAAGGTGTCGTCCTTGCCACGGCCGACGCCAGGGCCCGGGTGGAAGTGGGTGCCGCGCTGGCGCACGATGATCTCGCCCGCGTTGACCTGCTGACCGCCGAACCGCTTGACGCCCAGCCGCTGCGCGGAGGAGTCCCGGCCGTTCCGGCTTGATGACGCGCCCTTCTTGTGTGCCATCGTCAGCTCTTCTTCCTCGCCGCGGCCTTCCGCTCGGCGCTGATCCCGGTGATCTTCAACTGGGTGTAGCGCTGGCGGTGGCCCATCCGTCGCCGGTAGCCGGTCTTGTTCTTGTAATGAATGATGTTGATCTTGGGCCCGGCTACCGCACCCAGGATCTCAGCGGTGACCTGGTAGTGGCCAAGCTCGCCCGGATCGCTGATGATCTTGCCATCATCGACAACGAGCAGGGCTGGCAGTGTCACGCTGGAACCGACCTCACCGGCAAGCGTGTCGACGGTGAGGACGTCGTCTACCGACGCCTTCTCCTGCCTGCCACCGCAGCGCACGATCGCGTACACCGAAGAACTCTCTCTCTGCTTATGCGGGCCCAACGCGCTGTTCCGCTCCTAGCGGACCACAGGCACGAAGAGGGGCTCGCCAGCTTTGCACGGGGCACCCGGGAACCCAGCCCTGGATCTGTCCTGTGCGCTGGTCTCTCAGGCTATCAGACCCCGGCGGGCGCCGATGCCTCCGGCGTCGCCTGCCCGTCGGTGCTCACTGCCACATCCGGCGGGCCCGGCTCCCGGGTGGCGGCCCGCCGCCGGCGCCGGGCGCCGGGCGACTGGCCCGCCGCCGCGCCGTTCCCGACCGCCTCGGCGGCTCCGTCCTGGTCAGCGCCATGACCGGTCGCGGTACCGGGCTCGCCAGGTGCGGCTGGATCGCCGCCACCGGTGGGAACGGTATCGCCGGACTCGGCGGTGCCGGACGTGAAAGCGCCGACTGCAGCGGTGCCGGCCGTGGCGGTGCCAGCCGTGGCAGTGCCAGCCGTGGCAGTGCCAGCCGTGGCAGTGCCGACCGTGGCGGTGCTTTCCACGAGGGAGCTTTCCACGAGGGAGCTGGCCGCCGGGGTCTCGGCAGTGCGGGCCGCGGGCTTGTCCTCCGGCTTGCCACCGGCGTCGGCGCCGCCCGCGTCGGTGCCGCCGGCGTCGGCACCGTCCCTGTCGGCCTTGCCCTGCCGCTGCCGCCTGCCGTCCCTGCCCCCCTTGCCGTCCCTGGCTGCCTTACCGTCCTTGCCATCCTTGGCGGCCGCACCGTCGGGCCGCACCCGGTGCTGGTGCTCCACCCCATCCAGGGAGACCAGCACGCCGCGCCCGTTGCAGCACTCGCAGGTCTCGGAGAAGGCCTCAAGCAGCCCGGAACCGACCCGCTTGCGGGTCATCTGCACCAGACCGAGCGAAGTCACCTCGGCCACCTGGTGCTTGGTCCGGTCCCTGGCCAGGCATTCGAGCAGCCGCCGCAGCACCAGTTCGCGGTTGCTCTCCAGCACCATGTCGATGAAGTCGATCACGATGATGCCGCCGACGTCGCGCAACCGCAGTTGCCGCACGATCTCCTCGGCGGCTTCCAGGTTGTTGCGGGTGACGGTCTCTTCGAGGTTGCCGCCCTGGCCGGTGAACTTCCCCGTGTTCACGTCCACGACGGTCATGGCCTCGGTGTTGTCGATGACCAGCGAACCGCCGCTGGGCAGCCACACCTTGCGCTCCAGCGCCCTGGCCAGGTGCTCGTCGACCCGGTAGTGCGCGAACGCGTCGTCGTCACCGTGCCAGTGCTCGAGCCGGTCGGCCAGGTGCGGCGCCACGTAACGGACGTACTCGTCCACCAGGTCCCAGCCCTGGTCGCCGGAGACGACCAGCTTGCTGAAGTCCTCGTTGAAGACGTCCCTGATCACCCGGATGGTCAGGTCCGGCTCGCTGTAGAGCAACTCGGGCGCGCTGGCCGACTTGGCCTTCCGCTCGATGCTCTCCCACTGCGCGGACAGCCTGGCCACGTCCTGGGCGAGTTCCTCCTCCGAGGCCCCCTCGGCCGCGGTCCGCACGATGACGCCGGCGTGCTCCGGCATGACCTGCTTGAGGATCTGCTTGAGCCGGGTGCGCTCGGTGTCGGGCAGCTTGCGGCTGATGCCCATCATCGAGCCGCCCGGCACGTACACCAGGTAGCGGCCGGGCAGGCTGGCCTGGCTGGTCAGCCGCGCGCCCTTGTGCCCGACCGGATCCTTGGTCACCTGGACCAGCACCGACTGGCCGGACTTGAGCGCCAGCTCGATGCGCTTGGCCTCGCCCTCAAGGCCGCTCGCGTCGAAGTTCACCTCGCCCGCGTACAGGACGGCGTTGCGGCCCTTGCCGATGTCGACGAAGGCGGCCTCCATCGACGGCAGGACGTTCTGGACCTTGCCGAGGTACACGTTGCCGACCAGGGACTGGTGGCCGCCACGGTCCACGTAGTGCTCTACCAGCACCTTGTCCTCGAGGACCGCGATCTGGGTCCGCTCCCCGCGCTGCCGGACCACCATGACCCGGTCCACCGCCTCGCGCCGGGCCAGGAACTCCGACTCGGTGACGACCGGCGGGCGGCGGCGCCCGGAGTCACGTCCCTCCCGGCGCCGCTGGCGCTTGGCCTCCAGCCGGGTAGACCCGCGGACGACCTGTACCTCGTCGCCGGAATCGCCGCCGGCGGAACGGGCCGGGCGCACGTGCACCACGGTGTTCGGCGGATCGTCCGGCCCGGTCTGGTCCGTGTCGGCCGCGGAGCCGCGGCGGCGCTTGCGCCTGCGTCGGCGGCTGCCGCCTCCGGCGTCCTCGTCTTCGTCGTCCTCGCCGGCCGGGCCCGCGTCCTGGTCACCGGCCGGGGCGGCACCCTGACGCGCTCCGGCATCGGCTTCCTCGGTGGCCTGAGCCCCGTCAGCCGCGGCGGCGTCCTGGCTGCCGTCGCCCTCGGTGCCACGGCCGCGCGACCGCGATCCGCGGCGACGGCGGCGGCGGCCGGTGCCCTCGGCCTCGCCATCGCCGGGCTCGGCCTGGTCATCGGCGGCGGCGTCCCTTGCCTCGTCCTTGGCGGGGTCCTTCGCCGGGCGGGCCGGGGCGGCCGCGGCAGGCGGGGCCGCCGTGCTCGCGGGTTCCTGGAAGATCACCCGGGGCGGCTGGAAGGTGGCGGCCGGCACCCCGGCCGGCTCGGCAGGCGCCGGAGCGGGCGCCTGCGCGGCCGCAGGCGTGGCGGGGCCAGTGAACGGCGCGGCCGGGCTGCCGAACGGCGTGGCCGGGCTGCTGAAAGGGGCGGCGAACGGCGCCGTCGCCGGGATGGCCGAGCCGGGCGCGCCGCCAGCGGCGGAGCTGCCAGCGGCCGGGCGGGCGGTGGCAGCCGGGCCACCGGTGGCAGCCGGGCCGCCGGTGGCAGCCGGGCTAGCGCCCGGGGCCTGGCCTGCGCCGGGGGCCTGGCCGGTGGCGCTGGCCGCATCTGGCGGCGCCGCGGCAGCCCCCGCATCGCCGTTCTCGCTGGGCGCGGCGGCGGGGGCCGTGCTGCGCCGGGTGCGCCGGGCCGGCCGGCGCGTCACGGTGCCGCCACCGGCCTGGCT
>DASXKD010000397.1:0-6080 GCA_036497045.1 Streptosporangiaceae bacterium | reverse complement strand
AGCTAAGGGCAGGTTGCTCACGTGTTACTCACCCGTTCGCCGCTCGAGTACCCCGAAGGGCCTTTCCGCTCGACTTGCATGTGTTAAGCACGCCGCCAGCGTTCGTCCTGAGCCAGGATCAAACTCTCCGTTGATGTCTATGTGCAACTGCCAGACCGCAGGCCGTTCAAAGGCCATTGATCACCGGCAGAGTGCAGACACAAAAGAGTGCCTCAACCGGCTGGAAAACCAGCCGTCGAGACGATCTTGGCAATCCGTTCGTGAGACCTGGGCCGTTACCGGTCCAGCACCCACTGACGGGGTTGTTGTGCATATGCACTGGCTTTTAGCACGCTGTTGAGTTCTCAAGGAGCGGACGCGCACCGTCACAAGGCTTTCGCCTGGATCGGGGGCAACCCACTTAGCTTACCGGCGAGTTCAAGCGCCGTCAAGCGATTTGACTTGACGTTGACGACTTCTCAACCTCATGTACTGCCAGCCTACCCTGCCGCGGGCGGTCCTGATGGACGGACAGCGCACCCGCAGAGAGTTTTCCTGGCTGGCCCCCGGCACTGGACGCCTGGCCGGCGTTCCCTTCGTGTTTCGGGGGCAGGGGAAACACTAGGGATACAAGCCATCCACGTCAAATCGAGAGCGGGCGAGTCGCGGACACGCAGGTCAGCGAGCTTTCGGGTCAGCCGATGACAACTTCAGCCCCGGCGACCGTGCGCCGGCCGCGCCGGAGCACGACGAACCGCCCGTACAGCAGATCGGCGGCATCCAGCACAGTGTCCTCGGCGGCAACCCTGCGGTTGTTCAGGTAGGCACCGCCCGCAGCGATCATGCGCCGGGCGTCCGACTTGCTCGCCGCGATCCCGGTGGCGGCGAGCAGGTCCACGACCGTGGGCGGGCTGCCTGGGGAAACGTGCACGGTCACCAGGCCCACCTCATCCAGCGCGTCGGCGAGCGCCCGTTCCGGCAGCGCCTCGAGGTCACCCTGGCCGAACATGGCCCGGCTGGCGGCGATCACGCTGGCGCACTCCTCGGCACCGTGGACCAGGGTGGTCACGTCCTCGGCGAGCAGCCGCTGGGCGGCCCTGGCCGCGGGTGAGTCGCGGGTCTGGCGCTCCAGTTCCTCGATCTCCCCGGCGGGCCGGAAGGTGAAAACCCGCAGCAGGCCGGGCACTTCCGCGTCGGACCGGTTGATCCAGAACTGGTAGAACCGGTACGGGGACATCAGATCCGCACCGAGCCAGACCGCGTCGCTCTCGGTCTTGCCGTACTTGGTCCCGTCCGGCTTGGTGATCAGGGGCGTCGCCAGCGCGTGCGCCGAGGTCCCCTCGACCCGCTTGATCAGGTCCACCCCGGCCACCAGGTTGCCCCACTGGTCGCTGCCGCCGATCTGCAGCGTGCACCCGTGCCTGCGGTGCAGCTCCAGGAAGTCGTTGGCCTGCAGGATCTGGTAGCTGAACTCGGTGTAGCTGATCCCGCCGGCCTCCAGCCGCGCCTTGACGGACTCACGTGCCAGCATCCGGTTGACCGGGAAGTGCTTGCCGATGTCGCGCAGGAAGTCCAGCGCGGACAGGTCCGCAGTCCAGTCCAGGTTGCTGACCACCAGCGCTCCGGTGGGCCCCGGGGTGAAGTCCAGGAACCGCTCCACCTCGCCCCGGATACGTTCCACCCAGGCCGCGACGGTCTCGCGCGGCTTGAGCACGCGCTCGGCTGACTTGCCGCTTGGGTCGCCGATCAGGCCGGTGGCGCCGCCGACCAGGCCGATCGGGCGGTGCCCGGCGTCCTGCACCCGGCGCATGGTGAGCAGTAGCACCAGGTTGCCGATATGCAGGCCGGGTGCGGTCGGATCGAACCCCCCGTAGAACGTGACCGGGCCCGGGGCGAATGCCCCGCGCAGTTCGTCGAGGTCGGTGTGGTGCGCGAGCAGGCCACGCCAGGCGAGCTCGTCGAGTATGTCGGTCACAGCGATATCGTCCCATCGCTTCTGGCGTGCGCGGAAACTGGTTTCTGCCTGGCGCGGCGCGGAACGTAGGGGCGATACACCGACACGGTCGGGTCGCCAGTGATCCAGAACCGCCACGGGCGCTCGCCCGCGGCGCTAACCCCGACCCGGGGCCCGCAGCTGATCGCCGCACCGGCCAGCTCCGCCGGCCCCGCAGTCACCGCGCCGTCACCAGCCCCGGTCCCGCTGGCCTGTGCCCCGGGCAGCCCGGCCTCCGCCGGGTCTGGCCACCGTACCCGCAGCGGCGACCCCGGGGCGCAGACGTCGGCGCCGTTCTGCTCGCGCGCGATGCCCAGCGCCTGGCAGAGCCGGGCAGGGCCACGAGCCAGGTCACGTCCTTGCGGGCCCGCAGCGGTCCGGCGCGCCGTGGCCAGATCCGCACCCTCGACCACCCGGCCGGCCCGGAGCAGCACCGCCGACGCGGTCCCTTCCGGCAGGCACACCAGGTTCACGCAGAAATGCATGCCGTAGGTGAAGTACACGTACGCGTGCCCGGGCGGGCCGAACATCACCGCGTTGCGCCGGGTCTGGCCACGGTAGGCATGGGATGCCGGGTCGGCCTGCCCGTGGTAGGCCTCCACCTCGGTCAGCGCCACGGCCACCAGGCCCTCAGGGGTCTCGTGCTCGATCACGCAGCCCAGCAGGGCGGGCGCCACCGCGACTGCACTGCCAGCGAAGGTCTCCCGCGGCAGCAGCACGAGCAGCCTCCCTGACGATCGGCACCGGCTCGCACTATAGGACACGAAGCGGTCTGGGCTTCGCAACGAAACCACGCCACTCCGCGCCGCGCCGTTGACCCGGGCACAGTGTGCGTCTAGCGTCCCCAGTGGCCTTTGCCCCTCTCTGCACAACTAAAGAGCTGAACCCTGTCGTCCGTCCGGCCGGCCCCGGTCCGGCTGGACCTCAGACAATCGGGAGGCACCGTGCAGCACCCGCTCCGCGTACTCATGGCCGCTGGCGCGACCTTAGCGCTGGCAGGCCTCGGCATCGCCGCACCCGCACTGGCGGCCCCGTCCGGATCGCCGGCCGTCTTGCACGTGGGCCAGATCGGCCGGCAGACCGTGGCACCCCACGGTAACTGTGAACCGGACACGCTGGTCGAGCCGGACATCGCCGTCTCTCCGTTCAACACCAAGATCGAGGTGGCGGTCGCGCACGACTGCCGGTTCGCCAATGGCGGGGCGGTGGACATCTTCTACGCCTGGACGCATGACGGCGGCGCGCACTGGAACCAGTCCCGGCTGCCCGGGCTGACCAGGGCGGTCGGCGGCACCTACGGCCGTGCCTCGGACCCGGTGGTGGCGTTCGGCTCCGACGGCAGCGTGTACGTCTCGTCACTCGTATTCGACATCAACAACTGCAACAGCGGCGTGGCCGTGTCCCGGTCCACGGACGGCGGCGCCACCTTCGCCGACCCGGTATACGCACAGCAGAGCACCACCTGCAGCGTCTCGGACGACAAGAACTGGCTGGTCACCGACACCCAGCCGAACAGCCCGTTTTTCGGCCGCATCTACCAGTTCTGGACCGAGTTCCTGTCCAGCGGCGGGTCGCCGCAGGTGGTCCGCTGGTCCGACGACCACGGGCAGCACTGGAGCAGCACGCACTTCCTCGCGTCGCGCAAGCAGTTCGCCCAGAACTCCCAGGCGTTCGTCCAGCCGAACGGCGCGATCACCGACACCTACCTGTTCGCCGGCCACGCGCTCGGTGACAGCATCCGGCAAGGGTTCATCCTGAGAAACGGCCCCAACGCGAACAGCGGGACCTCGATAGTGGCGCAAACCTCCTTCGACGGGGGTGCGCACTGGACCGGGCCGGTGGTGGTGGCCAGGAACATCGGCGGCGGCCCGGCCGGTATCCGCTGCTGCCTGCCGCTCATGGACGGTGACCACGCGACCGGACGGATGTTCCAGGTGTGGAACGCCAACGGGCCCGGCGTGCTCGACGCGGTCGAGATATCCAGCTCTACCGACGGCGGGCAGCACTGGTCCAGCCCGGACCAGGTGACCCCGGGGAACGCCCCGAACATCCAGTACATCAACGCGGCGGTCGCGACGGCCGCCGGCCGGGTCTTCGTCAGCTACGGCCGGCGCGACCTGAATGACCCCAACGTCATCCAGCAGGAGCTGACCTGGTCAGACAATGGCGGCGCCACGTTCGCCACGCCGATAGTCCTTGGCCCGCCGTCGAACCTGAGGTACGCGGCGGTCGCCGGGGGCAAGTTCCCCGGTGACTACTCCGGCCTGTCGGCCACCCCGGCCAGGGTGGCGGGAGCCTGGACGCTAGCGTCCAGGCCGCCGAACCCCGCAGCCGCGTTCCACCAAGTCCTCTTCGCGGCAACCCTGCGCTCATAGCCGCACGTGACCGACCCCGGCACTCCGGCGGTGCCGGGGTCAGTCACGTGCGGTGCGGCTCCAGGCCGTCAGGACCCTGCCCAGGCGGCGTGCTCGTCCACCACCGCCCGCAGGGCGGCGATCTGCTCGGCGACCCGCTCCGGCGCGGTCCCCCCGTACGCCTTCCGTGCTGCCAGGGCACCGGGCACCGACAGCACCTCCCGGACGTCCGGCGTCAGGTGCGGCGAGATCTTCGCCAGATTCTCATCGCTCACGTCCGGCAGGTCGCAGTCGTTCACCTGGCACCACACCACCAGGTGCCCGACCACCTCGTGTGCTTCGCGGAACGGCACCCCGCGGCGCACCAGCAGCTCTGCCAGGTCGGTGGCCAGCGCGAAGCCGGTACTCGCTTCCCCCGCCAATCGTTCGGCATGAAATCTCACCGTGCTGATCAGGCCGGCCATCGCCGGCAACACCAGCAACAGCGTGTCGACCGCGTCGAAAACAGGCTCCTTGTCCTCCTGCAGGTCCCTGTTGTAGGTCAGCGGCAGGCCCTTCAGCGTGGCCAGCAGGCCGGTGAGCCCGCCGATCAGGCGGCCAGCCTTGCCGCGGGCCAGCTCGGCCACGTCCGGGTTCTTCTTCTGCGGCATGATCGAGGACCCGGTCGCGTACGCGTCGTCGATCTCGGCCCAGCCGAACTCCTGCGAGGACCACAGCACGATCTCCTCGCCCAGCCGGGACAGGTGCACCCCGAGCAGGGCCGCCGCGAAACAGAACTCGGCGGCGAAGTCCCGGTCGCTCACCGCGTCCATGGAGTTCTCCGCCGCGCGGGCGAAACCCAGCTCCTCGGCGACCGCCTGCGGGTCGAGCGGAAGCGAGGACCCGGCCAAGGCGCCCGAGCCGAGCGGGCACACCGCCGCGCGGGCGTCCCAGTCCCGCAGCCGGGATACGTCGCGGGCCAGCGCCTGGGCGTGCGCCAGCAACTGGTGCCCGAACACCACCGGCTGGGCGTGCTGCAGGTGCGTCATCCCCGGCGCGGGCGTGGCCTGGTGCTGCTCTGCCTGCGCGAGCAGCGCCGTTTCCAGCTCGACCACCCGCAACACCACGAGCCTGGCGTGATCACGCAGGTACATGCGCAGGTCGGTGGCGACCTGGTCGTTGCGGCTGCGCCCGGCCCGCAGCTTGCCGCCGAGCGCACCGACCCGCTCGAGCAGCCCGCGCTCCAGCGCGGTGTGCACATCCTCGTCCGCGGCCGACGGCCGGAAGCTGCCGTCCCGGCACGCGGTCGTGAGCCCGTCCAGCGCGGCGAGCAGGCGGGCCAGTTCGCCGGCGGACAGCAGCCCGGCGCGGTGCAGCACGCGCGCGTGCGCCCGGGAAGCGAGCAGGTCGTAGGGCGCCAGCCGCCAGTCGAACTGGACACTGACCGACAGCCTCGCCAGCGCTTCGGCGGGCCCGGACTCGAACCGCCCGCCCCACAGCCGCGTCGGGATGCGCTCCTGATCTGACACCTGGTCCCCTCCACGCCGGTTGCTGAAATGCGGTCCCCCACCCGGCCGCCGGCCGGCAGGGGACGTTCCATGATGCTCCACGCTGGCGCGTGCCCACACCCGGTCTGGGGGACGCCGCGCGCTTCGCGCTCAGCTCCCGGTGACTGTGACCGTTCCGGTGCTCGTGGTGGCCTGGATGACGTGCGACGAGGCAGCCGCCCGCGGGACGGACACCCGGACGGAACCGATCCGGGCCCCCGCGGTGAC
>DASXKD010000396.1:0-9603 GCA_036497045.1 Streptosporangiaceae bacterium | reverse complement strand
GGCCCCGTGACGGAGGAACGGGGCCTGAGGCCAGCGGGGGGTTCCGGGGGGTCGTCCCCCCGGGCCAGTACCGCCTGTGACGCCGCTCAGAACGCCCTGGGGTGGGCCGCCGCGTACACCTCGCGCAGCTTGTCCACGGTGACCAGGGTGTAGACCTGGGTGGTGGTCACCGACGCGTGGCCGAGCAGTTCCTGCACCACGCGGACATCGGCTCCGCCGTCGAGCAGGTGGGTGGCGAACGAGTGGCGCAGCGTGTGCGGTGACACCCCGGCCAGGCCCGCCCGGTCCGCCGCGGCCTTGAGCACGCCCCACGCGCCCTGCCGGCTCAGCCTGCCGCCGCGGGCGTTCAGGAACACCGCCGGGCTGGCCGGGGCCCGGCGCGCGGCGGTCGCCAGCGTGGGCCGCGCCCGGACCAGGTAGGCGTCGACGGCCTGCGCCGCGTAACTGCCGACCGGGACGATCCGGTGCTTGCCGCCCTTGCCGGCCAGCCGCAGCGCGGGGCCGCCGAGGTCGTCCACATCCAGGCCCACCGCCTCGGAGATCCGGGCCCCGGTGCTGTAGAGCAGTTCCAGCAGGGCACGGTCGCGCAGCTGCAGCGGGCCGCCTTCGCCGCCGCTGGGAGCCGCCGCATCGAGCAGCCGCTCCACCTCGGCGATCCCGATCGCCCGGGGCAGCCTGCGCGCGGGGACAGGTGGCGGGAGCTGGCCGGCCGGGTCCCCGGCGGCCAGGCCCTCGACGGCCGCGAAGGTGTGCAGCCCGCGCACCGCGGCCATGGCGCGGGCGGCGGAACTCGCCTTCAGCGGCGGGTGCCCTTCCTCTCCCCGGCGCAGCCCGGCCAGGAAGGCGGCGACGTCTGCCGCGGTCACCTCCCCGATGTCGGCCCGGCCCCTGGCCGACATCGCTTCTGCGTACCTGGCGAGATCCCGCCGGTACGCCGCCAGAGTGTGCGCGGCCAGGCCCCGTTCCACCGTGAGGTGGTCAAGGTAGCGGCCGACCGCGACCGTCAGGCCCGGCCGGGTACCGCCACCGCCATCCCGGCCCGCGTCCGTCAGCGCAGCACCTGCTCCGGCGATGTCCAGGGCAGCCCGTGCGCGTCGGCGACCGGCTCGATGGTCAGCGCCCCTTCGTGCGTGTGCAGGCCGGGCAGCAGTGCGGCATCGGACCGCAGCGCCTCGCGCCAGCCCAGGTTCGCCAGCTCCAGTGCGAACGGCAGCGTGACGTTGGTCAGCGCGTAGGTGGAGGTGTGCGGCACCGCGCCCGGCATGTTGGCCACGCAGTAAAAGACCGAGTCATGCACCCGGTATGTCGGCTCGGCGTGCGTGGTCGGGTGCGAGTCCTCGAAGCAGCCGCCCTGGTCGATGGAGATGTCCACGAGCACCGAGCCCGGCTTCATTCTGGCCACCAGCGCGTTGGAGATCAGCATCGGCGCCTTGGCGCCGGGCACAAGCACCGCCCCGATCACCAGGTCGGCATCGATCGCCGCGCGCTCGATCTCGTAGGTGTTCGACGCGACCGTCTGCAGGTGCCCCTGGTAGATGGCGTCGGCCGAGCGCAGCCGGGCGATGTTCTTGTCCACAAGCAGGACCTCCGCCTGCATGCCGAGCGCGATCGCGGCCGCGTTCATCCCGGACACGCCGGCCCCGAGGACCACCACCTTGGCCGCGTAGACGCCGGACACCCCGCCCATGAGCACGCCGCGGCCGCCGCCGTCGCGCTGCAGGTGGTGCGCCCCGACCTGCGGTGCCATCCGGCCCGCGACCTCCGACATGGGTGCGAGCAGCGGCAGCGACCCGTCGCTGGCCTGGACCGTCTCGTAGGCGATCGAGGTGATCCCGGATCCGAGGAGCGCGTCGGTGGCCTGGCGGGACGCGGCCAGGTGCAGGTAGGTGAACAGCACCTGGCCCTTGCGCATCCGGTGGTACTCCTCGGGCACCGGTTCCTTGACCTTGAGCACCAGTTCGCTGGTGGCCCACACGTCGTCGGCGGTGGGCAGGATGGACGCCCCGGCGGCCACGAAGTCGGCATCAGGGATTGCCGAGCCGGTTCCCGCGCCCTCTTCGATGAACACCTGATGGCCCGCGCGAGAAAGCTCGTGCGCGCCCGCTGGCGTGATCGCCACCCGGTACTCGTGGTTCTTGAGTTCCTTGGGAACACCAACCTTCATGCCGCTAGCCCCTTCTCACGCGCCCGGCCACCGGGCGCCACTGCCCGGCGGTCCGGTTGCTGACGGAACCCACGGCCGTCAGCCTTCGCCTGCCCCGGCTTTCCTGAGCATCGCGAACCCGCCCTGACGGGCGGCGTACGCGGCCAAGATACCTACCGCTGCCACACCATTGTGCAGTTCACCGGCCAGGAATAGCTGCACCGCCTGCTCCAGGGGCACCCAGGCGGGCTCCAGGTACGCCTCCTCGTGCCGCAGCGGCGGTCCCCGCTCGGCTTCCGGAACCTCCGCCAGGCCCCGGGCCAGGTACACGGTGACCCGCTCGGTGGAGATGCCTGGTGAGGTGAAGCAGTCGGTGAGCACGTGCCAGGTGCGGGCGGTGTAGCCGGTCTCCTCGCGCAGTTCCCGCGCACCGGCGCGGTGCGGCGGCTCGCCGGGCACGTCCCGCAGCCCCGCAGGGATCTCCCAGAGGAGATGCCCCGCCGGGTGCCGGTACTGCCGGATGAGCAGCACCTGGCCGGCTTCGTCGAGCGCGACGACGGCCACAGCCCCTGGGTGCTCCACCACATCCCGTGGTGCCACGTCCCCGTCGGGCATCCGGACCTGGTCGGTCCGCAGCACCACAAGGGCACCCCTGGCCCGCCGCGGCCGGCCCTTCACCCGCCAGTGCCACTCGGTGTCACGAAGCTCCGGTTCGGGCAGTTCCGCGGTCACGCGCTCGCCGCAGCGCGGTGCGCGCTCGCGGCCGGCGCGGTGCGGACCGTCCTGGAGTGCTCGAGAGCGGCGGCGACGAGCCCGGTGAACAACGGATGCGCCCGGGTGGGCCGGGAGAGGAACTCGGGGTGGGCCTGGGTTGCGACCAGGTAGGGGTGGACGTCCCTGGGCAGTTCCACGAACTCGACCAGCCGGCCGTCCGGCGACAGCCCCGAGCACCGCAGGCCGGCCTCCTCCAAGGCGTCGCGGTAGGCGTTGTTCACCTCGTACCGGTGCCGGTGCCGTTCGGAGACCTCCTCGGCCCCGTACAGCTTCCGTACCAGCGAACCCTCGGCGAGTACCGCGGGATACAGCCCCAGGCGCATGGTGCCGCCCATGTCCCGTTCCCCGGCCACCACGTCCTGCTGGTCGGCCATGGTCGCGATCACCGGGTACGGGGTGTCCGGGTCGAACTCCGTGCTGTTCGCGCCCTCCAGGCCGGCCAGGTTCCGCGCCACCTCGATTGCCACGCACTGCAGGCCCAGGCACAGGCCGAGCAGCGGGATCTGGTGGGTGCGGGCGTGGGTGACCGCACCGATCTTCCCCTCGATGCCGCGCACCCCGAAGCCGCCGGGGACCAGCACCCCGTCCACGCCGTCGAGCGCGCGCGCCGCGCCCTCGGGGGTCTGGCAGTCGTCGCTGGGCACCCAGCGGATGTTGACCCGGGCGTCATTGGCGAACCCGCCCGCCCGCAGCGCCTCGGCCGGGGAAAGGTAGGCGTCGGGCAGGTCCACGTACTTGCCCACCAGGGCGATGGTGACGCTCCTGGCTGGCCGGTGCGCCCGGCGCAGCAGCTCGTCCCAGTCGCTCCAGTCCACGTCGTGGAACGGCAGCCCCAGGCGGCGCACCACGTAGGCGTCCAGGCCCTCGGCGTGCAGCACCTTGGGGATGTCATAGATCGAGGGCGCGTCGGCGGCGGCGACCACCGCCTCCTCGTCCACGTCGCACATCAGGCTGATCTTGCGCTTCAGGCCGCTGCTGATCTCCCGGTCCGCGCGGCAGACGATGGCGTCCGGCTGGATGCCGATGCTGCGCAGCGCGGCGACCGAGTGCTGCGTCGGCTTGGTCTTCAGCTCCCCCGACGGCACGATGTACGGCAGCAGCGAGACGTGCAGGAAGAAGCACCGGTCCCGGCCGATCTCGTGCCGGATCTGCCGGATCGCCTCCAGGAACGGCAGTGACTCGATGTCGCCGACGGTGCCGCCCACCTCGGTGATCACCACATGTACACCAGGGCCGCCCATCGCCAGGATGCGGGTCTTGATCTCGTTGGTGATGTGCGGGATCACCTGGACCGTGTCACCCAGGTAGTCCCCGCGCCGCTCCTTGGCGATCACGCTGGAGTAGATCTGCCCGGTGGTGACGTTCGCGCTGCCCGACAGTTCGGTGTCAAGGAACCGCTCGTAGTGGCCGACGTCCAGGTCTGTCTCGGTGCCGTCGTCGGTGACGAACACCTCCCCGTGCTGGAACGGGTTCATGGTGCCCGGATCCACGTTCAGGTACGGATCGAGCTTCTGCATGGTCACCCCGAGCCCGCGGGCCTTGAGCAGCCGTCCAAGGCTCGAGGCGGTGAGGCCCTTACCAAGGCTGGAGGCGACTCCCCCGGTGACGAAAAGGTGCTTGGTGAGCGTCAGGCGTGATGCTTCCAAAGGAAGACTCCCGTGGTCAGTCCGAGGCGGAGAAGCCACCCGTCCACGGGCCATCAGAATATCAGCCGGCGATCACAATCGGCTAAAGCGCCGCCGACCGGGCTGGTCCGGTGTCGGAGCCAGCCGGTCACAGGGTGTGCGGGGTCGGCTCGCTGTCGGCCGCCTGCCTGACCCGGCGCTGCGCCGCGGTGAGGCCCTGTTCGTCGGTTTCCCCGAACCGGGCCAGGGCGACCGCGCAGACGATGGCGAGGCTGAACCCAAGCACCGCGACCCCGCCCAGGCCGGGGCGGGTGTGGTCACCGAGGAACATCACACCGACCACGGCCGGCGGCGTGGTTTCCGCGAGTACCACGGCGGCCGTGGCCACGGTGACGCTGCCACCTTCCAGCGCGGTGGCGTAAAGCATGAACGAGACGATGCCCGCGGCAGCCAGCGCATAGGCGGCCGGGTCCCTGATCAGCTGGTGGGGCGAAAACCCGGGGAGCACCCGGGCGGCCACCGCAAGGACCCCGTAACCCAGGCCGGCGATCGCGCCGAGCACCGGAGTGCGGGCGGGCCCGCGCAGCCGGGACGCGGCGATGCCCGCGGCGGCGATGCCCGCCACCGCGACGATGAGGGCAAGCTTGAACTGGGGGCTCACGCCGGTGACGGCGTGCGGGCCCGCGGAAGAGCCGAGCATGCCCACGCCCAGGATCACACCGCCCACGGCCAGCCACTCCCGCCAGGCCAGCTCGAGATGCATCAGCCACGCGGCGAACACTGCGGTCACGGCCAGGTTGCCGGCGATGATCGCCTGCGCGGCGAACAGCGGCAATTCCCGCAGCGCTACCAGCTGGGCGACGAAGCCGATGAGGTCAAGGCCGAGGCTCGCGATGAACGGCCATTGGTGCAGCATGCGCACGACCAGGCCCGGGTCCACCGTGCCCAGCCGTGATTTGTGCGCTGAGTTGGCTGTGCGCCGGCTGGCCGCCTGTACCGCCATCGCCTGCATGACCGCGGCGATGCCATAGCACAGGGCAGCCACCAGCGCAGCCACCATGCTGACCAACACATCTCCGACCCTACGCCGCTGATGAGAAGGCAAGCCAGCCAGCTAAGCGTTTGCCCCCGCTGCCACCGCATTGGGCGATTCCGCCGCAGGTCAGAATGGGTGTGTGACGTTAACCACGAAATGACGCATATTGAGTGTCGTCACCCGCGCATCGTGATACAGACTCCTGGCGGCCGCATGGCTCTCACCCAACCGGGCCACGCTGCGGCTCTTGGGGGTCAGCCCCGCGGCGTGGCGGTCACGCCATGCGCGGCCAGTGCGGTACGCGCCTGTGCCGGCGTGCTGAAGTGCACGCTACGGATGCCCAGGCCGGCCGCTGCGGCGACGTTATCCGGCCGGTCGTCGATGAAGATGACGTCGGCCGCCCGGGCGCCGAGCATGCCCAGGACGGCCTGGTAACACTCCGGCTCGGGCTTGGCCGCGCCAAGGAAGCAACTGAAGGCACGATGGGAGAAGGCGCGGGCCACCGGCAGGTCCGCCACCACCTCGGCGACCTCGGCGGGCGCGTTGGACAGCAGCGCCAGCGGGTACCCGGCGCCCACGAGGTCCTCGATGAGCGCGACCGTGCCGCCGCACAGGTGCAGCCAGGACGCGATGTCCAGGCGGGTCAGCTCCGCTATCTGGGACAGGGAGAACGAGATGCCGAGGGCGGCGGCCACCTTGTGCCAGTAGGTCGTGCCGTCCAGCTCAGCGCGGTCCCAGCTGAGCCGGTAGGCCCAGTAAGCGCCCTGGAAGTCCGGCACCGGCACGCCTCCTGCGGCGGCAGCCAGCAACGCCACGTCCTCGTCGGGCTGGGGCGTGCAGATCACGCCGCCGTAGTCGAACACCACCCAGGTCGAGCGCGCCTGCGTCATACCCCGGCGGCCTGCATTCCGCGCAGCTCGTGTTTCAGGTCCCTGATCTCGTCCCTGATCCGGGCGGCGACCTCGAACTGCAGCTCCGCAGCGGCGGCGTGCATCTGCTCGGTCAGCTCACCGATCAGCGCGATCAGGTCGCCGCGGGCCTCGCTGCCGCCGGCCGCGGCGCCGCCCGCCGCCCGGTCGCCCGCTGCCCGGTCGGCCGCCTGGCGGGCCCGCGAGGACAGCCCGGGCACCGGTGCCTTGCCCCGGCTCTGCTGCCGCCCGCCGCCGCCGAGGAGCTGCTCGGTGTCGGCGTCCTCCCGGATGAGCTGGTCGAGGATGTCAGCGATGCGCTTGCGCAGCGGCGTGGGGTCGATGCCGTGCTCGGTGTTGTAGGCGATCTGCTTGTCCCGCCGCCGGTTGGTCTCGTCGATGGCACGCTGCATCGACGGGGTGACCTTGTCGGCATACATATGCACCTGGCCCGACACGTTCCGCGCCGCCCGGCCGATGGTCTGGATCAGCGACGTGCCGGAGCGCAGGAAGCCTTCCTTGTCCGCGTCGAGAATCGATACCAGGGACACTTCGGGCAGGTCCAGGCCCTCACGGAGCAGGTTGATGCCGACCAGCACGTCGTACTCGCCGAGCCTCAGCTCGCGCAGGAGTTCCACCCGGCGGAGCGTATCCACCTCGCTGTGCAGGTACCGGGCGCGGATACCCAGTTCAAGCAGGTAGTCGGTGAGGTCCTCGGCCATCTTCTTGGTCAGCGTGGTCACCAGCACCCGCTCGGAGCGCTCGGCCCGCTCCCTGATCTGGTGCACCAGCTCGTCGATCTGGCCCTTGGTCGGCTTGATGAGCACCTCGGGGTCCAGCAGGCCGGTGGGCCTGATCACCTGCTCGGTCACCTCGCCGCCGGTGCGCTGCAGCTCGTACGGGCCCGGTGTGGCCGACAGGTAGATCGTCTGCCCGATCCGGTCGCAGAATTCGTCCCACGTCAGCGGCCGGTTGTCGATCGCGCTCGGCAACCGGAACCCGTGCTCGACCAGGACCCTCTTCCGCGACACGTCACCCTCGTACATCGCGCCGATCTGCGGCACGGTGTTGTGTGACTCGTCGACGACCAGCAGGAAGTCCTCGGGGAAGTAGTCGAGCAGGGTGTTCGGCGGGCTGCCGACCTCGCGGCCGTCGATGTGCCGCGAGTAGTTCTCGATCCCCGAGCAGGACCCCACCTGGCGGAGCATCTCGATGTCGTAGGTGGTCCGCATCCGGAGCCGCTGGGCCTCGAGCAGCTTGCCCGCCTGCTCCAGTTCGGCGAGGCGGTCGGCGAGTTCCGCCTCGATCCCGGCGATCGCCCGTTCCATGCGCTCGGGGCCGGCTACGTAGTGGGACGCCGGGAACACATAAAGCTCTTCGTCCTCGCTGATCACCTCGCCGGTGAGCGGGTGCAGCGTCATCAGCCGCTCGATCTCGTCACCGAACATCTCGATCCGGACGGCGAGTTCCTCATAGACCGGGATGATCTCGATGGTGTCGCCGCGGACCCGGAAGGTCCCCCGGGTGAAGGCGAGGTCGTTGCGGGTGTACTGCATGCCCACCAGCTTGCGCAGTAGTATGTCCCGCTCCACCGTGGTCCCCAGGCGCAGCGGGAGCATCCGGTCCACGTACTCCTGCGGGGTGCCGAGGCCGTAGATGCAGGAGACCGAGGCCACCACGATCGTGTCCCGGCGGGTCAGCAGCGAGTTGGTGGCCGAGTGCCGCAGCCGGTCCACCTCGTCGTTGATCGAGGAGTCCTTCTCGATGTAGGTGTCGGTCTGCGGAACGTACGCTTCCGGCTGGTAGTAGTCGTAGTAAGAGACGAAGTACTCGACCGCGTTGTGGGGCAGCATCTCCCGCAGTTCGTTGGCGAACTGGGCGGCCAGGGTCTTGTTGGGGAGCATGACCAGCGTGGGCCGCTGCAGCCGCTCGGCCAGCCAGGCGACGGTGGCGGTCTTGCCCGTCCCGGTGGCGCCGAGCAGCACGGTGTCCTTGGCGCCCGACTGCAGGCGCTGATCCATCTCCGCGATGGCACGCGGCTGGTCACCGGCGGGGACCATGTCGGTGATCACCTCGAAGGGCGCCACCCTCCGCTTAAGATCGCTTACCGGCCGCACCGAACGCTCCTTCCCGGCCCGCCGCCGCCCTGGCGCGCCGCCCCTACGAAACGCATCCCGGGTGGGGGGTTGTTCCTTGGCGGAAATCGAGGCACGCCGGTTCCACTGTAAGCCGGGGCTCGGACAGAACCGGCGGGTTATCCGGCGGAGGCGTCGTCCTCGTTGACCGCCATGCGCTTGGCCCGGCGGCGCAGTTCGGTCCACAGGTCGCCGATCTCACGGTCAAGCTCGGCCAGCGAGCCGGAGTTGTCCAGCACGATCGTGGCGATCTCAAGCCGGTCCTGCCTGCTGGCCTGGGCTCGCATCCGGGCCTCGGCCTGCTCGGGGGTCATGCCGCGCTCCTTGACCAGCCGTTCGGCCTGCACGCGGGGCGGCACATCCACCACCACGACCTCGTCGAAGCCGTCCTGGAGATGATTCTCGGCAAGCAGCGGGATGTCATGGACCACGATCGCCGCCTCGTCCGCCGCCTCCTCCAGTTCGCGCATCCGCGCGCCAACCAGGGGATGGATGATGCCGTTCAGCTTGCCGCGCAGCGACGTGTCGGCGAAGACGATCTCGCCCAGCCGTTCCCGGTCCAGGGCGCCGTCGGGGCCGAGCACCTCCTGGCCGAAGGCCTCGACCACCTGGGCCAGCCCGGGTGTGCCGGGCGCCACGACCTGCCGTGCCAGCAGGTCGGCATCGATCACGACGGCACCGTAGGACTCCAGCCGCCGGGACACCTCGCTCTTGCCCGCACCGATCCCGCCGGTGAGCCCGACTCTGAGCGAAGACATGCCAGCCAGGCTAGGGCATAACAGCCAAAGCCCGGGCCCGGCAATGCCGGGCCCGGGCTTTACCGGCCGTTGCTAGCTCTGGCCGGACAGCTTGTCGCGGAGCGCGGCGAGCGCCTCGTCGGAGGCCAGCGCACCACCGGGCGCGCTGTCGCCACGGCTGGCCGAGGAGGCGTGCCGCTGACCGCGCCCGTCGCCGCTCTCGTCCGTGGCTTCGCCTGCGTCGC
>DASXKD010000395.1:0-3800 GCA_036497045.1 Streptosporangiaceae bacterium | reverse complement strand
GGGTGGGGGCGGGAGCGCAGCTCGGCCAGGGACAGTACTTCCACCCCGGCGGGCGTGCCGACCGGGGCGGCGAAGGCAACGTCGGGGATGCGTTCGGGGACAACGTGTCGGTTTCTGACCATCACTGGTCAGGAGCATACCTTTGGCACGCGCCGGTCGGCCTTTAGCGTCGGGGGTACCGCCGGGAAGCAGGCGATCCACTGTTGACCGAAAGAGACAAGACTCATGACCCTGACTCCGAGCCCGCGTGATCCCCAGGTGACGGTGCTAGAGTGCGCCAGTCGTCGGGGAAGAAGAACGCCTCGGAATCGGGTGGCACTGGCGACTGCGCCTCGAGCCAGGTGGCCGGCTCGTCGCGCTCGTTGACGAAGCCGTGGGTGGTATCGACGCCTGCCCAGAGCAGGTCCCCGGCGGCCACCTCGACCTCGTCGCCATCCAGCGTTCCGCGCAGGCCGCCGGACAGGAAGTAGTAGATCTCCTCGAACGGGTGGTAGTGCTCGCTGGCCGCCTGCCCGTGACCGGCCCGGGAAGCGATCCGGGCCACGAACAGGGTGTGATGCTGCGCGCCGAGCAGCCGGTCGACCAGCATGTGCACAGAGATATTCCTGATCTTGGGGCCGTGGTACCCGGGCATGGACAGCTGGGCGGGCGGTGCCAGGTCGGTGACCTCGAAATGACCCGCGAAGCGATGCCGGGGATCGGTTTCTGATGGCCGCCCGAGGTCCTCGCCGGCGACGCCGGCGGCGGGCAGGCTGATCGCCGCACCGCGGAACGCAGGCGGCTTGGGCGCTCGTACCGACAGCCAGGACAAGTCCTCGTCAGCGGCAGCAAGCGCGTGGCCGACGCCGACCGGGGAGAAGCCGTAGTCCCCGGCGGCCACCTGGTAGGTCAGGCCCGCCACGGTACGCTGCCCCTGGCCGGAGAACACGTACCAGGATTCTTCGAAGGGATGGCGGTGGGCGGGGATGGTGGCGCCGGCGCGCAACTCGTACAGCCGGACCTCCAGATGACTGGCCCCGCCGGCTGCGTTGATGAGGGTGGCGTGCCGCAACCCCGGGATGGCGGCGGATTCGGTCCACTGCCGCCCGGCGGCGCGGGCGATGTGGTACGTCACGGGGTTGCCGCGAGACGCTGGGCGGCGTGCAGCCGGACCGCTTCCTCGGGTGCGAGGCCGGCGTCGGTGTCGGCGAGGACCTCGCCGTGGCGGACGCCGACGGTCTTCAGGAAGCGCTGCTGGCCGAGCGTCAGCGCGATGAAGTGCCCGAGTTCGATGAGCTGCGGCTCGGTGAAGTGCTCGTGCAGCCGGCTCCAGAGCTCGTCGTCGGCGAGGCTCGGATCCCAGGCGATGGCCATCGCCCAGGACAGCGCGGTGCGCTCGCGGTCATCGAAGCGCTCCGACGATTCGAAGTTCAGGATGTCGTCGACCTGCGACTCCGTGGCGCCCTGCTCCCTGGCCAGCACAGAACGCTGGCCGCCGCAGTACTGGCACTCGACGGACTTGGCGATGTAGAGCCGGCACAGCTCTTTGATCGCATGGTCGGTCACGCCCTGGCGGAAGAAGGCCTCCCAGGCGTTGTTGAACGCCTTCATCACCGGCGGGTTGTGCAGCCGGATCGCCTGGCTCTCCGGTCGCGGCGTGCCGAACAGGCGCGCACGCTGCATGATCGCCACGAGCTCGGGATCGGTGACGGTGGCGGGGTCGACGTAGCTGATGTGGGTCATGACTTCCTCTTTCGCGCGAGTCCCTGATCGGGCCTAAGCCCAGCTTCCTGGAGGAGGCGATAAGCTGTCCAAGACATAATTACACTGGCTTCGATCGCGAATCGATATGGAACTCCGGCAACTGCGCTATACCGTCGCCGTCGCGACCCACCGGCATTTCACCCGGGCGGCGGCAGCGGTCCCGGTGGCCCAGCCCGCGCTCTCGCACCAGATCAAGCTCCTGGAGAAGGAGCTTGGCGTCGAGTTGTTCGAGCGCTCACGCAACGGGGTGCGCTTGACCGAGGCGGGAGAGATTTTCCTCCTGCGGGCTCGCCGCGCCCTGGCGGAGATGGACGCCGCGCGCGAGGAGATCGCCGCCCTCAAGGGCCTTGCCACCGGACGGCTGGTGCTCGGTGCCATGCAGGCACTCGCCGGGCTGGACCTGCCCCGGCTGATCGCCGCGTTTCACGCTGCCTATCCCGGGGTCGACGTGTCGCTGCGCGAGGACTCCACCCGCGACATGCTCACGATGACCGCGCGAGGCGAGATCGACCTGGCGATCGCCGCGCTCGATGTCGAGCGGCCCGCAGGCCTCGAGGTTGCCCCGCTGGTCCGCGAGCCGGTGCTCGTGGCGATGCCGGCCGCCCACCGCCTGGCCGCGCTGGAGACCGTCGATGTGCGGCAGCTCCGGGGCGAGACGTTCGTCTTCTTCAAGCCGGGCACCGGCCTGCGGGCCGTCTCGGAGCGGGCCACCGAGCGGGCCGGGTTCGTGCCCCGTGTGGGTTTCCAGACCAGCAGCCACGACCGCCTGCTCGCGCTCGTGAGCGAGGGCCTCGGGGTGGCGTTCGTGCCCGCTTCGGCCGTGAGCGACCCGCCTCCGCGAGCAGTCGCTGTGCGCCCGGCGTTGCCAGCCGTCGACCGGACCGTCGGCGTGGTATGGCGCGCCGACCACCGCCACACACCGGCCGCCAGCGCCTTCCTGGCCCTCCTGCGCGAGCGCGCCAGCCTCGAACACTAACCAGGATCTGCGCGACTGGCTCACCACCGTGACCGGGCGGATATGCCTCGACGTAGATTCGGTTGGCACTGGCGCCTGTTCGGGCGATGGGCTTGGGACACCGCCTGCTGGAGTCCGCCATCTCCCGTTGGGAGGAGGCTCCGGAAACCTGGCCCGCCTGTGGTGAGCGGTGTTACAGCCGGCAATGTTCGGTTCTGGGCACCGGACAGGCGCTCACTGAACGTTGGAAAGCAGCCGATTCTGCGGGCCTGTGACCTTCATCATGACTGTCACCTCGGACGCCGATTCCGTGCGCGGGGTGATCAGTTCAACTGCTTTCCCCCGGCTGCGGATCCGGATCCGGGATCCCTTGTTGCCCAGGTGCCCGTTGTAGGTCACCGTGGAATGGGACAGCCTGAGCGATGCCGAGGAAGGACAATCCGATGACGGACCTGGATTCCCGGACCCGGGCTGCCGGCGGGTCAGGCGCGATCGTGTTCGCCCGGGTCACCGTGGCCACGCTGCTGGTGCTCGCCGCCCCCGCGGTTTCCTTCCTGCTTACCACCGGCATTCGAGGGTCGGGCGCGTCGATTAAGTTCCCGGCCGGGTATCCGGTGACGCTCATCGTCACGGTCCTGGTAACGGTGGCAGCCAGTGCGCTGGGCGCGCGGATCGCCGGGCAGGCGGGATTCGCGGCCATCCGCTTCGTGCTCGCATGGTGGGCGATCATCAGCTTCGCCGTGACCGTCGCGGGCGTCTCGCTCGACCGCGTGCACCTGACCCAGCTGGGAATCGCGATCCTGGCAGCTGCCCTGGCCGGGATCGCCGTCGGACTCCCCCTTGCCGCGCGGCGCTG
This sequence comes from Streptosporangiaceae bacterium, assembly GCA_036497045.1. Lineage (GTDB taxonomy): Bacteria > Actinomycetota > Actinomycetes > Streptosporangiales > Streptosporangiaceae > DASXKD01. Next base: position 246 of record DASXKD010000395.1, on the reverse strand, counting down.
ACCCATCGGCGAACTGGAGTGAGGGCGTCAGGTCGAGCCTGGCTGTGACGCCTGGGCCGGAGATCGCAGCGGCTTGCGGATAGCGGTATCCGGCCGGGAGGATCAGGTCTCAGGCCGGCAGGCGAGCTGGCGGCGGGCGGACGGAGACAGCGCATGCGGATCGGCATCTTGGCGGCGGAGCCGGGCGGGCCCGAGGCACTAGGCAAACTGGCTGATCAGCTCCGCCGGGCGGCCGACGACGGGTTC